>NC_007948.1:0-317857 GCF_000013865.1 Polaromonas sp. JS666
GCTGACTGCTTTGCACCTGCAGCCCAGCCAAATCCCGTCATGAGTGAGGTCTCCATCCCTAGCCTGAGTCACGATCTGTGGCAAAACTGTGTCGACCATCTGGCACAGGAATTACCCGAGCAGCAGTTCAACACCTGGATCCGTCCGCTGGTCGTTCACGTGGCTGCGGACCTCTCCAAAGTCACCATCCAGGTCGGCAACCGCTTCAAGCTGGACTGGATACGCGCCCAGTATGCGGCCCGCATTTCTGCCTTGCTCGAAAAAATCTCGGGCCACCGGATTTCTCTTGAGTTAGCGCTCGCTCCTCGTGAACCCGCCGCAAAATCAGCGTCATTGACCCGAAGCTTTGAAGGTGTTGGCGTTGCCGAGCCGGCCGGTTTGGGTGTGCCCGAAGAAGCGGCAGGCGCCCCGTTCAAGAACCGCCTCAACAGCGCGCTGACCTTTGACACGCTCATTGAAGGCACGGCCAACCGCATGGGCCGGGCCGCGGCACTGCATGTCTCGAGCAGCCTGGGGCAGCTTTACAACCCCCTCTTTATCTACGGCGGTGTCGGTCTCGGCAAAACGCACTTGATGCACGCCATCGGCAACAAGCTGCTGGCGGACAACCCGGCGGCGAAAGTTCTCTACATCCATGCCGAGCAATTTGTCTCGGATGTGGTTAAAGCGTACCAGCGCAAGACTTTTGACGAGTTCAAGGAACGCTACCACTCACTCGATTTGCTGCTGATCGACGACGTGCAGTTTTTTGCCAACAAGGACCGCACGCAGGAAGAGTTCTTCAACGCCTTCGAAGCCTTGCTGACCAAAAAGTCGCACATCGTGATGACCAGCGACACCTACCCCAAGGGTCTGACGGATATCCATGAGCGCCTGGTGTCACGTTTTGACTCCGGCCTGACGGTGGCGATCGAGCCGCCCGAGCTCGAGATGCGCGTGGCCATCCTGATCCGCAAAGCCGAGGCCGAAGGCACGGTCATGCCGGAGGAGGTCGCGTTCTTCGTGGCCAAGAACGTGCGCTCCAACGTGCGCGAACTCGAAGGCGCGCTGCGCAAGATCCTGGCCTATTCGCGCTTCAACCTCAAGGAAATCTCCATCCAGCTGGCCCGCGAAGCCCTGCGCGATCTGCTGTCGATTCAAAACCGGCAGATTTCCGTAGAGAACATCCAGAAGACAGTCGCCGACTATTACAAGATCAAGGTCGCCGACATGTACTCCAAGAAGCGGCCTGCCAGCATTGCCAGGCCGCGCCAGATTGCCATGTACCTGGCCAAGGAGCTCACGCAAAAAAGCCTGCCCGAGATCGGCGAGCTGTTTGGCGGCCGCGACCACACCACCGTGCTGCACGCCGTGCGCAAGATGTCTGCCGAGCGCCAGCAGATGACCGAACTCAACCAGCAACTGCATGTGCTGGAACAAACCCTGAAAGGCTGAAATGAATGCTTTATGACTCAGTTTTCAGGGCATAAGTCGATGAATAACACGTTCACAACAACCATGGGGACAACTTTTGAACAACCCATGACTTATCCACAGAAGCCGATGACAATCAAAAGTTGTTCATGTTTTACGGAGACTTCACAGGGCCTCTGAACACATAGTTAAACAAACGCCAAGTGGTTGATCAAAAAGGGGAAAATAGCGCTATCCACAGATTTGCGTGGCCCTTACTACTACTACTAATTTGAATTAAAGAATTAAAGATAAATACAAGAGGAACTCATGATCGTTCTGAAAGCCACCCAGGATAAAGTTTTGTCGGTACTGCAATCGGTCGCGGGCATCGTGGAGCGCAGGCACACCTTGCCGATCCTGGCCAACGTGCTGATCCGCAAAACCGGGGCGCAGCTGCAGCTCACCACGAGCGATCTTGAAATCCAGATCCGCACCAGCGCCGACCTTGATGGCGATGCCGGCAACTTCACCACCACGGTGGGTGCGCGCAAGCTCATCGACATCCTGCGGTCCATGCCCAGCGACCAGACCGTGTCGCTCGAGTCGGCGCAAAGCAAGCTGATCCTCAAAGGCGGCAAGAGCCGCTTCACGCTGCAAACCCTGCCCGCCGAAGACTTCCCGCTGGTGCAGGAAGCCGCCAACTTCGGTCCCAGCTTCTCGGTACCGCAAAAGGTGCTCAAGGAGCTGCTCAACCAGGTGTCGTTTGCGATGGCGGTGCACGACATCCGCTACTACCTCAACGGCATTTTGTTTGTGGCTGAAGGCAAGCAGCTGAGCCTGGTGGCCACCGACGGCCACCGCCTGGCGTTCTCGTCGGCCACGCTCGATGTGGAAGTGCCCAAGCAGGAAGTCATCCTGCCGCGCAAGACGGTGCTGGAAATGCAGCGCCTGCTCAGCGACAAGGAAGGCGCCATCGAGATGCAGTTTGCCGGTAACCAGGCCAAGTTCAGTTTTGAGGGCATGGAGTTTGTCACCAAGCTGGTCGAAGGCAAATTTCCCGACTACAACCGCGTGATTCCGAAGAACCACAAAAACATCATCACGCTGGGCCGCGTGCCGCTGCTGGCCAGCCTGCAGCGCACCGCCATTCTCACCAGCGAGAAGTTCAAGGGCGTGCGCCTGAACATCGAACCCGGTACGCTGCGGGTGGCGTCCAACAACGCCGAGCAGGAAGAGGCCGTTGACGAGCTCGACATCGACTACGGCGGCGATGCCATCGAAATCGGCTTCAACGTGACCTACCTGATCGACGCGCTGGCCAACATGGAGCAGGACATGGTGAAGATCGAGCTGGCCGACTCCAACAGCTCGGCGCTGCTCACCATTCCCGACGATGCGGCCTTTAAATACGTGGTGATGCCCATGCGCATTTGACGTATTTGGTCACGCTAAAAAGCGCGCCCAAATTCAAACAGACCCGCTTGCTAGAGCGGGTTTGGTCATTCAAGAGATTGAAGAAATCGAAAAGATTTGGAAGTAAAGCTGGTTATGACTGAAGAAAACAATGTGAACGGGGCCGATCAGGTGCACGTAACTGACGGTACTGCGGGCGAGGAAAGCTCCAATTTCCAGCCCAAAATCGACACCAACCAGGCCGGCGCTTCAGAAGCCTACGGCGAAGGCTCGATCCAGATCCTGGAAGGCCTGGAAGCCGTGCGCAAGCGCCCCGGCATGTACATTGGCGACACTTCAGACGGCACCGGCTTGCACCACCTGGTGTTCGAGGTGGTCGACAACTCGATTGACGAAGCACTGGCCGGCCACTGCGACGACATCGTCGTCACCATCCACACCGACAACTCCATCAGCGTGACCGACAACGGCCGCGGCATTCCGACCGGCATCAAGATGGACGATAAGCATGAGCCCAAACGCTCGGCCGCCGAGATTGCCCTGACCGAGCTGCATGCCGGCGGCAAGTTCAACCAGAACAGCTACAAGGTCTCGGGTGGCCTGCACGGCGTGGGCGTGAGTTGCGTGAATGCGCTGTCAAAAATGCTGCGCCTCACCATTCGCCGCGACGGCAAGGTGCATGTCATGGAGTTCTCGCGCGGCTTTGTTCAAAACCGCATCATCGAGCAGATCAACGGCGTGGATGTCTCGCCGATGAAGGTGATGGACCACACCGACAAGCGCGGCACCGAAGTCCACTTTTTGCCCGACACTGAAATCTTCAAAGAGAACAACGATTTCCATTACGAGATCTTGAGCAAGCGCCTGCGCGAGCTGAGTTTTTTGAACAACGGCGTGCGCATTCGCCTGAAAGACGAGCGCAGCGGCAAGGAAGACGACTTTGCCGGCGCCGGCGGCGTGAAAGGCTTTGTTGAATTCATCAACAAGGGCAAGACGGTGCTGCACCCCAACGTGTTTGCCGCCATGGGCGACCGCCAGAGCGACCAGGGCACCAACATCGGCGTGGAAGTCGCCATGCAGTGGAACAGCGGCTACAGCGAACAGGTGCTGTGTTTCACCAACAACATTCCGCAGCGCGACGGCGGCACCCACCTGACCGGCCTGCGCGCCGCGATGACGCGCGTCATCAACAAATACATCGACGACAGCGAGCTGGCCAAAAAAGCCAAGGTGGAAGTCACGGGCGACGACATGCGCGAAGGCCTGTGCTGCGTGCTGAGCGTGAAGGTGCCCGAGCCCAAGTTCTCCAGCCAGACCAAGGACAAGCTGGTGAGCAGCGAGGTGCGCGGCCCGGTCGAAGACATTGTGAGCCGCCTGTTGCACGACTACCTGCAGGAGCGCCCGAACGACGCCAAGATCATCGTCGGCAAGATCATTGAGGCCGCCCGCGCTCGCGAAGCCGCGCGCAAGGCGCGCGACATGACGCGCCGCAAGGGCGTGCTCGACGGCATGGGCCTGCCCGGCAAGCTGGCCGACTGCCAGGAAAAAGACCCCGCCATGTGCGAGATCTACCTGGTCGAGGGTGACTCCGCCGGTGGCTCCGCCAAGCAGGGCCGCGACCGTAAATTCCAGGCCATCCTGCCGCTGCGCGGCAAGATCCTGAACGTTGAAAAAGCCCGCTACGAAAAGCTGCTGACCAGCAACGAGATTTTGACGCTGATCACCGCGCTGGGCACCGGCATCGGCAAGGCCGGCGGCATTGGCGGCACGCCCGGCACTGACGACTTCAACGTTGCCAAGCTGCGCTACCACCGCATCATCATCATGACCGACGCCGACGTGGACGGCGCGCACATCCGCACGCTGTTGCTGACCTTCTTTTACCGCCAGATGCCCGAGCTGGTCGAGCGCGGCCACATCTACATCGCGCAGCCACCGCTGTACAAGGTCAAGGCCGGCAAGGAAGAGCAGTACCTCAAGGACACCGCCGCACTGGACGGCTTTTTGCTGCGCATTGCGCTCAAGGATGCGAGCGTGCAGACCGGCGCCGACGCAAGCACCGTGCTTACCGGCGACACGCTGGCCGAGCTGGCCCGCAAGCACCAGCTGGCCGAGTCAGTGATTGCCCGCCTGCGCGGCTTCATGGACGCGGAAGCCCTGCGCGCCATTGCCGACGGCGTGAGCCTGAACCTGGACACCGTGGCCGATGCGGAAGCCTCCGCCGTGACGCTGCAGGTCAAGCTGCGCGAACTGAACACCACGGGCGCGCCGGCCGACGTGGCCGGCGAGTTTGACACCCGCACCGACAAACCCATTCTGCGCATCAGCCGCCGCCACCACGGCAACGTGAAAAGCAGCGTGATCACGCAGGACTTTGTGCACGGCGCCGACTACGCCACCCTGGCCGATGCCGCCGCCACCTTCCGCGGCCTCATCAGCGAAGGCGCCAAGGTCATGCGCGGCGAAGGCGAGCGCCAGAAGGAAGAAAAAGTCAGCGACTTCCGCCAGGCCATGGCCTGGCTGATCGGCCAGGCCGAAAACGCCACCGCCCGTCAGCGCTACAAAGGCCTGGGCGAGATGAACCCGGCCCAGCTATGGGAGACGACGATGGACCCACAGGTGCGCCGTTTGCTACGCGTGCAGATTGACGACGCCATTGAAGCCGACCATGTGTTCACCATGCTGATGGGTGATGAGGTCGAGCCGCGTCGGGAGTTTATTGAGCAGAATGCGTTGCGGGCGGCGAATATTGATGTCTAACGCCTGAACAAGTTGTGACGAGTCGGGCCTACTACTCAGAACTCATTGAAGAGTTCGTCGGTGAGTCGTCAGACCAAATATTGGGGGTTCTTTCACGGCGCAGTTCCTTTGCTGTTGAAGGGACTCAGCGTGATGCATGGGTAGAACAGATTCGAATACTTAAACGAATCCTGGCCCCATACCGTCGGCGTGGAAAAGTTTACTTTGAGTACTCTGTTCCGAGGCTGGGCAAACGAATCGATGTGATCGCGGTTATTGATCACGTCGTATTCGTTCTCGAATTTAAGGTTGGCGAGTCCGAGTTTTCGAGCAGCGCAATTGACCAGGTATGGGACTACGCGCTGGATCTGAAAAACTTTCATGAGACAAGTCATGACAAACCAGTTGCTCCGATTCTTGTTGCGACGAGGGCTGAAAGCGGCGCAACTGTAGTTGCTGCTGCCCACGACGACATAGTTCTTCGCCCAATCCTTGTCGCGTCAGATGATCTGTCAGTTGCTATTGAGCAAGTGCTGGCTTTGTGCGATGGACCCATCATTTCCCCTTCTGTTTGGGAAAGAGGGCGGTATTACCCAACCCCGACCATTGTTGAAGCCGCAATGGCTTTGTACGGAGGGCATGCTGTTGCCGAAATATCACGCAATGACGCGAGTGCGATCAATCTGAGCCGGACTTCTGAATCTGTTGCAGAGGTCATCCGTTCCGCAAAAGAGAATTCCAGAAAGGCAATTTGTTTCGTCACGGGTGTGCCTGGTGCTGGAAAGACGCTCGTTGGGCTGAACATTGCAACCAAGCATATTGACAAGGACAGCGAGCTATACAGCGTCTTTCTTTCTGGGAATGGTCCGCTGGTCGATATCCTGAGGGAGGCTCTTGCGCGCGATCGGGTGTCGAGGGAGGTGGCCACGGGACGAAAGATGAAGAAGGGCACGGCCGTCAGTGAAGTGAAGGCGTTCATTCAGAACGTCCATCATTTTCGCGATGATTGTTTGCAGGATATGGCGCGGCCACCGGTTGAACACGTTGCAATTTTTGACGAGGCGCAGCGCGCATGGAATCTTGAGCAGACCGCCGCCTTTATGAGTCGTAAAAAAGGGCGGGCTGACTTCAAGCTGTCGGAGCCGGAGTTCTTGATCTCTTGTTTGGACCGCCACCAGGACTGGGCGGTTGTAGTTTGCTTGGTAGGTGGCGGACAAGAAATCAATACAGGGGAGGCCGGCATCGGCGAATGGATTCAATCATTGCAGCGCTCGTTTCCAGAATGGCGAATTCACATTTCTCCGCAACTTCATGATGAAGAGTACGGTGCAGGAGCGGTCATGCGAGAAATTGCTGATCGTCCAGGCGTCCACTTGAACGAACATCTTCATCTGGCCGTGTCAATGCGGTCATTTCGAGCGGAGCATGTTTCAGCCTTGGTCAAACACTTGTTGGATCGCGACGCTGATGCCGCCAGGGCTATGCTTGCGCGGGTTCAGGACCGCTATCCAATCGTTGTTACCCGAAGCCTGCAAAAGGCTAAGAGTTGGCTTAAGCAGCAAGCCCGAGGTTCGGAACGGTTTGGAATGGTTGTTTCTTCGCAAGCGCAGAGATTGAGGCCTCATGCAATTGACGTGAGGTCGCCGATGGATCCAATCCACTGGTTCTTGGATGGAAAACATGATGTGCGGTCATCGTTCTATTTGGAGGACGTGGCAACTGAATTCCATGTCCAAGGACTTGAGCTTGATTGGGCATGTGTAGTTTGGGACGCTGATTTTCGTTACGGGCACGACGGATGGCTACATCGTTCGTTTGTGGGGAGCAAGTGGAACAAGATTAACTTGCCACACCGGCAGACATTTTTAAAGAACGCCTACCGTGTGTTGCTGACAAGGGCGCGACAAGGAATGGTGATCGTTGTCCCCGAGGGAGATATCGAGGACCCGACCCGGGCCCCATCTTTCTATGACCCAACCTTTGATTACTTGAGCAGTATTGGCTTTAGTCAGAGTTAGGTCTTAGGCTATTTAACGCAGAACTCTGCCGCGATGAAGCAAACATTCCAATCTCCAAAGCATTTATCGCTGTAGACCAGAGTTCCCTCTATAACTTGCAGTGTGTGCGTCGTGGTGGTGGCGTTTGGGAAGAACCGTGCGGCATCACGTTTGTTGGCAAAGCGAAGCGTGACTTCTTGGCCGTATTGGGTGCGCACATACAGCACGGGCCCGATCTTTGGGCCGGGGAAGCCGCGGCCGCGCATCGTTTGCTGTGGAAAGTCTCTCCCGTGTGACAGAGATAAATAGAGGCCGGGGCGCGTGGGCATTTCGCCCCAATCGGGAAGGTCTTTTGCGGGATGTTTCATCCGTTTGCTGAATAGCTGTGGTGCACTCAGCATAGGCTGAGCTAGCCATGTTGTGACCCAGGGCATTGCCTGGGGTGACATGGGCTCGAACGAGGGACACAATTAGTCGTGGGCGGCTGGATAAGTACGTTGGCTCTCTACGGCCGAAGTATTGATCAAATGGAATGCATATAGTTGGTACAAAGCATTTGTCATTCAGGAGGAGTCATATGGAGAACCGAATACCGCTTCCCACCGACAATATCTTCAAGTTCTACGCACTTTTTGGGTTGGTCCTTTTCATCTTTTGCTTTGCTTCAACCATCTACACCACCAAGGCGACCAACGAATTTATGTCGATTGCAGTGGTTGATCTTGAGGAGTTGAAAGCGATACCCACCCCGTCAGTTCGAGAGGCGGCAAAAAGACAGATTCTGCAGCGTCAGATAGAAGTGGCTCGATCGGATAAGGAATTTTTTCAATGGGCTTGTGCAGCGATCGGTGCAGTCGGTCTAGTGGCCATGGTTGTTGGTTTTGCAAAATGGCATAAGGAAATCCAGCCTACTCTGGATGAAATTTCACGATTGCAGCTTTTAAAGTTGCGTCACGAAGTAGAAGGTTTGCAGCCGAGGTCGAATCAGGTGCGCCGGCTTTCGCGAAAGCGGTAATGGCGCCAACTTGGATGGGGACGTCGCGGCAATTCCTTACAAAACTCAACACGCCAGACGCAGGCGTGTCATCTTGGCGGCGCAACATCGGCCCTTTGCTGCCTAGGAGACATGTATGAAGAAGCTTGCATACTTTCTGTTGCGTCCGCGCTACCTGCGGGCCATTCCTTCGCTGGTGGTGCTGACCACGGCGATGGCCTGGGGTGTGGCGCCTGATTCGGACGCAATGGATACCGTGCAGAAGAAGGCGGTGGGTGTGACGCTGTCGCTGAACCACACCGCCGCTGCGAGCGCCAATCCCAAGGACGACAAACCTGCAGCTGACGCGGCTGCCGGCGACTCGCTGGCAGGTTGATGGGGGCGCTGTGGGTGGCCTGCTGGCCAGCCCTAAGAAAAACTGGCATGAAACCCAGGCAGTACGCGTGTAGGCAGCTGTTATTGATGGTTCCGTAACGCATGACATCACACTGTTCGGGCTGAGCCTGGCTTGGCCTGTCCTGAGTTTGTCGAAGCCCTTCGACAAGCTCTAGGCGAACGGTAGCGAAGTGTCGATGCCCAACGACCAAGCTCAGGACGAAGGGTAGGAGCCATGGCGGTTGATGCGTGCGCGCACGGCGCTGCCGCATAATTGCCGCAACTTACTCCTGAGGGGTTCACATGGCGGTATTGATCCTGGGCCTTATCCTGTTTTTGGGCGTGCACTCCACGCGCATCGTGGCCGATGGCTGGCGCACGCAGATGATTGCGAAGGTGGGCGAGAAGCCCTGGAAGGGTGTTTACGCGCTGCTGTCCATTGCCGGCTTTGTGCTGCTGGTGTGGGGCTATGGCCTGGCGCGCCAGAGCCCGGTGGTGCTGTGGACGCCGCCCGTGGGCATGCGGCATGTGGCTGCGCTGCTGATGCTGCTTGCCTTCATTCTGCTGGTGGCCACCTATGTGCCGCGCAACGCCATCAAGGCAACGCTGCATCACCCCATGCTGCTGTCGGTGAAGGTGTGGGCCCTGGCGCACCTGCTGGCCAACGGCACGCTGGCGGGCGTGGTGCTGTTTGGCTCCTTTTTGGTGTGGGCGGTGGTTTGCTTCAAGGCGGCGCGGGGGCGGGACCGGGTGGCGCAGACCGTGTACCCGCCGGGCACGGCGACCGGCACGGCCATCACGATGGCGGTGGGTTTGGTGGCCTGGGCCGGGTTTGCGTTCTGGGCCCACGGCGTGCTGATCGGCGTGCGGCCGCTGGGCTGATGGCGGCTTTGTGAAACCCATTGCTGTCATCGACTTCGAAACCACGGGCCTGTCGCCGGCCATGGGCGACCGCGCCACCGAGGTGGCCATCGTGCTGGTGGAGGGCGGCCGGGTGGTGGACCGCTTTCAGAGCCTGATGAACGCGGGGGTGCGCATCCCGGCCTTCATCACCAGCCTGACGGGCATCACCAATGCGATGGTGGCCTCCGCGCCCGATGCCGCGACCGTCATGACTGACGCCAACCGCTTTGTGGGCAACGCGCCGCTGGTGGCGCACAACGCCTCGTTTGACCGCAAGTTCTGGGAGGCCGAGCTAAGCCGTGCAGGGGAGAGGGCGAGCCAGCCGTTTGCCTGCACCATGCTGGTGTCCAGGAGGCTCTACCCCCAGGCGCCTAGCCATAAACTGGGCGTGCTGGTCGATTACCACCACTTGCCTAAAGCGGGCCGCGCCCACCGGGCACTGGCCGATGCGGAAATGGCGGCGTCGCTGCTGGGCCAGATTCAGCATGACCTGCGTAGCCGCCACGGCGTGGACCGACCCGACCATGCCCTGCTGATGGCCTTGCAGCGCTGCGCCAAGCCGGCGGTGCGCGCGCTGATGGCGCAATACACCGGCGCGTGAACCGGGGCGTGTTGACGGTGTCTTATGGCGCGGGTCACTGGCACATTCATTTTTCCCCCTTGTCTTCTTGTCGTGTCTTCACTCGCGGCGCTGTCTGACACCGGGGCGAATCTGGCCTTTCCAGAATGGAGTTGACTCGTGGCGTGAGTGCGTTCGCGCCTGCGCCTGTCTTCAACCTCTATTTCTATTGGAGAACCCACCATGACTTATAAACAGAACCCGCGCGACGAAAAGGTTGAGCACCTTGGCAAGGTGGTGAATGACCACAACAAGGTAGGCGAGCAGCCCCTCACCCAGAAAAATGAGGCCCAGCGCACCTCGGAAAGCCGGGCGGACCGGGAGGCCCACATCGGCAGCGCGAATCAGACGCAGTCGCGCCGGGGCAATACCGGGCGCTGAGCTGCCTTGTGGAGGCGCATGAAGGGGTGCGTTGCCTGGCCGCGGATCGACGCAGCTTCAGGCATCCTGCATCTGCCGGGCCAACGCCGCCAAGCCAATGGCCTGCGTACCGTGCCGGACTGGATAGGTTTCTTCGCCCGGGTACACCACATAACGCTGGAGCACCTTCAGGTCGTCACAGGCCATGCCAAAGCCCTTGTCCAATGTGGGTGCGGACGATTTTTTGACCTCGATCGCTATTTCGGGCTGGCCACCGCGCTCCAGCAGCAGGTCGATCTCGGCGCCATCATGGGTGCGATAGAAGTAGGGTCGCCAACGCGGCCCGGCGCACTGAATCAGGTTTTCGATCACGAAGCCCTCGTAGCTCGGGCCCGCCACCGGATGACCCAGCACATCGTTCCAGGTTTCCAGATCCAGCAACGCATGAACAATGCCGCTGTCGCGCACATAAACTTTAGGTGCCTTCACAAGGCGTTTGCCAACATTGCCGCTCCACGGCGCCAGGCGGCGCACCAGTTGCAGATCAACCATCAGGTCGGTGTAACGCGTTACGGTGGGTGCTGATACGCCCAGGCCAGCCGCCAGCCGCGCCTGATTCAGCAAGCCGCCTTGCTGGTGGGCCAACATGGTCCACAGGCGCCCCAGCGCCTGTACGGGCATGCGTGGTGCAAACATGGGCACGTCCCGCTCAAGGTAAGAGCGGATGAAGTCCCGCCGCCAGTCCAGACTGGGGCCGTCGCCCTGTGCGAGCAGGCTCTCGGGAAAGCCACCACGCAACCAGAGCGTTTGGGCATCCAGACTGGCAGTGCCGGCCTCAAGAATGTCGATGGGACCAATTTCAAGATATGCCACCCGCCCCGCCAGCGTTTCAGACGACTGGCGCATCAGTTCAAGTGCTGCCGAGCCCAGCAGCAGAAAGTGGCCAAACCGCTCCCCTGCGGCACGCCGGTCATCAATAATGCCGCGCAGCACCTCAAACAAGCCCGGTGCGCGCTGAATTTCGTCAATCACGACCAGCTTGCCGTTTTGTGCCCTCAAGTAGGCATCTGCGTCATCCAGCCGCCGCCGGTCTGCCGGACGTTCCATGTCCAGATACACCGCGCCACCCGGCCAGTCGGCTGCTATCTTGCGCGCCAACGTGGTTTTGCCCACTTGACGAGGTCCGAGCAACACCACTGCCGGCACAACGGTGGCCAGGCGGGTGCACAAGATGGGTTCAATATTTCTCAAAATCATTGCCGTAAATCATACGTCATGTATTCGATTTACGGTTTAAAAAATCTCGGGTTTGGCTCCGAGCGTTATGAAAACGCTGGTCGATGCGGAAATTGTGGCGGCGCTGTTGGGCCAGATTCAACACGACCTGGCGGCTGACGCAAGGTGTGCGGGCGCGGCGCCATCCGATTTATAATCTGACTAGACTGACCAGATGGGAGGTTCTCATGTCTACATGGCAACTGCAGGAAGCAAAGGGCAAATTCAGCGAGGTGGTGAAGCGCGCACTGAGCGAAGGGCCGCAAGGCATTACGGTGCGCGGCGAGCCCGTGGCTGTGCTGATTTCGCGCGCGGAATACGCGCGCCTGACGCACCCCAAACCCAGGTTTGTCGAGTTCATGCGCCGCTCTCCAATGGCCGGGCTGGAGCTGGATACCGGGCGACATACAGGTTTGACGCGCGAGATCGCGCTGTGAGCTACCTGATTGACACCAACGTGATCTCGGAACTGGTTCGCCCGAAACCTGACCCCGCCGTGCTGCACTGGTTTGCCAACACACCGGATGATGCCCTGTTTTTGAGCGCCTTGACGCTGGGCGAAATTCGCAAGGGCGTCGAGAAACTGGCCGACACCCAGCGCCGTGAAGAACTTCGCCTCTGGCTGGAGCATGACCTGCGCGACTGGTTTGGCCCGCGCATCCTGCCGATTGGCCCGGACGTGGCCGACCACTGGGGCCGGCTGCTGGCGCAGGCGGGCCGTCCCGTGCCTGCCATCGACAGCCTGCTGGCTGCTACAGCGCTGCATCACGACTTGCGGCTGGTCACCCGCAACACCAGAGATTTTGACTACGCGGGCCTGGAGGTTATCAATCCGTGGGAGACGGCGGCGGGCTGAGCCGCAAGGCGTCCTGGGCTTCTGCCATCGCGCGGTAAAGCGCGGGCCGCAGTGTTAACAGGCCCTGGCGCGAGGTGGTGAGGCCATGGGGCGCAAGGAACTGGTGGCGCAAGAAAAGTCGCAAAAACATATGCAGAAATTGTAAAAAGTCTATATAAAGCATAGACTTGCGAATGCCTGCAAAGTCGCAAAAATTCGCTCTTTATGATCACCCCGCGCAGATGGAGCCCTTGCTGCCGGGTGAGCACCTTCTGGAGCCGCTGCTGGAGCAGGCCCATGATCTGCAGCGCGAGGCGCGCAGTCTGGCGGGGGCAGGCGCACCGGCCGATCTCCGCCAGCTGCTGCGGGCGATGAACTCCTATTACAGCAACAAAATCGAGGGGCAACACACGCTGCCTTTTGAGATTGAGCGCGCGTTGCGCAATGACTATTCGCAGGACGGGGACAAGGCGCGGCGCCAGCGGCTGGCGCTGGCCCACATGGAAACCGAGCGTGCCATTGAAACCGGCTGGAAGGGCTGGTCCAGCCAGCAGGTATGGTCTGCGCAAATGGTGCGCGACATTCACCAAGACCTGTTTGCCCGTCTGCCGGATGCCGACCGTGTGCTGCCCGAGGGCGATGTGCTGGTGCCTGGCGCTTTGCGCGACCGCGAGGTCAGCGTGGGCGTGCATGCGGCGCCGGCCCACGCGGCCATCAGCGCCATGCTGGAGCGCTGGGGCGGTTTTTACGGCGGTGTGCGGCGGGGTGAGCTGCAGGTTCTGGCCGTTGCCGCCTCGCACCACCGGCTGGCGTGGATCCACCCGTTCCGCGACGGCAATGGCCGCGTGGCGCGGCTGCACACGCACCTTGCGCTGGGCGCGCTGGGCCTGACCAATGGCTTGTGGTCGCCGCTGCGCGGCTTTGCCCGCAGCCACGAGGCTTACTACCTGCATCTGGCCGCCGCCGATGAGCCGCGGGCCGGTGACCTGGATGGGCGTGGCAACCTGTCGGAGCGCGCGCTGATGGCCTGGATGCGCTATGTGCTGGGCCTATGTATTGACCAGGTGCGCTTCATGGCCGGCTTGCTCGACATGGCCGGCATGAAGGACCGCATTGCCGCCTGCCTGGCCTTCGAGGAAAACGTGGTGAAGCGCGGTGTGCGCAGCGAGTCGCTGCGGGCATTGCACTACCTGTTACTGACGCAGGCCGAACTGGAGCGCAGCGAGTTCAAGGCTTTGCTGGGGCTGGGGGAGCGCCTTGCTACGGCGCAGGTGACGGCACTGCTCAAGCGTGGCCTGCTCGTCACGGACTCGCCCCACGGCAAGTTGCGCTTTGGTGTGCCGCAGCATGCACTGCGCTTTTACTTTCCCAGCCTGTGGCCCGAGGCCGAGGCGGGCGGCGATGCAGGGCAGTAATTCCATTTCTACTTCAAAGCGATAGGTCGTTGCCCCGCCTTGGCCGTTACAGCACTGTCTGCGGCGGTGCGCCTACTCTCGCATTGAATTAGAAATGGAATAAGAGCCTGCTGCCGTTGTACTGCGTGCGCAATCGGCTACTGAATGATTAGCAAATCCGGTTTGCGCAGACCCGTGACCGCTCAGGGAGCGGTAGCCGCCTTGATCCACTGGACGACGGCATCGCTGGCGACCGCCGGTGTCGTCAGGTGATTCGCCTTGACTTCCAGGTACTGGCTTTTGGGATGGGCTGGCAGCTTGTCGACGAAGTAGCCGCGGGCATAGGCAATGATGCCGTCTGCGTCGCCGATCACGGTCAGCACGGGCGTGGTGGCAGGCACGCGCGGTGCGGTCACGCCCATGTCGGCATCGGACTCTGGGTCGAAGTACGACAGGTAGTCGCGCGCGGTGGCCACCACGTTGATCTGCCTGCCCTGGTTGATGTCGCTGAAGCGTTCTCGCGAATCGCCTTTGCCGGCGGCCACCAGCTGGCGCGCTTCGTCGACGCTCTCGCGCACGACCTTGTTTTGCTGTGCGACGTAGTAGCGCGCCGGCACATGGCCGGGCGCCAGCAGCACCAGCGCCTGCACGTCACCGCCGCGTGCGGCAAAACCCATGGCGGCGGGCACGCCCATGCTGTGGCCCATGACCACGATCTTGCCGGCGCCCTGGCTGCGCAGGGCTTTGACGTGGCCGGCCATCTCGGCCATGGCTTTGTCCCAATGGCCGTCCAGGTAGCGGCCGCGTGACCAGGGCATGTCGGGAAACTGCACTAGCAAGCCAGCCTGCTCCAGCGTGGTTTTGATGCGGGCCATGCTCGGATCGCTGTTGCTGCCGGGGTTTTTGCCGTGCAGCATCAGCACGCCGACTTTTTCCTGGGCATGGGTCATGTTGCTCAACAGGGCTGCCATCAGCAGTACGCCAATGGCAATGAAACGGGAGAAGAGGGAGAAGAGCTTGCTACGCACGGCGGCCTTTCGTTGAAACTGGCGCCCAATATACCTGCCGGCACCCGGGCTGCCAGCCGGGTTTGCACGCGAGGGGCGGCGCTGAACCCATAGCTGGCTGGCCATGGAGCGTTGCGGCGGCAAAAGCAGGCTTGCGGGTGTTTCGCTTGCTGACATGCGATACATCCGGGCGGCAGCGCTGTTTCACATGATGAAGATTGTCTGATTAGTGAGTGCTCACTGACCACGCATCAGCCATGAAATGGTGATTGCGCATCGACTTACAAAGTCAACGAAGCCGACACCTCAAGAACAATTCCACCGGAGAAGATGAATGCTTCTTCAATCCACAGGAGCTTCATTCAATGACTCGATTTCAAAACTTCCCTGCCCAACTTCCTTCTACTCGCCCTTCCCGCCCTGCTCGCGCCGCTCGTCCGCGGATGCTGCGGGCCATTCCGTCCATGGTGATTTTGACCACGGCCATGGCATGGGGCGCGGCCTCCTACGCTGGCGTGCCGGGCCTTGATGGCGCATCGGCTGGCCAGGGCGGCCTCATCGTTGCTGCAGGCCCCGCAGGGGTCGGCGTGGGTGCAGGTGTAGGTGCCGGTGCTGGCGGCGGTGTGAGCGTGGGCACCGTGGGGGTGGGTGCCGGTGGTGGTGCCAACACGGGTGTCACGGTTGGCGGCGGAACCGCCAATAAGGGCTTGGGGCTTGATACCGCCGCGCAGGCGGGCGCCAACCGCAACGTCACCGCCGAAGAGCGCGCGGCAGCCACGGCGGAGGCTGACGTCCGGGCGGGCGGTGCGGTCAATGCCTCGGGCGGCACAAGCCGCGCCGGTGCGGTGCTTGACGATGCCAAAGGCACCGCCCGAGCCACGGGCAGTACCGTGAGGAAAACGGGCCAGGGCATCACCCGTGGTGTGACCAGCGGCGCGCAAGGCGCAGGCAGTGTGGATGCGGCTGCGGGCGCTGGCGTGAACGCCAGCGGGGGCGTTGCCGGCGGGGCTGTCAGCCGTTAAACCATTAAATAGTTAAACAGGGTTGATGTGAAGCGCGGCCAATGCTGCGCCCAACAACCCTTGCACCCCAGGAACACCCGCCCCCAAAGGCGGGTGTTTTTTTATGCGCTTGTCATGCGCTTGTCTCCAGCGGCCGCAGCGCCGGCGGCCGGCTCAGGCGTCGTCGTCCTGCGGCCGGCTGCTGCGCCAGATGGCGCGCACCAGCCACAGGGCGCAGGCCACCGCGCCGCAAAAGCCCAGAAAGCCGAAGACCGGCAGGCCAAACAGGGTGGGGCCGCCCCGCACGGTCATCACGATGGACGAGCCGATGATGAGCGCGGCGATCACCAGGGCCATGGCCAGCCGGTTGGCCGCGCGGTCCAGCTGGTCACCTACCCGTTTGAGGTGGGTCACTTCGATGCTCACCCGGAGTTGACCGCGGCGCGCATTGCGCAGCAGGCGCGACAGGTCGTGCGGCAGTTGCTCGGCCAGCCTGAGCGCGCGAAGCAGTGTTTTCCAGCCGCGGGCGGCGATGGCCCCGGGCTGGTAGCGTGCGCGCGCCACCTCCTGCAGCAGGGGCATGGCTTCCGTGGCCATGTGAAAGCCGGGGTCCAGGCCGCGGCCCATGCCTTCCAGCGAGATGAAGGCCTTGATCAGCAAGGCCAGATCCGGGGGTAGGGTGAGGTGGTGCTCGCGCAGGAGGGTAGTGATGCGGGTCAGCATCTCGCCGAGGTTGAGTTGCGCCAGTGGTGAACCGTGGTACTGGTCGACAAAAGCCTCAATTTCGGTTTCGAGCTGCGAGAGGCTCTGGCCGTGGTCATCGCCGGCCCAGTCCAGCAGCACGGTGGCCACGGCCTGGGCGTCGCGCGTGACCAGGCCCAGCAGCAGTTGCAGCAGTTCCTCGCGCCGCTGCGGCGACAGGCTGCCGACCATGCCGAAGTCGATGAACGCGATGCGGTTGCCCGGCAGGTAGAACACATTGCCGGGGTGCGGGTCGGCGTGAAAAAAGCCGTCTTCCACAATCATTTTCAGCACGGCCCGGGCGCCGCGCTGCGCCAGAACGGTGCGGTCGAAGCCGGCATCGGCGGGCAGCAGGTCGAGCCGCTCGCCGGGGATGCCGTCGACGAAGTCCTGGGTGTTGATGCGCTCGCTGGTGTGGGCCCAGTGCACGCGCGGAATCAGCACATGCGGCGTTTGCGCAAAGTTGTCGGCCACGCGCTCGGCGTTGTGGCACTCGACGGCGAGGTCCAGCTCGCGGCGCAGCGAACGCGCGAACTCCCGCACCAGCCGGCGCGGGCGGTAGGGCTTGAGGGAGGGCATGTCGGCCTCGGCGATGGCGGCCAGGCGGTCCAGCAGCCGCAGGTCGGCCTCGATCACCTCGCGGATGCCGGGGCGGCGAATCTTGACGACCACTTCGCTGCCGTCGTGGAGCTGCGCCCGGTGCACCTGGGCAATGGACGCTGCCGCCAGCGGCTCCACGTCAAAGCGGGCAAAGATGTTTTCGGGCTCGTCGCCCAGGTCTTCCCGCAACTGCGGGCGCAGGTCGTCCAGCGGCACGGCGGGCACCTGGCTGTGCAGGCGCTGAAGCTCGGCAATCCATTCGGGGCCGAGCAGGTCGGCGCGGCCGGCCAGGATCTGCCCGAGCTTGACGAAGGTGGGGCCCAGCTCTTCGAGCGCCAGGCGCACCTGCACCGGCGGCTCAAGGCGGGCGAGGTCGGCGGCGTGCTCCCACTTGACGATATGGCCGGCCCGTTCGAGCCGGTCGGCCAGGCCCAGGCGGCGCACGGTGTCGCCAAAGCCGTGGCGAATGAGCACACCGGCAATCTCGTTGATGCGACCGATTTCGCGCGCCGCGCCCAGGGTTTCGAGCAGCATGGGCCGATGATAGCGCTGCCTTGTCCAAGTGCAGTGTTGCACGCTATCTGGGACATAAAACCGCGTCTTTTGCGTCATGGCGGCGTTGCAAATCCGCGCGATACCGGCGGGTATCGCTGTGGTTTGCGCCTTGCCCTGACCCAAAATCCATCGCTTTTATGGGTCCCATCAAGCATGCAACACTGCACCAGGTGGTTGACCTGGCGCAAGTTGGCGCAGGAGCCCGGTCGTCAGCTACGCATTCGATAGCGAGCGGGTTTGGCGGGCAGACTTGGCGGACGCCCGGGTTTACTTTGCGTCCGGCAGCTCGATCTTCACTTCCAGCACATCGAGGTTGTCCTGGCGCTCCAGGTGGAGCTTGATGTCGTTGGGGTTGATGTGAATGTATTTGGCGATGACCGCAATCAGGTCGCGCTGCAGCGCCGGCAGGTAGTCGGGCTTGTGGCTGCGGCCGGTGCGCTCGTGCGCCAGGATGATCTGCAGCCGCTCCTTGGCGACGCTGGCGGTTTGTTTCTTTTCGCCGAGCAGGAAGGACAGGAATGAAGCCATCGTGTCACTTTCCTCCAAACCAGCGTTTCAGCAGGCCGGGCTTTTGCGCGTCGATGAAGCGCAGCGGCTTGTCCTTGTCGCCGAGGAAGCGGTCGACCACGTCCTTGTAGGCTTCCGACACATCGCTGCCGTGAATGTGTACCGCCGGCACCCCCTGGTTGGAGGCCTGCAGCACCGACTCGGACTCGGGAATCACGCCGATCAGCTTGATGCGCAGGATGTCCTTGATGTCTTCGAGCGACAGCATTTGCCCCTGGTCGACGCGGCTGGGGTTGTAGCGGGTGATGAGCAGGTGCTCCTTGATCGGGTCGCCGCCGTCAATCGCGCGCTTGGTCTTGCTCGAGAGCATGCCCAGGATGCGGTCGGAGTCGCGCACCGAGGACACCTCGGGGTTGGTCACGACCAGCGCCTCGTCGGCAAAGTGCATGGCCAGCAGCGCGCCGGTTTCAATGCCGGCGGGCGAGTCGCAGACGATGTATTCAAAGTCCATCGTGGCCAGGTCCTTCAGGACTTTCTCCACGCCGTCCTTGGTCAGCGCGTCCTTGTCGCGGGTCTGCGAGGCGGCCAGCACGTAGAGGTTGTGGCACTGCTTGTCCTTGATGAGCGCCTGGTTGAGCGTGGCTTCGCCGTGGATGACGTTGATGAGGTCGTACACCACGCGACGCTCGCAGCCCATGATGAGGTCCAGGTTGCGCAGGCCGACGTCGAAGTCGATCACCGCGGTTTTGTGGCCGCGCAGGGCCAGGGCGGTTGCAAAGCTGGCGCTGGTGGTGGTTTTGCCCACGCCGCCCTTGCCGGAGGTGACCACAATGATTTTTGCCATTCGTAAATGTCCTTTTGAAAACGGTAGAGAGGGGTCGTGCGTGTTATTCAGGCGCCCATGACGGTCATGACCAGCTTGTCGCCCTCGCCCTCCGCCCCGGGCACCAGGCGCACCTGCGTGGGCTGGCCCGCCACGCCGGGCGGCAGTGGGTGCTCGCTGGTGCGGTAGACCCCGGCAATCGACAGCAGCTCGGCGTCCAGCGCCAGCGAGAAGATGCGTGCGTCGGTGTTGCCGCGCGCGCCGGCCATGGCCTTGCCGCGCAGCGGTGCATAGACGTGGATGTGGCCGTCGGCAATGACTTCAGCACCGGCATTGACCATGGCCAGCACCACCAGGTCGCGGCCACGCGCATAGACCTGCTGGCCCGAGCGCAGCGGCTTGTCGATCACCAGCGCACCGAGCGGGGCGGGTGGGGGCGGGTGGGTAGGGGCGGCGTGTTCAAGTGTGGGCGCCGTCTGCATGTGCGTCTGCGTCTGCACCGCGGCTCGGCCGCCCGTCAGTTGCGCGTCGGGCACCGGCAGCAGGCCGGCCTGCAGCGCGGCCGCCATCTGCGCGGGGGTTCCGCCTTTGACGGTAATCGGCACCAGCTGGTAATCGCCCAGCAGCGTGATGAGCGCGGGAAAGTCGATGTCGCCGCTGCCGGCGCGTGCTGTGGCCGCCAGCGGTGACAGGTCGATCAGCAAGGCGTCCTGGTCAAAGAAATCCGGAATGTCGCCGAACCGCAATGCCAGCTCGCGCGACAGCGCAACGAGATCGGTGGTTTTGAGCAGCAGCGCCACCAGGGGCAGGTTGGCGCTTTTGATTTCAAAGGTGGCGGGGGCGGTGGCCTGGAGGGCAACGGTCATGGGCTGGCGATGGGTCGGGAGTAATCGGGCATAGGGACGGCAGGGAGCAGGCGGGACCGGTGCGCAGCCGCGAACAGGGCGATGGGTGAGGGCGGAAAGCGACACCGACGACAGGAAAGTGGTGAGGTTAGCGTGAAACCCGTGAAATCCGCCTGCACGGTTTGTCGCACTTGTGAGCGGATGAAACGCCCGGCGGCCGCAGACGGGAGGCTTCAGGCATGGCTCAGGCATTGAATGCAGACCGGCAGCGCCCATATGAAAAGCTGGTGATTGTAGCCATCGCCGGGAAATCACCGGAAAAATCACCAGATCACCCGTAACCACCGGTCCATCACCGTACCTCCCGCCCTGACATTTATTTATGAACTTATTGCCGCTGGCTGCCGTATCTGCCCTGCTTCATGGCTACATTGGCATCCGCCTGGTGCCGGGGCTGGCGGCGGTTCCCCCGGGGCAGTTCCTGATGATGGGCGTTCTGGTGCTGTCGGCGCTGTTGATGCCGCTGGGCCTGATGGCCCGACGGGTGGCCAGGCCGCCGTTGGCCGATACGCTGAGCTGGGTGGGCCTGCTCTGCATGGGGCTGTTTTCCTCGTTGCTGGTGCTGACGCTGCTGCGCGATGCGGGTTTGCTGGTGCTGTGGCTGGGCAATCTGCTGGTGCCCGGCCTGCTGCCGCTGGCCGAAGTGCGCAGGGCGTCCGCCGAGGCCGTGCCGCTGCTGGGTCTGGGGGCCACGCTGCTGGGCTTCCTGAACGCCCGGCGCACCGCGGCGGTGGTGCGGGTGGATGTGCCCATCAAGGGCCTGCCCGCCGCATGGCAGGGCTTCACCGTGGCGCAGATCAGCGACATCCATGTGGGTCCGACCATCAAGCAGCGTTATCTGCGCCGCATCGTCGACAAGGTCAATGCGCTGGGTGTGGATGTGGTGGCCATCACGGGCGACCTGGTGGACGGCAAGGTGAGCGAGCTGGCGGCGCACGTCGCGCCGCTGGCCCAGCTGCAGTCGCGCCACGGCACCTACTTTGTGACGGGCAACCACGAGTACTACTCCGGCGTGCAGCCATGGATTGATGAGCTGCGGCGTCTGGGCCTGACCGTGCTGTTGAACGAACATGTGGTGATCCGCCAGCCCGGCTCTTCCAGTGAGGCCGGCGACGCCAGCGCGGCGCTGGTGCTGGCCGGTGTGACCGACTACAGCGCGGCCCACTTTGACCCGGCGCACCGCAGTGACCCCGAGGCCGCGCTGCGGGGCGCGCCGCCGGCCGCCGTGCGCGTGCTGCTGGCCCACCAGCCGCGCAGCGCCGAGGCGGCGGCCAAGGCCGGCTTTGACCTGCAGCTTTCGGGCCACACCCATGGTGGGCAGTTTTACCCGTGGAACCTGTTTGTGCGGTTTCAGCAGCCATTCACGGCGGGGCTGCACAGGCTGCACAACCTGTGGGTCTATACCAGCCGGGGGACGGGGTACTGGGGTCCGCCCAAGCGGTTTGGGGCGCCTTCGGAGATTACGTGGTTGCGGTTGGTGGCGGGTTAAGTCTTGTTTTGCTTCCTGGTTTTCGGCATGGGTCGTTATTGAATTCATAGCTGGTTGGGTTTGCTGAGGGGGGCTGGCCGGGGGTAGCCCGGCGGCTACTTACTTTTCTTTTGCTTCGCCAAGAGAAAAGTAAGCAAAAGAAAAGGCGACCCTGCTGTCTGCGTCCCTGCGCTTCGCTACGGGCAACCTGCGGTGCTCGGGCCAGGCGGGGTCTCGCTCGAACTCGCTACGTTGCACTTCGCTCAGACAATCGCGATCCCTGATCCGCCTGGCCCTGCGCTCCTCGGCGCAGACAGAAGGGGTGGGGGAAAGAAATGCCAACAGCCAAACCCCAAATTCAAATACCCAAGACCTCAACCCACAAAGACACTCCGTGGCGCGTCCTTGTTTGTATTGGTTTTTCTTAAGGTATTCGGTATTCGCTCCCACCCGTCCTAGCTGGGCCGAGGAGCGCAGAGGCAAGCGGATCAGGGCTCGCGATTGTCTGAGCGCAGCGAGTTCGAGCGAGACCCCGTTTGCCTCGAGCACCGCAGGTTGCCCCGTAGCGCAGCGCAGGGGACCCAGACTGCGGGTCGCCTTCTCTTTGCTTACTTTCTCTTGGCGAAGCAAGAGAAAGTGAGTCGCCCGCCGGGGCGAGTCCCGGCCAGCAGCGCAAACAAAAATCCCGGCGCCGTCATCACAAGTTGCCTCCTCTACCGAACGGACTTTTGCGCACGGACATCATCACCACGCCGACTCATGGCGCTGGTAGGCAATCTCTGGCGCGCCGCCCGGATGGGGCGTAAAGTGACTTGCAACGCAGGAGATTCATCATGCAACCACAGGTGCTGACCGCCGCCATCATGCTTGCCCTCGGCGGCCTTGCCGGGCCTTGGGCGCTTGCACAGACATCGGCTGATTCGCCGACGCCCATGTCGTCGCCAGAGACGGCCAGGCCGGCAGATTCTGACCTGCAAAATGTCAAGCCCCGACCTCCCACCGCAGACCAGGCCGTGCCGCTGAGAAACCCGCTGAACCGCAACCCGGCCCGGCGCATGGCGCCGGTCACCGACCCTGTCGCGCCGCCCGACCCGCGTGACTCGTCGGTGCGACCGGCTTTGCCGCCGGGCTACCAGGACGGGCGCGATACGGTATTGCCCGCGGCCGGGACAGCACCGCTGCCCACGCCTGGGGCGAGCGCGCCGGTGAAATGACCCGCCAGCAACGGCTATTTTTGGTGGTTAAGGGCGCTTAACGGGCTCTAAACCTGGAAACAGCAGTTGACCGCATGCAAACTTCAGGAAAGCCGCATGCCCATGGACTTTCCCCTCTTCGATGGCGTTTACCTTCCGGGTGACAGCGCTATGCGCCCGATGGCACCATGCTCGGCGCGCCATGCTGCGTTGTCACGCCTTGCCTGGCACGCCGATCACGGCGCACTCGGACGCATCCAACTGCCGTTTCCAGGTTGAAAAATCCCGGGAGGTTTGGTGGGGGCACAGGTAGCCTACGCGGCCTGCTTGCCCGGACTGCTGGCCTTTTTGGCTCGGGTTTCAATGATGAGGTAGGCCACCGTCGCGATGCCCAGCGGCATCAGGTAGTAAATAACCCGGTATGCCACCAGCGCAGCCAGCAATTCATGCCGGGCCATCTGGTGCGACAGCAGGGCCACGAAGACCGCCTCCAGCACCCCCAGGTTGCCCGGTATGTGGGTGATCACGCCGGCGATGGCAGCCAGCAGCAGCACGCTGACGACGGCGGAAAACTCGATGCGGTGCTGCAGCAGGATGAAAATAATGCCCGACATCACCAGCCAGTTGGTGGCGCCCATCACCAGCTGCAGGCCGGCCAGCCTGACCGAGGGCAGGTCAATCTCGTGGCCGCGCAGCCAGAACACGCGTTGGCGCGAAAACACGCACACGCCCAGGTAGCCCGCGGCACCGGCCAGCAAGGCAAAACCGATCAGGCGCAGGTGTGCGGTGTCTATGCCCCAGTCGGCGGGCACGGCGGGGGGCCGCAGGCTGAAGATCAGGCCGCCCAGCAGCAGATAGCCCATCCAGTTGCTGAGCATGCTCAGCGACATGATGCGGGTGATGACCCCGGTGGGCAGGCCCAGGCGTGAATACAGGCGGAAGCGGAAGGCGACGCCGCCCACCAGCGAGCCGAGGTTGAGGTTGAAGGCGTAGCTGATGAAGGTGACCAGCATCACGGTGGGCGCAGGCAGGGTGTGGTCGGTGTAATGCCGCCCGAGCAGGTCGAAGGTGCTGTAGAGCGCGAAACTCGTCAGGGCGAGCAGCACGGCGCCCCAGGCGGCGGTGAGTGGATAGCGCTGCAGCGAGGTGAGCACCTGATGCCATTCGATGTGGCGTGCCTGGGACACCAGCAGGCCGATCACCAGTGCAAAGAACACCACGCTGGCGCCGCGCTTGAGCCATGGCCACCAGGCTTTGCCGGTGAATTTATGCCGGCTCTTGCGCCGCGGGGCCGGGACTGCGGGGCGGGCTGCGTCGGGGCTGGTGGTCATTCACGGCTCACGGGGTGGTCGGGTCCGCGCGGTGGACGGCGTCTGCCTGCGCGGTGCTGATGTGCGCCGTCGGGTCGGCGGGTGCCAGCGCAGGCGTGAGGCGCGGCGCATGCGCGGGCAGCCAGCCCGCCCAGGCCGGGTAACGGCGCAGCAGGTGAAACAGGAAAAAGCTGCGCACGATGCGCCAGCCGCTCGACTCCTGCAGGTCGCCGGGGCCGATCTGCTTGCAGCCGTGTTGCATCAGGTGGTCCAGCCGTGCGCTGAGCACCTGGTTGAAGGCGCGGTCGCGGATGACCACGTTGGCCTCCAGGTTCAGCGACAGGCTCAGCGGGTCAAGGTTGCTGGAGCCCACGGTGGCCCATTCGTCGTCGGCCACGGCGACCTTGCCGTGCAGCGGCCGCTCGCAATACTCGTAAATCTGCACGCCGGCCTCCAGCAGGTGGTGGTAGAGCATGCTGGCGGCGGTTTTGACGAAGGGCATGTCGGGCGCGCCCTGCAGGATGAGCCGCACGTCGACACCGCGCCGCGCCGCCTTGCGCATCTCCTTGAGCAGGCGGTAGCCGGGGAAGAAGTAGGCATTGGCGATCACGATGCGCTGGCGGGCCACGCGGATGGCGATGCGGTAGTGGCGTTCGATGTCGTTGGTGTGTTCGCGGTTGTCGCGCGTCACGAAGATGGCCGCCGCTTCACCGGCGGGAGCGGCCGCGGCCTGGCTTGGCGGGGCGAGCCCCCAGCTTCGGGCCAGCGAATGGGCGCGGCTGGACAGGCGCTCACGCAGCCGGCCGGCCAGACTGTCCTGCGCATTGCGCTGGCCCGCCGCCAGTGCCCGGTGCACAAAGGCGTGGATGAAGGTGACGATGGGGCCCTCAATTTCGACCGCATAGTCCTGTTTGGCGGCGGGGCCGAAATCGGCCAGGTGATCGGCCGAGTAATTGAGGCCACCGACAAAGGCGCGCTGGCCATCAATCACGACGATCTTGCGGTGCATGCGGCGAAACAGGTTGGTACGCCAGCCCCAGAGCCTGGGGCCGGGGTCAAACACATGAACCCGCACCCCGGCCTGGGTCAGTGCAGAAATGAATTCGTGCGACAGGTCGGGTGAGCCATAGCCGTCAACGGTGATGTCAATCTGCACGCCGCGGGTGGCCGCCTGCAGCAGGGCGGCATGCAGCGCCTGGCCGACCTTGTCGTCAAACAGGATGAAGGTTTCCAGCACGACCTCGCGTTCAGCGGCGGCAATGCAGGCAAAGACGCGCGGGAAATACTCCTCGCCGTTTTCAAGCAGGCGGAACTGGTTGCCGCTGATCCAGGGGCTCATAAGCCTCCCACAGGTGCCATCGAACGCAGCGAAGGGCCGCCCCGAGCAAGTTCCGCCCCGTTTCCTCGTGAAAGGGGCAGCGCAACGCCGAAGGCACACGAAGCGACAAGCGTGGGGGCCAAGACTATTCCAGCAGGGGCCGCGGAACCGGCTTTGCCGGGCCGCAGGCGCAGCGCCCCCTTGGGGGGCAGCGCAGTACACGAAGTGACAAGCGTGGGGGCCATATCTACAATTCAATCTCCGCCGCCAGGGGCGCGTGGTCCGACAGGTGCGACCAGGGCCGGCTGGGCAGGACGACCGGCGCGTGGCCGATGGCATTGCGCACATAGATGCGGTCCAGCCGCAGCAGGGGCAAGCGCGCGGGGAAGGTTCTTGCGGCCTGGCCGTTGGCCTGAACAAACACCTCATGCAGGTCGGCGCCACTCTCCAGCAGGGTGTGCGCGCGCAGCCGCCAGTCGTTGAAGTCGCCAGCCACGACCACGGGCGCGTGGGGCGGAATGTCCTTGCGCACGAGGTCGCACAGCATTTCCATTTGCTGGACGCGGTGCGTCTCCATCAACCCGAGGTGCACGCAGACGGCATGCACATTCACGCTGCGGCCGGGGACCTTCAGCTCGCAATGCAGCAGGCCACGCCGCTCGGGGCCGCTGATGGAGACGTCGCGGTTCTCGAAACGCACGATCGGGAATTTGGACAGCACGGCGTTGCCATGGTGGCCGTTGGTGTAGACCGCGTTGCGGCCATAGGCGAACTGCGGCCAGATCGTGTCGGCCAGGAACTCGTAGTGCGGCGTGTCGGGGTAGTTGTCGAACTTGTCGGCGTGCTTGAGGTGGTTGCCGGTGACCTCCTGCAGGAACACGACATCGGCGCCGACGGTTCGCACCGCCTCGCGCAGTTCGGGCAGGATGAACTTGCGATTGAAGAAGGTGAAGCCCTTGTGGATGTTGACCGTGAGCACCTTGAACAGAAATGACGACTCGGCGCTGGCGGCCGCCAGCGCGGCCTGGGTATCAGCCTTTACCGCCGCCATGTCGATGGCCGTGGCGATGGCGGGCGCTACCTCCGGTGCAACCTGCGACACGGCGTCAGAGGCGCGGCGGGGTGCGGAGCGAGGGGGCGGGGGGATGGGAGGCTGCATAAAAAAGTGGAGGCAGGCAGGAAAAGGTAGAACCGGAATCGTCCATGGTCATGGTCATTGTTGTGGCCCAAGGGTTGGGAAAGTGTAGGACAGCAACTTGTTTCGGGGAGCTTCAGCCTCGCGTCTATCCCGGGCCGGCAGAAGTGCCGTACGGCGGGCCTTCTTTGAGGGGTTTGCATGCGCGGCGGGCGCCGTCATTGGCCGCCGCGTCGATGCGTGCAGGACACGGAAACCCGGAGCACCTCATGGACAGCTTGCCGCCGCCCATGGCCCCCAAACCTGGGCCGCCGACGCGCATTTCGACAGGGGCGTTCATGGCTTGCTTCCTTCCTCGGTTGTTCAGCGCCCGGCACCCTCGGCGTGCCGGCCACCATACCATGGCGCTATTTTGGCCCATTGGGCAGGATCCGGGGGTGAAAAATGTCCTTGGGCGGCCCGGTGAGACCTTGAGTTCAGCAGCTGGCTTGCCAGTTGATGGCCGCCACCCGAACGAGGCTTTGTCCTACGCGATATGGCGCACTTCTCTGATGGCGCCCGCCGGCCCCCTTTTCTAGATTGAAGAGGATGCGCCTGTCGTCCTTGCAGGTGGCGGGTGTGTTCATGAGCCAGGTTTATCAACATCAACAGCATCGGGCCAGGTAAGAGTACCGGTCCGCCAAGGGGGTCCAAATGCTCAAGAATTTTTCCGTGAAGGCCATTCCGCTGGCCGCCGCAATGACGGCCGCGCTGATGTTAGGTGCCGCGGCGCACGCCCAGATCGCGCCGGCCGGCGGCACACCGAAGAGCGTGGAGGAACGCAACGCAGCCAAGCCTGGGAAAATGGCTCCCACGGCCGCCGCGACCAAGAGCCAGGACGACACCGTGAGCCCTGCGCCTGCTGGCGGCGCGCCGAAGAGCGTGGAGGAACGCAACGCAGCCAAGCCTGGGAAAATGGCTCCCACGGCCGCCGCGACCAAGAGCCGGGACGACATCGTGAGCCCTGCACCTGCTGGCGGCACGCCGAAGAGCGCGGAGGAACGCGCGGCCGCCAAGGCTGAGAAAAAGGCCACCAGGGACGCCAAGCGGGCTGCGCGCAAGGAAAAGGCGCCGCCGACGGATAGCCTCAAGGGCGTTGCACCGGGCTAGACCAATCGGTTCACCCGGCCCCATAGAGGGCCTTGGTAAGCCGGCAGGGGGTGATGCCGCCGGGCCCTCGCTGTGCGTGGCCTGCCTCAGGCTTGTTGCCTGTTATTTGGGACGCGGACGCGCCAGGCCCTGGTCCGGCTGGGACAGCGTACCGGCGCGCAGCGCCTTCACCGCGTTGGCGACGGCGCCGGCTACATTGCGCACCTCGGCCTGCACGGGCTGGTCCGCATCCAGCGACGCGTGGCTGGTGGCGTAGGGCTCGTAGTAACCCACATAGCGATCCAGGCGCGCCTGGCTGCCGGCGTCAATCAGGCCCATCCAGTCGAGCCAGTCTGACAGGCCGCGCCGCACGCCTTCAATACCGGCCACGTCGCCGTGCACCACCAGGCCGTAGGCGCGACCTGCCAGGTGCTTTGGGTAGTCCCAGCCTGTCATTTCCAGCGCCTTGGCCTCGGCCGGTTTCTTGCCGTGGGTGGAGGTGGGGTCCGGGTTGCCGCCGTCGGCGCAGACCAGACGATCCATCATGAGCTTGAGCGGGCTGGGCGACTGGTACCAGTAGACCGGCGTCACGATGATGACGGCATGCGCTGCCGTCCAGCGCTCGTAGATGTCAGCCATCCAGTCGCCGGTTTGCCCGAGCGAATGGTTGGGGTAGCAACTGCAGGGCCAGTGGCACAGCGGCATCGCGGTGGAGACGCAGCCCTTGCACGGATGAATATGCAGCTGGTAGCTGGAGGTGAGCAGGCTGAGGTCCAGCACATCGGTGTCCAGCTGGGCCTGCTGCAGGGTTTCTTGCGCCCATTGCAGCATGCGGAAGGTCTTGGAGATCTCCCCGGGACAGGTGCCGTCGTTGCGCGCGGAGCCGCAGACGAGCAGCACGCGTGAGCGGGTCGCGGGGTCCTGCCATGCGGCCTGGGCTTTTTCAAGGCGGCTTCTGGTTTCCAGCCATTCGACGGACAGCTCGTAGTCGGGGTCGGCATAGCCCGGGCCGGCCTTGCGGGTCAGCGGTGCCTTGCGGCCTTGCTGGTAGGCCTCCCAGGCAATCTGCTCCACGCGGGAAATGGCGGAATCCTCGGCCCGGAAGGCCGGGTCCATGAACGACTGCATGAAGCGCTCATGAAACACGCCGCGCGACAAAACGGCTGGCGCCTGGCCTTTGCGGATATCGGTCATCTGGCTAGTTTAGGGCCTGTGAGCGCTATTTATGCAAATGCGAATGGGGTGAAAACAGCGCCTATCAAGGCGCGCGACGACGCCCAGACCGGGCGTCTGGGCTAGGAGCGCAACGCAGAGTGGCGCTGTTTTCACCCCATTCCCTTCGGGTGGCGATCAAAAAGGCCCTGCGCGGCGTTGCAAAGCCTTGGCGGGGTCTACCCCGCCTGCGTTTTGCGCCTTGCTCATGGCCTTTTTGACTCGCAACGCATCTTGCATAAATAGCGTTCACAGGCCCTGGTCAGGCTGCGGCGCACGCGCAGGGGCTTTGGGCGGCGTCCTACGCGGCTTTTGGCCGATGTCTGGCCGTCCGGAAAACAGGCACCAAAAACGGCCTGGACCCATTAAGTGTCGGGGTTGGCCGCGATTGAAGAAGCAGTAACGCGGGTTCGCCGCCCGCATGAAAAAGGCCTGCACCGGCGCCGCCCCGTGAGGCAGCGCCGGTGCAGGCCGTGGCCCGGCTGAGAGCCTGGCGTCTTCGCGTCTTGGCTCTTAGCCTTTGCGCGGGCCGCCTTCATGGTGGCCGCGGCCGCCGTGATGACCGCGTTTCTTGTGCTCGACATCAAAGGTTTTTTGCTGCTCGGGCATCAACGCGGCATAGAAGGTCTTGGTGGCCGCGTCGCGCTTGTCCATCGCGGCGGCCATCTCGCTCATGCGCTGGCTGCGCAGGGCGCGCATCTTGTCGATGCGCTCGGGCGTGGTCAGCTTGTCAAACTCGGCGCGCTGCTCCGGTGTCGGGCGTGCCCCATGGACGGGGGGGTGCATGGCTGCGGTGTACGCGGTCCACGCACCTTCCTGGGCCGGCGTGAGCTTGAGCTGGGCCTTCAGTTCGGCCTGGCGTTTGGCGATCCAGGCCTGCATTTTGGCGGGGTCGTGGCGGCCCATGTGCTCGCCGCGGGGCGCAGGCGGCTGGCCCGCGGCTGCGGGACCGGCAGGCGGCGCCATGGGCGCGCCCTGGGCCATCACGCTGGCGCCGGCGGTTGCCAGCAGGCCGGCGACGATGAGGCTGTGCACGGAGGCCTTGAGGGACGAGGGAAACGGACGAAGAACGGATTTCATGGAAAACTTCCTTTCAAGAAGATAAAGCCTGATACCAGTGGCCTGATACAAGAGACAAGAAAAGGCTTCAGGTTGAAAGCAAGTGTGGCCGGCGCTTGTATCCGCGCCATTGCCCGCGGGTGATGGTTTGTAAAGTTCGATGAAGCTCGCGTGATGCGGTGGTGGCTCGCCGGCGGCGACATCGTCCCGCCCTGATTTGTTACAGTTGGTTGACCGCTTTCAGTCGGCATTCTGGATAAAAATAAGTTGCAGTCCAGACATGACGAGGCTGTGTTGCTATTAAAAGCATAGTTGGCACTGGGCGGCCAGTTCATTTTTCGCGGCGCCGCCGTGTCTGGCCGGCGCTGCGCAGGGCGCCGGTCTTCTAGACTCCGTGTCCTTCCCTTTTCAAATCAAATCAACAGTCAAAAAGGTTTTCCGTGTTCAAAAACGTGATGGTGTACCGCATCGGGCCCGCGTGGTCGGTTTCTCTGGAGCAGCTCGAAGCAAACCTGCAGGCCATGCGCTTTGTCGAGTGCGGCCTGACGCAGGAAAAATCCGTCGGCTGGGTCGAGCCGCGCGGTGAGGCAAACGGCCCGCTGGTCGAGTCGGTGGGCGGCCAGTGGCTGCTCAAGCTGATGCTGGAAAGCAAGGCCGTGCCGGCCTCGGTCATCAACCGCAAGGCCAAGGAGCGGGTGGCGCAGATTGAAGCTGCCACCGGCCGCAAGCCCGGCAAAAAGGAAACCCGGGATCTCAAGGAAGAGCTCAAGCTGGACCTGCTGCCGATGGCCTTTACCCGGCAGGGCTCGGTGCAGGTGTGGATAGACCCCGAGGCGCGCCTGCTGATGATTGACGCGGCCAGCCAGGCCAAGGCCGACGAGGTGCTGACCTGCCTGGCCAAATCGATGGAGGGCCTGGGTGCCATGCTGCTGCAGACCACGGCTTCGCCGGTGGCCGCCATGTCCGAGTGGCTGGTCAGCCAGGAGCCACCGGCCGGTTTCAGTGTGGACCGCGAATGCGAGCTCAAGGCTGGCGACGAGTCAAAAGCGGTGGTGCGCTATTCGCGGCACGCGCTCGACATCGACGAAGTGCAGCAGCACATCAACCACGGCAAGCTGCCCACGCGGCTGGCCATGACCTGGGAAGGGCGGGTGTCGTTCATGCTGACGGATACGCTGCAGATCAAGAAATTGGCGTTTGTTGACGGCGTGTTTGAAGACGATGCCGCTGCCAGCAAGGCCGACCGGTTTGATGCCGACGCGGCGATTGCCACCGGGGAAATCCGTCGGCTGATTCCCGATTTGCTGGAGGCGCTGGGCGGCGAACTGGTGATGGGGGCTGACGCGCCTGCGGCATTGGCCCCAGCATTGGCCCCAGCGCTGGCTGCGGCCGAGGCAGAGTCGCCGCCCTTTTAAGCGCTCTTCATAAGCTCTCTTAAACCGGCAAGGGCGTGCCGGCCAGCAGTTCTTCAAACAGTGTCTCGCCACCCATCTGCCCGCCCTTGAGCATGATCTCCAGCCCGTCGAGGGACGCTTGCTCGCTGTGCAGCCGGCACAGCGCCACGCCGGGCGCCAGGGGGGCGCGGTAAGACAGCCCCCAGGCCTGGAGGGCCTGCACGGCATGGCTGGAGGTGTCGCCCCCGGCAATGCCCAGGCGCCTGATCGGCCGGGTGGCCAGCACGTGCGCCAGCAAGTCGCCGCAGGCCTGTGCCAGCGCGCGCCCGTCGGTGGGGCTGCTACTGGTACTGGAGCTTGTGCTCACGGTAGCACCGTCTGCGCCCGAGGTGCAGGCCAGCACGTGGGCGCCCTGGTCCAGCCGCGTGGCGATCTGGCGGGCCATCTGCATCCGGTAGTTTTCGTCGCCGGCCAGCCGGGGCGCATCGAGCGCAATGTGTTCGTAAGACGTGGCGGCCTTGACCTGGCGCGCCGTCAGCGGCGACAGGCTGCCGGCGAGCACCAGCACCGGGCCCTGCGCCGGCGCAATGGCCGTCCGGGCGGGGCCGGCTCCGCTCTGCCAGTGCGCGGCCAGGGCCTGCACCACGCTGCTGGGCCCGGCGGCGAGCAGGCGCTGGCGCCGGGCGTGCTGCCAGATCAGGCGGCCCACGGCGGCGAGGTTGTCCGGATGGGCGATGTCAAACAGCACGGCATCCGGTCCCTGTGCGAGGAGGGCGTCAAGCTGCCGATCCAGCGCTTCATCGAGCTGCGCATAGTCGGGGTAGGCGATGGCACTCAAGTTCTCAAGCCCCTGCTGCGCCAGGTGCAGGCGCAGGTCGGCCTCGTGCATGGGCGTCACCGGGTGCTGGCGCATCGTCGGGTGACGGTCCAGCCGGTGGATCGCGCCGCCGTTGCCCGTGCCGGCAAACAGGTTGCCGAACACGCAGTAGCGGTGCAGGTTGGGCTGGCCACCGACGATGGGCACCAGCGCGTTGCCGGCATGCGGCCGCAGGATGCGAAGGGCCGCGCCTATGCTGCCGATGTGCGGTGCGCTGTCAAAGGTGGAGCAGGTTTTGTAATGCATGACGGGCGCCCCGAGCGCCGCGAACAAGCGGCCCACCGGCTCGAGCTCCAGCTGCATTTCGGCCGGGGTCATGGCGCGTGCGGCGCCGGCAATGCCCAGGCAGTCGAGCGGGCCGGCGCGTTCGAGTTGCGTGGCGGTGGGCAGGCCCAGGAACAGCAGCGTGCGCAGGCCGGCGCGCGCGGCGGTGGCGAGCGTGTCGGTGGCGCCCGTGAAGTCATCGCCGTAGTAGGCGATCTTCAGCGTGCTGTCTTTATGGCTCGCCTGCATGCTTATTTGCCGAAGAAGGCGAGCGCGGCAGCCAGCTCGGGCGCCTCGCGCGCAAACTCGGCCAGCGCAACACCCTGGCGTGCGGCCGCCCAGGCCTGACGGATGCTGGCGACACCGGCCGCCGGACCGCCCGGGTGCGCCAGGATGCCGCCGCCCGACATGAACAGCAGGTCATCGCTTTGCACGGCGGCCCAGGTCGCCGGCACCGTGCCGGCCCATTGGCCCGACGAGAAGGCCGGCATGACGCGGTCGTCAAAACCATCGGCACCGTCGGCCAGTGGCGTGTAGCAGTCGTGCGCTGATTCGATGACCTCTGCATCGGGTTGCGAAAACTTGCCCTGCAGGCCGTGTACATGCATGTGGTCCACGCCGGCCAGCCGCCACAGGGTCTGGTAGGCCTGGAAGGACATGCCCAGCAGCGGGTGCCGCGACAGCGCGCCGTAACCGTTGCGGTGGCCGTGCAGCGCCAGCCCTGTGTGGCGGCGCAGCGTCTGCAGGGCCGAATGGCCGCACCAGTTGAGGCTGGCCATGACGCAGGAGCCGCCTTCGCGCTCGACCAGGTCGGCGTGGCGCTTCATCGCATCGGTTTCGTCGGTGATGTTGAAGGCCACCATCACGTGCTTGCCGGTGCGCTGCTGGTGCGCGCGTACCACGGCCATCACGGCGGGCACCCGTTTTGCCAGCGGGGCATGGGCCGGGTCGGCGCAGACCTCGTCGTCCTTGATGAAGTCCACGCCTGCTGCGCACAGCCTTCCCACCAGTTCGGCGGTCTGCGCTGCGGAAAAACCGACATTGGGCTTGAGGATGGTGCCCACCAGCGCGCCGCTGGCCACGCCGGTGGCCTGGCGCGTGCCGGCGATGCCGACCCTGGGCCGGTCGAACTGCGCGCGGTAGGCGGCGGGCAGCTTCATGCTCTCCAGCCGCAGACCACTGGCCTCGCCCAAGTCATAGAGGTTGCCGGACACGGTGGCGGCCAGCGTCGGCAGGTTGGCGCCGACGTTGGCCACCGGAAAAGAGATGCGCACGCGGGCACGGCGCCACGGGCCGCCATGGGGTGCGGTATGGCCCTGGCGTTCGAGCAGGGCATTGGGCAGGCTGGGCGCGTTCACCGATGCCAGTTCCTCGATCGACTCCACCGTGGCACGGGCGCGCAGGCGCAGCGCATCGGTTTCGCCCTCGACGCGGGTGAAGGTGCCGCAGGACTGCTCGCCGGCCATCACCTCGGCAACCCGGGCGGGCTCGAGCGGGGTCTCGATCAGGTAGGTGGCTTCAAAGCGGTCGGCATTCATGTCGGCGCGCTTCAGAGTTTGCTCAGGTCGGGAAAGGGGCGCACCGGCTCGCGGCCATCCCAGCCCTCGGACGAGGCGCGGATCAGGTCGAACATCCGGCCCTTGGGGCCGGCCACTTCGGACAGCTCGATGACGGTGCCGGGGTGGTATTCGGTGTCGAAATAAATGAAGCGGCCTTTCTCGCCGACTTCGCCGCTCATCACCGGTTTGAAGCCTTGCCCGAGCAGGCGCGCCAGGTCGGCGTCGTAGTCGCTGGTCCAGTAGGCCACATGCTGCAGGCCGGTGCGGCCTGCCTGCAGGAAGTCGCGGTACATCGAGGGCACGTCGTTGCGGGTCTGGATCAGCTCGACCTGCACAAAACCCGAATTGGCCAGCGCCACCGAGTTGTGCGGCTCGTGCGATTCACCCTTGTAGCTGTAGTTTTTGATGGGCACCTTGGGGTTGTAAAACCAGGGGCCGACACCCAGGGTGTTGCTCCAGTAGTCCATGGCCGCTTCGATGTCGTGCACGACGTAGCCCAGCTGGCGGATCTCGCCAAAGAATTTGCTCATGTGTTGTCGCTCCAGTGAAAGGGGGAGGTGGGAAGTTTTGGTGCCGGATTTAGTTTTTGAGGAAGCCGGTGGAGAACCAGGGAATGGCCGCGACCACGATGAGGCCGACCAGCAGGGCGCCGAAGTAAGCCCAGATGTGCGGGATGCCGTCGTCCGGGTCGACCTTGCTGACCGCGCAGGCGCCGTAATAGCCGACACCGAAAGGCGGCGCGAAGAGGCCGATGCCCATGGCGAAGATCACGACCATGGCGTAGTGCACTTCATGCACGCCGGCCGCCTTGGCGATGGGAAACAGCAGCGGGCCAAACAGCACGATGGCGGGAATGCCCTCCAGCACGCTGCCCAGCACGATGAAGGCGACGATGGACACGGCCAGAAAGCCGTAGGCACCGCCGGGCAGGCTGCCCATGATGCCGGCCAGGTCCTGCGAGAAGCCCGACTGCGTGAGGCCCCAGGCCATGGCGGTGGCGCAGCCCACGATGAAGATGATGGCGCCGGTCAGCGATGCGGTTTCGACCAGCATGGGCATGAGGCGGCGCCACGCGAACCGGCGGTACAGCAGCAAGCCGGCCAGCACCGAATAGACGATGCCGATGGTGGAGACCTCGGTGGCGGTGGCCACGCCTTCCACGACGGCCGCGCGAATCACGAAGGGCAGCACGATGGCGGGCAGGGCGATCAGCAGCAGCTTGCCGATTTCGCGTTTGCCGTAGCGCGTGACGCCGCTCAGATCTTCACCACGGTAGCGCCACCAGACGACGGCGCACAGCGCGGCACCCAGCACCACGGCTGGCAGCAGGCCGCCCGTGAACAGCGCGGCTATCGAGACACCGGTGACCGAGCCGATCGTGATCAGCACGATCGACGGCGGAATGGTTTCGGTCTGAGCGCCGGTGGCCGACAGCAGCGCCACCAGGTCGCCCGGTTTGGCGCCGCGCTTTTTCATTTCAGGGAAAAGCACCGGCGCAATCGCGGCCATGTCGGCGATCTTGGAGCCCGAGATGCCCGACACCAGGTACATGGCACCGATCAGCACATAGCTGAGGCCGCCGCGCACATGGCCCAGCAGGCTGGCCAGGAACTGGATCATGGCCTTGGCCATGCCGGTCATTTCGATCAGCGCGCCCAGGAAGATGAACAGCGGCACCGCCAGCAGGATCAGGTGCGACATGCCTTCGTCGAGCCGGCCCACCATGACCAGCAGCGGGGTTTGGGTGGTGAGCGCGAGGTAGCCAAACGTGGCCAGCGCGAACGAGAAGGCAATCGGCACGCCGGAGAACACATTGGCCGCCACCACCAGCACGAAGAAGATCACCAGATTGACCTTGCCCAGCGGCGCGAGCAGGGGTTGCGCCAGCCAGAAGGCCAGCACCACGGCGGCCGTGCCGGCCAACGCGAGGGCGATCTGCTGGAAGCTGCTGATGCGCAGCAGCCGCAGCAGGGCCACGATGATCATCAGCCCCATGCCCACCGGAATGGCCGAGGCGCGCCAGCCGTTGCTGATCTCCAGTGCCGGCGTGACGATGAAGGTTTCTTCATAGGCATATTCACCGGCTGGAAACAGCACCAGCACCAAAAACGCGAGCGAGGCGGTGATGGCCACGGTGTCGAGCAGGGCACGGGTGTGCGGCTGGACGTGGTTGACCAGCGCCGTCATGCGCATGTGTTCGCCGCGGCGCAGCGCGACGACGGCGCCCAGCATGGACAGCCACAAAAACATGATGGACGCGAGCTCGTCCGACCAGACCAGCGGCTGGTGAAAGACATAGCGCGAGACTACGCCGGCGAACAGCACGATGATTTCGGCCAGCACCAGCCCGGCTGCGATGGTTTCGACCACCGCGCCCAGGCCCCGGTCCACGCCGTGGGCCAGGCCGCTCAGCGCATTGGCTGGCAGGGCATCGGCAGCGACGGGAGAAGGGGCGTGGGACATGAAGGGGACTCCGGATTAGAAATAATTGCGCTGACGTGGAAAGTGGGCGGTGGTGCTGCTTGTCTTGCTCCTTCTCCCTCTGGGAGAGGGAGCAAGAGAGGGAAAGCGGCCTTTCCATTCGCCATAAAACCCGGCTTCGCGCAGTTTGGCCCGGAAGGTGTCGGAGGCGACGGGAGAAGGGGCGTGGGACATGAAGGGAACTCCGGATTAAAAATAATTACGCTGAAGTGAGAGTGGGGCGGCTTGTCTTGCTCCTTCTCCCACTGGGAGAAGGTGGGGATGAGGGCTTCTTCGCATGGGGCGGGGCCTGGTCAACCGCCGCTGGCCCTCACCCCTGCCCTCTCCCAGCGGGAGAGGGAGCAAGAGAGCGCTCGAAAACCTACGCCAGCTTGCCGACCGACTGCTCCAACAGGCCCCAGGCCTCGTCGCCGAAGCGGCCCTTCCACTCGCCATAAAACCCGGCTTCGCGCAGCTTGGCCCGGAAGCTGTCGGAGGCCGGCCGGTTGATGGCTAGGCCCTTGGACTGCAGGTCGGCGGCGACGGTTTCGTTGAGCTTCTTGATGTCGTCGCGCTGCTGCAGGCCAGCTTCATTGATGGCGCGCGCCACGATGGTTTTCAGGTCGGCGGGCAGTTTTTCCCAGGCGCGGCCGTTGGCGATGAACCAGTAGCCATCCCAGATGTGGTTGGTCATCGAGCAGAACTTCTGCACTTCGTACAGCTTGGCCACCTGGATGATGGGCAGCGGGTTTTCCTGGGCGTCGACGATCTTGGTCTGCAGCGAGGAATACACCTCGCTGAACTGCAGGCTGGCCGGCGCGGCGCCCAGGCCCTTGAACATCGAGATCGACAGCGGGCTGACCGGCACGCGGATCTTCAGGCCGTCCATGTCTTTCGCGCTGGTGACGGGTGCCTTGCTGCTGGTGGTCTGGCGGAAACCGTTGTCCCACATTTTTTCAAACGCATACAGCCGTGACTTGCTGATGGCCTCACGCACATGCGCGCCCAGCTTGCCGTCCATCGCGCCCCAGACCTGGTTGTAGTCGGAGAACGCAAAGCCGACGGCATTGATGGCCGCCACCGGCACCAGCGTGGCGATGACCAGCGCCGAGGGCGTGAAGAACTCGATGCCGCCGGAGCGCACCTGCGCCAGCATGTCGGTGTCACCGCCGAGCTGGTTGTTCGGGAAGATCTTGATCTCGACCCGGCCGTTCGTTTCTTTCAGGATGCGGTCGGCGGCCTGCTGGGCGCGGATGTTCAGCGGATGGGTGACGGGCAGGTTGTTGCCGTATTTGTAGGAAAACTCGGCGGCGCGCGCCATCGAGGGCAGGGCTGCGGCAATGCCGGCCGCAGGGACGGCGGACAGGGTGCGCAGGACGCTGCGGCGGGTGACTTCGGTCATGGTTGTCTCCAGTTTTGTTTTGATGCGTTTTGATGCATCATCGGGTGAAAGTCACGCAACGATAGGCGTTGAGTGGTGAAGCGTCAAACAAGAAAAATGATGGATTTTGATGTATGAGGGTTATCCCTGACGAAACGAAAGACCAGCCACAACGGGCGCGTGTGGCCGATATTGCGCGGGCCGCCAAGGTCTCCACCGCGACGGTGGACCGCGTGCTGAACCGGCGGCCTGGCGTGCGTGATGCTACTGCGCAGAAGGTGCTGAAGGTGGCCGCGGAACTGGATTACCTGCCGGAAACAGGCCTTTACGCGGCACTCGCGGCAGCGCCGATGCGGTTGACGTTTTTGCTGCCCGATGGCAGCAACCGCTTTATCCGCATGCTGGGAGACACCGTGGGCTATTCGCAGGAGCACCTGACGCCCTTCAACGTCAAGTGCCGCACCGAACTGTTTGAGAGCTTCAACCCGCAGCAGCTGGCCGCCAGCCTGCTCAAGCACGGGCAGCGCAGCGACGGCATCGCCTTCATGGCGCTGGAGCACCCGGCGGTGCGCGAGGCCGTGAGTGTGCTGGCCGACAGGGGCGTGCCCACCATCACACTGATCTCGGACCTGTCGGGCTCGCGGCGTGCCGGTTACGTCGGGCTGGACAACCGTGCGGCCGGCCGCACGGCGGGCTACCTGGTCGGGCGCTTCATAGCCCCCGGCGCGCGCGGCGGCAAGGTGGCGCTGATCGCCGGCTCGCTGAGCTACCGCGCGCATGAGGAACGCGAAGCCGGTTTCCTGCACGTGATCGAAGAGATGTTTCCTACGCTGCAGGTGGTGGGCCTGCGCGAAGGGCAGGACGACGCGCAGAAGAACTATGAGCAAACCCGCACCCTGCTGGAACAGTACCCCGACCTGGCGGGCATTTACAACATAGGCGGTGCGTCGGATGGCGTGGCACGCGCGCTGAAAGAGATGGGGCGCGAGCACAAGGTGGTGTTCATCGGCCATGGCCTGACGCCGGACACGCGCGCCATGCTGATCGACGGCAGCATGGACGCGGTGATCACGCAAAGCCCGCAGTCCGCCATGATGAGCTGTGTGCGCATGTTCACCAATCTGCGCGACAAGCGCGACGTGATGAGTGGCGTGGATGCCGTGCGCAGCCAGGTGATATTCAGGGAAAACCTGCCTTAGCCAATAGTGCACGGGCGTTGCCAGCTATCAATTCGGTAGTAACCCCGGCCACTTGCCGGATTTCGCTGCCGTGCATACAATGGCCAAAGCTTGTCGGGGTGCCAAAGATGATTCATCTGAGGCTGAGATCGCAGATGCGAGACCCGCCGAACCTGATCGGGATCATGCCCGCGTAGGGAACAAGGCACTTGGCTCCGGCACTCCGCAGAGGAACTCCCGGCTCCCCAGGCAGGCACCCCACCTTCTGGACTTTCTGGAGCAAAAGCCATGGCCAAAACCCGCCTCACCGTTGACACCAACGACCTCGCAAGCCGTATCACGCGCGCGCCTTTTCCCGGTTCCGCCAAAATTTATATCGAGGGTTCGCGCCCCGACATCCGCGTGCCGTTTCGCGAGGTCACGCTGACCGACACGATGGTGCACGAGGGGGCGGGCGAGCCGCGCCGCGAAGCCAATCCGCCGCTGCGCCTGTATGACGCCTCGGGCGTCTACACCGACCCGGCGTCGCCGATCGACATCACGCGCGGCTTGCCGCCTTTGCGCGGCGCCTGGATCAATGAGCGCGCCGACACCGAAGCGCTGCCCGGCATCAGCAGCGCCTATGGCCGCGAGCGCCTGAACGACCCGGCGCTGGCCGCCCTGCGCATGGCGCATGCGCCCGTGCCGCGCCGCGCCAAGGCCGGTGCCAACGTCTCGCAAATGCATTACGCCCGCAAAGGCATCATCACGCCGGAGATGGAATACATCGCGGTGCGCGAAAACCTGGTGCGCGCGCAGCTGGCCGAGCGCCTGGCGACCGAGCGCATGCCGAAGAAAGGGCACTCCTTCAACGCCTCGATTCCGGAACAGATCACCGCTGAATTTGTGCGTGATGAAGTGGCGCGCGGCCGCGCCGTGATTCCGAACAACATCAACCACCCCGAGAGCGAGCCGATGATCATCGGCCGCAATTTCCTGATCAAGGTCAATGCCAACATCGGCAACTCGGCCGTGACGTCTTCCATCGAGGAAGAGGTGGACAAGCTGGTCTGGTCGATCCGCTGGGGCGCCGACACCGTGATGGACCTGTCGACCGGCGAGAACATCCACGAGACGCGCGAATGGATTCTGCGCAACTCGCCGGTGCCGATCGGCACGGTGCCGATTTACCAGGCGCTGGAAAAAGTCAACGGCAAGGCCGAAGACCTGACCTGGGAAATCTTCCGCGACACGCTGATCGAGCAGGCCGAGCAGGGCGTGGACTACTTCACCATCCACGCCGGTGTGCGCCTGGCCTATGTGCCGCTGACCGCCAACCGCCTGACGGGCATCGTCTCGCGCGGCGGCTCCATCATGGCCAAGTGGTGTTTGTCGCACCACAAGGAAAGCTTTTTGTACGAGCGCTTTGACGAGATCTGCGAGATCATGAAGGCCTACGACGTGTGCTTCTCGCTGGGCGACGGTCTGCGGCCCGGCTCGATTGCCGATGCCAATGACGAAGCGCAGTTTGCCGAGCTGCACACGCTGGGCGAACTCACGCAGATCGCCTGGAAACATGATGTGCAGGTGATGATCGAAGGCCCTGGCCATGTGCCGCTGCAGCTGGTGAAGGAAAACGTCGACAAGCAGCTCGAGGCTTGTTTTGAGGCGCCGTTCTACACGCTGGGCCCGCTGATCACCGACATCTCGCCGGGCTACGACCATATTTCTTCCGCGATGGGCGCGGCCAACATCGGCTGGTATGGCACAGCCATGCTCTGCTACGTGACGCCGAAGGAGCACCTCGGGCTGCCAAACCGCGACGACGTGAAGCAGGGCCTGATCGCCTACAAGATTGCGGCCCACGCGGGCGACCTGGCCAAGGGCTACCCGGGCGCGCAGATGTGGGACAACGCGGTGTCCAAGGCGCGCTTCGAGTTCCGCTGGGAAGACCAGTTCCGCCTGGCGATCGACCCGGACACGGCCATGGCCTACCACGACGAAACCCTGCCGAAGGAAAACGCCAAGGTGGCGCATTTCTGTTCGATGTGCGGACCGAAGTTCTGTTCGATGAAGATCTCGCAGGAAGTGCGCGAGTTTGCAAGGCTCAATCCGGCCAGCACCACGCTGGCCGCGCCGGGCGTGATTGCGATCAAGCAGATCGACAGCGGATTCGAGGAAAAGGCGAAAGAGTTTCGTGAAGGTGGCAGTGAGATTTATTCTTGATGATTTCGCCCCCGGTTTATCTCCTCTCCCTCTGGGAGAGGATTAAGGTGAGGGCTCCCTGGGCCCGAAATTAAATGAAGTTGTTTCTTTTCATGTGCCGTCGGCCCTCACCCCCGCCCTCTCCCGGCAGGAGAGGGAGTAAGGCAGAAATACTTTCACTATGAGCACTCCTCACATCGGTATCGCAGGCGCAGGCCTGGCCGGCCGCACGCTGGCCTGGCGCCTGTTGCGCGCCGGCTGCCGCGTGAGCCTGTTCGACGCGCGCCTGCGCGATGACCAGGCCACCGCGTCCATGACGGCGGCGGCCATGCTCTCTCCGCTGGCCGAGCTGGCGGTGTCGGACGAGGTGGTGTTTGCGCTGGGCCAGCGCTCCATGCAGCTGTGGCCGCGCTGGATCGCGGAGCTGGCGGCCACGGGCGCACCGCCGGTGTATTTCCGCCAGCAGGGCACGCTGGTGGTGGCGCACGCACCCGACCAGGCCTCGCTGGAACACTTCACGCGCCTGCTGCATCACAAGCTGCCCGAGGCCTGCCGCGCGCAGGTGCACACGCTCGACAGTGCGTCGCTCGCGCAGTACGAGCCGGCGCTGGCCGGGCGTTTTGGCGGCGGCCTGTTTCTGGAAAGCGAGGGCCAGCTGGCCAATGACCAGCTGATGGCGGCGCTGGCGGCGCAGATCGATGCGCTGGGCTGCCACTGGCATGAAGGGCAGCGGGTGGACCGCCTGGCGCCGCATTTCATCAGCTGCGCCGGCGCCAACTACACCGTCGATGTGGCGGTGGATGCCCGCGGCGTGGGCAGCCAGGCGGCATGGCCGCAATTGCGCGGCGTGCGTGGCGAGGTGCTCACGGTGGAATGCCCGGGCGTGACGCTGCAGCGCCCGGTGCGCCTGATGCATCCGCGCTACCAGCTTTATGTGGCACCGCGCCCCGATCACCGTTTTGTGGTGGGCGCGACCGAGCTGGAGTCGGAAGACACCGGCGCCATGACCTTGCGCTCCATGCTGGAACTGGGCAGCGCCCTGCACAGCCTGCACCCGGCCTTTGGCGAGGCGCGTGTGGTGCGGCTGGCGGCGGCATTGCGGCCGGCTCTGGACGACCATCGCCCGGCGGTGGCCTTGCGCGACGGTGTCTGGCATATCAACGGCCTGTACCGGCATGGCTATCTGTGTGCGCCTGCGCTGGTGGAGGAACTGGTCCATCAACTGCTGGAGAGCCCGGCATGACGGTTATGAACTCTCTTGAAATTTCGCTGAACGGCAAACGCGTGGCCACCGAGGCGCCCACGCTGCAGGCGCTGCTGCTGGCGCAGGGCTACCCGCTGCAGGGCGCTTTCGCCTGTGCGATCAACAACACCTTTGTGCCGCGGCCGCAGTGGGCCGAACGCGCCTTGCAAAACGGTGACCGCATCGACGTGATCACACCGATAGCTGGAGGGTAGCTGTGGCACACCCCCGTCGGATGCTCACTGCGTGTAGCACCTTCCCCCCTTGCAGGGGGCGATGCCTGCGGACTGGCGGAGCCAGTTCCGCGGTGTCTGCTGGTATGGAACCGAATCGATGGAGCAACTGACATGACGACAACCCCATCCGCTATCGCGCATGGCCAGCCTTGGACGGTCGCCGGCATCACGCTGCAAAGCCGGTTTTTTCTCGGCACTTCGCATTACCCGTCGCCGCAGGTCCTGAGCGAGGCTGTGGCGGCCTCCGGCACCGAGGTGCTGACGGTCGGGTTGCGCCGGCTGCAGCCCGAAAGCGGCGGCGGCAACAGCTTCTGGCAGCGCATCCAGGCGCTGGGCTGCCACATGCTGCCCAACACGGCGGGCTGCCACAGCGCCGAAGAAGCCATCACGCTGGCGCAGATGGCGCGCGAGATTTTCGGCACCCCCTGGATCAAGCTGGAAGTCATCGGCGACGACTACACGCTGCAGCCCGACACGCAGGCCACCCTGCATGCGGCCAGCGTGCTGGCGCGCGAAGGCTTTGCGGTGTTTGCCTACACTACCGATGACCTGGTGATCGCCCAGCGCCTGCGCGACGCCGGCTGCGCGGCGGTGATGCCCTGGGCCGCACCGATTGGCACCGGCCGCGGGCCGCTGAACCCGTATGCGCTGGAAATGATGCGCCGCCGCCTGCCCGATGCGGTGCTGGTGGTGGACGCCGGGCTGGGCCGGCCTTCGCATGCGGCGCAGGTGATGGAGCTGGGCTTTGACGCCGTGCTGCTGAACACCGCCGTGGCGCAGGCGGGTGACCCGGTGCGCATGGCCCGCGCATTTGCCGATGGTGTGGCCGCCGGCCGCGCCGCATATGAGTCGACGCCCATGCCCGAGCGCGCTGCGGCGCAAGCTTCCACTTCGACCGTGGGCGTGCCGTTTTGGCATGCGCCCTAGGGGCAGCCATAAATCCGAATCTCGGGCGCATGGCGGCGTTGCGCGGTGCCCGGAATCCTCATGCACGCAAGTGCATTCCGGTGTCCTGCGCTCCGTGCGCCTTGCACTGCACTCCGATAATCGAATTTCTGACCGCCCCTTGAGACCACCATGAATACAGACGCTTTTGCTCCATTGACCGGCCCCATCGGCTTTTACCCCGTGGTGCCCGATGCCGCCTGGGTGCAGCGTCTGCTGGGCTGGGGTGTGCGTACCATCCAGCTGCGCATCAAGGCGGCGGACCACACGCCGGCCGAGATCGAGCGCGAAGTGCGCGCGGCGGTCGAGGCCGGGCGCGCCGTGCCGGGCGCGCAGGTCTTCATCAACGACCACTGGCAGCTGGCGCTGGCCGCCGGCGCCTATGGCGTGCACCTGGGCCAGGAAGACCTGAGCATGGCGGAGGCGGACCTCAATGCCCTGCGCAAGGCGGGTGTGCGGCTGGGCCTGAGCACGCACACGCCGGCCGAGCTGGCGCGTGCCCATGCGGTGCAGCCCTCCTACCTGGCGATCGGTCCGGTCTACCCGACCCTGCTCAAGGTCATGCCCTACGAGCCGGTGGGCCTGGAGCGCCTCAAGGAATGGGCGCTGCGGGCCGTACCGTATTCCGTGGTGGCGATAGGCGGCATTTCGCTGGCACGCTTGCCTGGCGTGATAGCCTGCGGCGTGGATGGCGTGGCGGTGGTCAGCGCGGTGACGCAGGCGGCTGACCCCGAGCAGGCCACCAGGCAGGCACTCGCCCTCTTTGACGCGCCCGCTTGATGTGAATCAAGGTGCGCCCGCCTGAGTGGTGGGATGCTGGGTGCCACTGAGTTTGTTCTGGGGAAAGACGATCATGGCCTACGCAACCCTGCGCATCATTCGCGACGAGCACGCTGCCTTGTCCGCTGTACTTAAATCCCTGCTGATGATGCTGGATCGCGGGCCCGGCGATGCGCCGGAAACGTTTTTCGACGTGCTGCGCGCTATGCTGTTTTACATTGATGAGTTCCCGGAGCGGCAGCACCATCCCAAGGAATCGGATTTGTTGTTTCCCAAGGTCGTGCGGGGCGCACCGGAGACGATGGAGGCAGTGGCGCGCCTGGAGCACGACCACCTGAACGGTGAGATGGCGGTGCGTGCGCTTCAGCACCAGTTGATCGCGTGGGAACTGCTGGGCGAGGCGCGCAGGCCGGCATTCGAGACAGCTGCGCGCGCGTATGTGGCGTTTTACCTGGAGCATATGAAGCTTGAAGAAACCGTGATCCTGCCTGCGGCCGAGAAAGCCCTGAACGCCGCCGACTGGCACGAACTGGATGCCGTTTTTGGCACCAACCGGGATCCGCTGACCGGGTCCTACCCGCATGACCCGGCCTATGACCGTTTGTTTACCCGCATCGTCATGAAAACCCCCGCGCCCATCGGGCTGGGGCCTTCTTCCGTCAACGCCTGACAGCGCCTGAGGGCGCATATCCGGCGAGACGCTTCGGCAGCGGGGCCTTATTTGGCCGGCGCCGACGGTGCGGCCGGCATCTGGTCGATCATCATTTTCATCATGGTCTGCATCATTTCCATGCGTTTTTCCATCATCTGATGTCGAGCCTCCGGGTCGGCCGGCATGTCACGTGCGCGGTCCATCATCTGCATGCCTTCGTGCATGGACTTCATGTGTTCGGCGGCCAGCCTTTGGCGTTCCTCGGGCGTTTTGGCCGCCATCATTTTTTCGTGGACCTGGCGCATGGAGCCCATTTGCATGTCCATGCGCGCCATGGTGGTTTGACCAGGGCCGCCCATGCCCATACGCATGCCGGGGCCGGAGCTGCAAGCCGTCAGGGTGCCGGCTACCAGCAGCGCGGCGGCAAGTGGAATGAATCGTATAGAGGCCATGTGACGCTTTCGTGGGTTGAGACAGGGCAGGCACCGCCCGATGGCCGGGCCCGAGGACGCGGCCCGCGAGTGCGGCAAGCTTGCATTCAATGTACTGCCCGGTTCCGAAAGCGTTTTGACCTGCGTCAAGGAGGATGGCGTTGACGCGCACGAGCCAGGTCGGGGGGTTAAACGTCAAAAGGGCGGCCGGGCATCGAATGCCGGCCGCCCCTGAAGGCTGGCGTGTCTGGCCTTGGCGCTGTTAATTTGCCTGATCCGGCGTGTTGAGCGGTGCATTGCGGCGCAGGCGCAAGGCTTGAAACTGGCTGCCGCTTAAGGTTTTAGCGCCAGCTTGGCGACTGCGCAGAACCAGCGCACGCCCAGGCCCAGCGCCGCATCGTTAAAGTCATAACGCGGATGGTGCAGCGAAACACTGGTTTCATCACCGCTGCCCTGGCCCAGCCAGAGGTAGGCGCCGGGGCGCTGCTGCAGCATGAAACTGAAGTCTTCCGAGGTGAAGGCCGGGTGCGCCGCCACACTGGCTTGCAGGCCGGCATCCGTGGCTGCCTGCAGCGCCAGAGCAGCCTCCGGCGCGCTGTTCATCGTGGCCGGGTAATAACGGTTGTATGTGACCTCAATCTCGGTGCCGGTGGCCATCGCGACGCCTGCTGCGGTCTGCCGCAGCGCGGCCTCGATGCGGTCTTGCGTGGCGGCGTCGAAACTGCGCACCGTGCCGGTCAGGCCCACGCTGGGCGGCAGCACATTGTGCGACTGGCCGCCTTCAATGCGTGTGACCGACAGCACCGCCGACTGGCCCGGATCTATACGCCGCGAGACGATGGTGTGCAGCTGCGTGACGAGCGAGCTTGCCGCCAGTATCGCGTCGGGCGTGTGCTGCGGCTGTGCCGCGTGGCCGCCTCGCCCGCGCACCGTGATGTCAAACCGGTCGGCCGCAGCCATGATGGCGCCGGGCCGGGTTTGCGCGCTGCCCAGCGGCAGGTCCGGCCAGTTATGCAGCGCATACACCGCATCACACGGGAAACGCTCAAACAGCCCGTCATTGATCATGGCGCGCGCGCCGCCATGGCCTTCTTCCGCGGGCTGGAAAATAAAATTCACCGTGCCCTCAAAACCGCGTGTGCGCACCAGCTGGCGCGCCGCGCCCAAGAGCATTGCGGTATGGCCGTCATGGCCGCAGCCGTGGTGGATGCCGGGCCGCGTGCTGGTGTGCGCCACACCGCTTTGTTCGCTGATGGGCAAGGCATCCATGTCGGCGCGCAGGCCGACCGAGCGTGTGCTGCTGCCCTGGCGCAGCACACCGACCACGCCGGTGCCGCCCAAACCCTCATGCACCTCAAGCCCCATCTCACGCAAGGCCCTGGCCACTATGCCGGCCGTGCGGTGCTCGGTAAAAGCCAGCTCGGGATGGGCGTGCAGGTCGCGCCGCAAGCTCACCAGCCCGGGCAACAAATCGGCAAGCTCGGCGTGCATGTGCATCCTGCTCAGGCAGTGGTGCTGGCGTTGGCTTCCACCGCATCGGCAAGCTGTGCCAGCGTGAAGTAGTGGTAGTCGGGTTGGGTGATGTGTTTGACGGCCAGCGTGCCGCCGAAACCGGGCTGGCCATGGCGCCTTTCGATCCAGCAAGTGGCCAGGCCCAGGCTTTTGGCGATGCCGATGTCGTGGTACTGGCTTTGCGCCGTGTGCAGGTTGTCGGCCTGGGTAAAACCGTGGATGGCGAGCTTGGCGCGCGCAAAGGCAAAAAACTTCGGATCGGGTTTTTCGCATTGGGCGTCGTCGACGCACACCGTGTCGTCAAAAGGCAGGCCCAGCGTGCGTTCGAAATGCGTCAGCGCCCATTGCTGGGCATTGGTCATGGCGACCAGCTTGAAGTGTTTGGACAGGCGTTTCAGCGCTTCTACCGAATCGGCAAAGGCCGGCCATTGCGCGGCGGAGTCGCGCAGGCCCTCGGCCAGGGCTTCGGTGTCGGGCAGGCCCAGCGCCGGCGCGATCTGGTGCCAGACGCGCACCAGGTCGTCGGGGAACAGGCCTGTGACTTCGTCGGCGCGCGCCTTGCGGTACAGGGCCAGGAAGTCGTCGTCGCTGACGGCCGCATCGGGCACGGCGCGGTGCAGGTAGTCGAGCATGCCGCGCTCAAAATCGATCAGCGTGCCGACCACATCAAAGGTCAGCACTTTAAAGTCTTGCAGGGACATGGAAAACTCCTAAAACGTTGTCAATCAATGGAATATAAAACCGGGGTAAAACCGAGGCTTCAGGCGGCCATGCCGGCGTGCCCGGAAAAATGGTGGTGGCGCGACTGGTACTGCCCCGGCGTCTCGCGGCAAGCGTGTTTAAAACGCCGCGACAGATGGCTCTGGTCGCAAAACCCGGCCTCGCTTGCCACCGTGGCCGGCGCCATGCCGGCGCGCAGCAGGGCTTTGGCATAACGCACACGCTCCAGAAAAATATAACGGCGCGGCGCCACGCCCATGTGTTCGCGGAACACGGTCGCAAAACGCCACAGGCTCAGGCCGCTGAGGGCCGCCAGCTGATGGAGTGGCAGGGACTCGCCGAGGTGGGCGTTGATATGCGCCAGCACCGGCTGCAGCCGTTGCGTGCGGCGTTCGGCGGCGTCCATGAAAGTCTGGGGGTTTTGCTTCGCGTCCATGGTGTCAAGCTTAGGCCGGGCGCACCGGGGATGGCGCTGTAAAACCCGGGCCGGGTGGCAGGCAATTGCAAAAATGGCGGGCAGGCGGCAGATACTGCGGCGTTCAAGGGGCCGACAAAAACATCCAATCCGCCGCGCCCGCGCAGGGTTAGGCTGGCACCCTTTAAACGCTCTCCTGCACAACAGGAAAACACATATGGCTATACAGATTCTGAAACAAAGCGCATCGATCTCCACCCTGAGCCCGCAAGGCCCGGTAGGCCGTCCGTTGACGCAGCCCGCCTGCGAGACCCGCGGCATTGAAGTGGAATTGAGCGGTGCGGGCGACAACCGCAGCGGCCTGTGGGAATGCCTGCCCGGCAAGTTCGAGCGCCAGCTGGCGCAAGCCGAAGTCATGCACATCCTCTCGGGATCCTGCAGCTTCACGCCCACCGGCGGCGAGACGCAGGAGATCGCGGCCGGTGACACGCTGTTTTTCCCGGCCAACACCACGGGCGTCTGGCATATCCGCGAAACCCTGCGCAAGGTTTATGTGGTGATGGCGTCAACGGCTTGAATCCCGGCCCCCAAAAAACGCCGCATTGGATGGCGGCGCCAGGCCCGGATTCAAAAATCTCAGGCAAACCGCCCGATGGAAAACGCCTCGATCGGCGTCACCGTCTTGCCGGTGGCCAGTAGTTCTGCCATGGTCTCGCCGACGCCCAGGCTGATCGCAAAACCTTCGCCGTTAAAACCAAACGCATAGTGCAGGCCGGGCATGCGCGCGCTCGGGCCCATTACCGGACGCGAGTCGGCGACATAACCCTCTATGCCGCTCCAGACGCGCAGCAATTGCAGCCTGGCCATGGCCGGCACAAAACGCCGCAGCTCGCGGAACTGGCGCAAGGTGTTGTCGGGCCTGACGCCGGCGCGGATCGTTTCGGTTGATGCCGGGCCTTTCAGCCCGCCGCCAAACACGATGTTGCCGCGTGTGATTTGACGGAAGTACAAACCCTCTTCTTCGACAGGCGATGACACGCCTATCGACGGGCCAATCGCATACGGCACCGGCTCGGTCACGCCCATCTGCGGGCCGCGTGCCTCCATGGGCACGGGCTCATCAAAGGCCGCTGCCAGTTTGTCCGACCAGGCGCCGCTGGCGACCAGCAGTTGCGCCGCCCTAAAGGTTTTGCCGGCTGCGGTGTGGGCGACAAAATCATCGCCGTCCTTTTCAATATGCACGACCTCCTGGTGCTCCAGGATGTCGGCGCCGGCGCGCCGCGCCGCGCGGCCAAAGGCCGGGCCGGCCAGTCGCGGATTGGCATGGCCGTCCAGCGGCGAGAGGGAGCCCGCCACCACTTCCTGGCTGAAAAAACCATAACGCTGGCGCAGCATGTCGGCGCTGAGCAGCTCCAGGTCCAGGCCCATGGGGCGCGCCAGCCTGGCATGCTCTTCAAGTTTGGCGGCTTGTTCGTGGGTGTAGCAGACACGCAGGTGGCCCAGCGGCAAAAACTCTATGTCTTCGCCCAGCAGGCTTTTGACGCGACCCCAGACCGCATGCGCGCGGTTGGCCAGCGGCATTTGTTCCAGCGCGCGGCCCTGGCGCCGCACATTGCCGAAGTTGGTGCCGCTGGCTTGCCGGCCTATGAGCTCGCGTTCGAGCAAGGTCACGCCAAGGCCGTGGTGATGGCGCAAAAAGAAAGCCGTGGTCACGCCCATCAGGCCGCCACCAATAATCAATACATCGCTGCGTTTGTCCTGGCTCATGGCTGCGCATCCATCAACAGCGGTTTAACGGGCGCTTGCGAGCGTAGCCGCCCCACATCTTCAATCGGAATACGCGCCGCATGAGCCACCACTTCCGCCGCCGCATGGCCGCAATAACGGCCCTGGCAACGCCCCATGCCGACGCGGCTGAAGGCTTTGGCGCGGTTGATTTCCTGGCTCTCCATCTCGTGCACCGAGCGGCGCAATTCGCCGGCGGTCACGGCTTCGCAGCGGCACACCACGGCCGCATCGGGCAGCGTGGCGGCCTGCTGGTGCGGCCACGGAAATGCGCGCGCCAGGCCTTCACGGAAATTGTTCATGGTGTTCAAGGTGCTGCGCAGTCCCGGCGCCTGCTCCTTGAACAGCGTGCGACCCTGGCCATGGCCCAGGTCGTGCAGGGCTGCCAGTGCGGCCAGCCGGCCTGCAGCCTCGGCGCCGTCCGCGCCCAGCAGGCGTGCGCCGTCGCCGGCCAGATAGATGCCAGCCATGCTGCTGCGGCCATCGCCGTCCATGCGCGGCAGCCATTGGCGGCTCAAGGCATCAAACACAAAGTCGCAGCCCGCCAGATCGGCGAGCTGTGTTTCCGCGCGCAAGTGGTAACCGAGCGCCACGGCATCGCATGGGATGGTTTGTTTGTTGCCATGGGCATCGCGCAGCGTGATGCCGCTGACGCCGCTGTCGGGCGCGCCTTCAACACGCAAGGGCGTGATGCCTTGCCAGACCTTGACGCCCGCGCGTCGCAGCGAGGCGATCAGCCCCAGGCCGCGCAGCAGCAGGCGCGGGCGCGCCAGCAAACCGCGCAGTGCGGCCAGCGGCGGCAGGGCCGGCGAGGTGTCGAGCACGGCTTGAACGTTGGCGCCGGCCTTCACATATTGCGCGGCCACCAGGTACAGCAGCGGCCCGGTGCCGGCAAACACCACGCTGGCGCCAATCGAGCAGGCTTGCGACTTGAGCGCAATCTGCGCTGCGCCCAAGCTGTAGCAACCGGCCAGGTTCCAGCCTTCGACCGGCATCAGCCTGTCGGTCGCGCCGCTGCAGATGATCAGCGCGTCATAAGCCAGGCTCTGCGCCCGGCCCTGGCTCACGGTATGCAGCATGCCGGGGGTGAGGTTCCAGCTCAGGGTGTCGCTGCGGTAATCAATTTTTTGGCGCAGCGCCTCAAAGTCCTGGTGCAGGGATTGGGCCTTGCCGGCTTCGCTGCCGTACAAGGTGGCGTAAGAGCGTTTAAAACCTTCGGGCTGGCGGCGGTAGATCTGCCCGCCGTCGCGCCTGCCTTCGTCAATCACGATGGGCCGCAGGCCGGCTTCTGCCAGTGCCTGGGCCGCGCGTATGCCGGCGGGGCCCGCGCCCACGACGATGACTTGCGGGTTCACGGGTGTTGCGGCCATGTCGCCTCCGGGCTGCGGGTGCTGATGACCATGCCGGCTTGCGCGGGTGTGGTGCAGGCGCGCAGGCGTTGCCCGGTCTGGTCCCAGACCCAGCAGTCCTGGCAGGCGCCCATGAGGCAAAAACCGGCGCGTGTGCCGTCGCCGAATTCCGAATCGCGCACGCGTTTGCCATGGCTTAACAAGGCCACCAGCAGCGTGTCGCCTTCCAGCGCGCTGGCGCTGGCGCCGTCAATTTGCAGGGTGATGGCGGGGCGACCGGTTTCGGCCAGGCGGACAAAGCGCGCTTGGGAGCTGGTGGGAGAAGGCATGCAAAAAAAAAGGAGTGATGAAAGCCTTGGGGCGGGCCTCAGGCTGAAGGGTCTATCAGCCGCTCGATCGGATAGTGCGGCTTGATGAAAGGGGACTTGATGACAATAAAGCTGAAGTACTTCTCAATGCCTATATTGCGTTCGAGCAGGCCTTCAATAATGCTTTGGTAGTGGTTGACGCCACGCGTCGTGAACTTGAGCAGGTAGTCGTAACCGCCGCTGACCAGATGGCATTCCAGGATCTCGTCGATCTCGCGGATCGCCAGCTCAAAACGCACAAAGTCCTCGCGCCTGTGGTCGGCCAGCGTGACCTCGGTGAACACCGTCAGCATCTCGGCCAGTTTGTCGAGTTTGAGCTGTGCGCCGTAACTCGCGATATAGCCGGCTTTCTCCAGCCGTTTGACACGTATCAGGCAGGGGCTGGGCGACAAACCGACCGCATCAGCCAGATCCACATTGGTGATGCGGCCGTTTTTTTGCAGCTGGCAAAGGATGCGGATGTCGAGGCGGTCGAGTTTGAGATCGGTATTCATAGGCCTGATTCTGCGCCACAGCCGCTGTTGTGTCAGCCCAGCGCGCGCCGCACGTCGGGCACGGCCAGAACCTCGTCCAGGGTCTTTTCAAGGCGCTCGAAGAGCTGCGAAAATTCGCCCTCGGTGTAGCACAGCGCCGGCGCAAAACCCAGGATGTTGTCGCCAAACGAACGGAACACCAGGCCGTTGCGGTAGCCGGTTTCAAACAGCAGGTCGGACAGGCCCAGCGCCGGGTCAAAGCCGGCTTTGGTGGTTTTGTTGCTGACCAGTTCCAGCGCGCCGAGCAAGCCGCGGTGACGCGCTTCGCCGACCAGCGGGTGGGCTGTCAGCGCATCAAGGCCTTGCGCAAAATGTGGCGCCACCTTTTGCGCGTGGGCCAGCATGCCGCCTTCCTGATAGATGCGTATGACTTCAAGCGCAATCGCGGCGCTCACGGGATGGGCTGAATAGGTCGCGCCGTGGCCGATAGGCACTCCTGGCGCTGCGCCGTCGGCAATGCCGGCATACACCGCGCCCGACATCATCAGCGCGCCCATGGGCGCATAACCCGAGGTCAGGCCCTTGGCCATGGTCATCAGGTCGGGTTCCACGCCTTCGGCCTGGCACGCAAACATCGGGCCGGTGCGGCCAAAACCCGTGATGACCTCATCGACCACAAACAGTATGCCGAGTTCGGTGCAAGCCTGGCGCATGGCCTTGAGCCATCCCGTGGGCGGCACGATCACGCCGCCCGAGCCTTGTATCGGCTCGCAGAAAAATGCCGCAACATTGTCTGCGCCCAGGCTGGCGACTTTGGCGCGCAGCGACTGCACCGAGGCGTCTATGACGGACTGCGCGGTGCTGCCTTCCGGGCTGCGGTACAGATAAGGCGAGGCAATGTAATGCTGCTCCGGGCGCGGCAGGTCAAAACCGCGGTGAAAGACCGGCAGTGCGGTCAGGCCTGCGCCGGTGGACGACGAGCCGTGGTAACCGCGCTCCAGCGAGATGAACTGCTTTTTGCCGGGGCGACCGGTGGCGTTGTAGTAATGCACGATCAGGCGCACGGCAGCATCGATGGCTTCGGAGCCGCCCAGCGTCAGGTAAACATGCTTGAGCGACGGCGGCGCAATCTCGACCAGTTTGGCGGCCAGCTGAATGGCCGGTTCGCTGCCGAAGTGGAAGTAACCCGTGGCATAGGGCAGCTTGCGCATTTGCTCTGTGGCGGCTTGCACCACGCTCTCCTGGCCGTAGCCGACGTTGACGCACCACAGGCCGGCAAAGGCGTCCAGCAGTTCATTGCCGGCGGCGTCTTTGAGCCAGGCGCCGTGGCCGGACTCCAGCACGGTGACGCCGCGCTGTTCGTGTTTGCGCCAGGGCGCAACAGGGTGGATCAGATGGGCGCGGTCTAGGTCTATGAGGGAGGAGGTGTTGGACGGCATGGTGCGGCAGCAGTGGTTCGATGGAATGCTGTCATCGTAGGCCGCAATCGCTGGTGACTGCTGCTGCTTTGGGTGCTTGCGGTGAAGCAGCCTGCTGTTGTGAAAGCACTGGCAGCAGATCGTGCGGCGCGCGTTTTAGTTTTTAGTAACCGCGCGTGCGGTTCACCAGCCCGGTCATGGTCTCGCCGGCTTCGTAGCGTCGCAGGTTGTCCAGCATCACATCGACCGCGCTTTCAGGCTGGGTCATGCTGCCGATATGCGGCGTGAGCCAGATGTTGGGGTGTTGCCAGAACGGATGGCCGGCTGGTGGCGGTTCGGGGTCGCAGACATCGATCACCGCTTCGCTGAGCTGGCCGCTGGCCAGCGCGCCCAGCAGATCGTCGGTGACGAGGTGCTGGCCACGGCCCACGTGCACCAGCGCGGCGCCCTGCGGCAGGCCGGCAAAAATCCGGTGATTGAGCATGCCGCGCGTCTCGGGCGTCAAAGGCAGCAGGCATATCAGTATGTCGGTGCGCGCCAGAAAATCGGGCAGCGAGTCCTGGCCGGCAAAACACTGCACGCCTTCGACATGGTGTTGCGACCGGCTCCAGCCCGCGCAGTCAAAACCAAAGGTACGCAACTGGGCCAGCACGGCCTGGCCCAGGCTGCCCAGGCCCAGCACGCCGACGCGCCGCTCGGCGGCCGGCATGACCGGCAGCGCCTGCCAGCGGGCCGCGCGCTGCTGGCGCTGGTAAAGCGGTATGTTGCGGTGCAGCCCCAGCACCGCGAAGCAGGCGTATTCGACCATGCCATGGACCAGACCCGGCTCGACCATGCGCACCACCGGCAATTCGGGCGGCAGCACGGACAGGTCGAACTGGTCCACACCGGCGCCTATGGAAAACAGCACCTCGAGATTCGGGAAGGTTTTTTCAATGTCTTTGGGCGGTTCCCAGGCTGCCAGGAAGCGGACTCTTTCGGGGTCGCCGATATCGGGCCAGATACGGAACTCGCGCTGCGGCGCTTTTTGGGCAAACAACTGGCGCCATACGGCGCCGCGCTCGGGATCGGCTTTATATAGAAATGTCATCTCGGACTTCCAGCCTCATGGATTCAAATTAACCCAGAGCCTGGCCGGCCAGCGCGAATAAACGCACATCGGCATCGCGCTGCAAGGCCGGCCCGCGCACCATGGCCAGCGGCCCGCCGGCGCGCTGCAGCCCCAGGCTTTCGAGCCAGGTCGTCATGCCGCTGGCAAAGTCCACATCAACGCGCACAAATTTGCCGACGCACTGGTTGACCCAGTAGGCGATCAGGGCTTTGGCGCCTTCTGCATCGGGCGCGATAACCGGGCCAATCGCCCGGCCGCGGCCAAAACGCCGCAGCATCGCAAAACCCTGGGCTTCGCCGTCGCGGTCCAGCACCACGGTGTCGGCCTTGCTGATCAGATGCCGCATCAGCGCATCGCGCGGCATGCCGCAGGCTGCCGTGTCGAGTTCTATCAGGCGTTCGGTGTCGTTGCGGCTTAGCGGGCGCAGACGCAGGCCGGGCTCCAGCGCGATCAGCGGCGCTTGCACTGCCTTGCCCTGGTGCTGGCGAACTTCGCCGGCGGCGACAAAGCCCAGGCGCTCATAAAGGCCACGGCCCTCCGCCGTCGCATACAACAGCACCGAGCGGCCTTCGAGGCGGTCCAGCAGGCCTTGCATGAGGCGCTGGCCTATGCGCCGGCCCTGGCAGTGCGGCGCGACTATCACCAGGCCCACGGTGGCGGTGTGCTTGCCCCAGGGCCAGCAGATCGCGGTGCCGACGATCTCGCCGTCGTTCCTGGCTACCAGGCCTTCGCCAAAACTCAGCAGAAACTCCCAGTCGGCAAGCCGGTGCGGCCAGCGCACTTCTTGCGACAGCCCGTAGGCGGCCGGCAGGTCGTCGGCCGTCATGGCTTGCAGCACGACGCCGTCGTCAGAGGTTTTCAGGGTTTGAGATAAAGAGGGCACGACATTCTCCGATACGTCAAAAAGCAGGCTCACTATTGCCTAATTTTCGGCGCACCGCCAGTCAAATTTGCATGCTTGGGGCGGGTTTCACAATTTCGCCATGATCGTTTAGGAAAGCCGCCGTAATCGCAACTTGCTGCGCTGGCGCGGGCCGCTACAGCAGCAAATGCCGCGGCAGCGTGGCTAGCATGCAAGTTACTTTTATTCCTGATAACGAGGCCCAGTTTGCAAGCATTCGATCCGAATCAAATCAGCGTCCCCACAGGGCATTTCATTAACGGCGCTTTGGTCGGCGATGCCAGGGCAGAAACGGTGGCGGTGCGCCGTCCGTCCGACGGCCAGGTGTATGCGCAGCTGCCGCTGGCCGATGAGGCGTTGGTGGACCGCGCTGTCGAGGCCTCATGGAAAGCCTGGCGCAGCGGCGACTGGGCGCGCCGCGCGCCACGCGAGCGTGCGCGCGTGCTCAGGCGCTGGGCCGACCTGGTCGAAGCCGATGCGCCCACCCTGGGCCTGATAGAAGCCGTGGGTTCAACCCGCCCGGTGCGCGATGTGATGGCCTGGGACATTCCCTTCACCGCCGAAGGCCTGCGCTTTTTTGCCGAGTATGCCGACAAGATAGGCGGCGAGGTTGCGGCCACGCAGCATAGCCAGCTCGGCATGACGATTGCCGAACCCTATGGTGTGGTGGGCGCGATCACACCCTGGAATTTTCCGCTGGTGATGGTGTCATGGAAGGTCGGCGCTGCGCTCGCCGCAGGCAATGCGGTGGTGCTGAAACCTTCTGAACTCACGCCCTTCAGTTCGCTGCGGCTGGCCGAGTTGGCCGTGCAGGCCGGCGTGCCGGCGGATATCTTTAATGTGGTCCAGGGTTATGGCCATGTGGCCGGCGATGCGCTGAGCCGGCATCAGCGCATTGCCAAGATGACGTTTACCGGATCAACCCGCACCGGCTCCAGCATCATGGCTACCTGCGCGCAATACGGCCCCAAACCCGTGACGCTGGAGCTGGGCGGAAAAAGCCCGCAACTGGTGTTTGACGATGCACCGGACATCGACAAACTGGCGGCCCTGATTGCGGGCGCCATCACCGGCAATGCGGGCCAGGTGTGTGTCGCCGGCTCGCGCCTGATTGTGCAGCGCGGTATTGCCGAGGCATTGACAGAGCGCGTGAGCGCACGTTTTGCCGCGCACCGCCCGGGCCCGACCTGGGATACCGACGCCACCTTGCCGCCGATTATTTCCGCCGCGCAAGGCCAGCGCATAGGCGGCATAGTCGGCCGCGCCAAAGAGGCCGGCGCGGTGGTTCGTTGCGGTGCGGGGTTTGCCGATATTGCGCAAGCACGCCAGGGCGGCTCCTACTACCTGCCCACGCTGCTCGAAGGCGTGGACAGCAGCAACCCCGCCGTGCGTGAAGAGATCTTTGGCCCGGTGCTGACGGTGCAGACCTTTGATGAAGAAGAAGAGGGCCTGGCGCTCGCGGAGCATGAGTGTTATGGCCTGGCCGCCGGTGTGCATACGGCGGACATCAGCCGCGCGCTGCGTGCGGTGCGCAAGCTGGAGGCCGGCACGGTCTGGGTTAACCGGTATGGGCGCAGCAATGACTTTGTGATTCCGACCGGCGGTTATCACCAGTCCGGCATAGGCAAGGACCTGGGACGCCAGGCGGTGGAAGCCAACCTGCGTTTCAAGAGCGTGCTGGTCGATTTTGCCGCGCCGGTTTAGGCCGCGCCCTGTTCATGGGCGGCCTAGGGTTAACGCGAGGTATTTTGGTGCCGGATGCACTTCCAGCGTGCGGACCGCAGTCCATGCCGGGCGGGCCGTCCAAAACACCAGTTTTCGCTTTGAAGTGGCCTCAATACGCCTCAAATATTTTTTATGCCCATGTTTCAATGACGTCATCGTGACAGGCGAATAAGCGCATCGTTTAAACATCTAAAACCTTTTTTCCAACCTTTATAGACAGGATTGCAGACATGACCTTCCGCCCGAAATTCATTACCTTTGACTGCTACGGCACCCTGACACGTTTTCGCATGGGCGATATGGCGCGCGAGATGTTTGCCGACCGCATCCCGGCCGCGCAGATGGAGCTGTTTGTCGCCGACTTCAGCGCCTACCGTTTTGACGAAGTGCTGGGCGCCTGGAAGCCTTATGCCGATGTGCTCAGGAACGCCTTGAACCGCACCTGCAAAAAATGGAACATCAAGTGCACCGACGCCGAAGGCCGGGCTTACTACGACGCCGTGCCGACCTGGGGCCCGCATGCCGATGTGCCGGCCGGCCTGTCGCGCATCGCCGACAAGATTCCGCTGGTCATTCTTTCCAACGCGTCCAACGACCAGATACACAAGAACGTAGACAAGCTCGGTGCGCCATTTCATCGTGTTTTCACCGCTCAGCAGGCCCAGGCTTACAAGCCGCGTCTGCAGGCCTTTGAGTACATGCTGGACCAGCTCGGTTGCGGTCCTGAAGACATCCTGCACGTGTCGTCCAGCCTGCGTTACGACCTGATGTCGGCTGATGACCTGGGCATCAAGAACAAGGTGTTCGTCAATCGCGGTCATGGTCCTGGCAACCCGGCGTACAACTACGTCGAGATCCAGGACATCGGCGGCTTGCCCGGTGTGGTCGGCCTTTAATTTTTGACACGGCGGATATGAAACTCCACTCCTACTGGACCGACAGCGCCCCGCTGTTTGCGCCCGCGCAAGAGGCCTTGCCGGCCCGTGCCGACGTGGTGATTGTGGGCGGTGGGTTTACCGGCCTGTCCGCCGCGCTGGCCCTGGCCAGGCGCGGCGCCAAGGTCGTGGTGCTTGAAGCCGGCGCTGTGGCCGGCGAAGCATCGGGCCGCAACGGCGGCCACGTCAATAACGGCCTGGCGGTGGACTACGCGCTGCTGGCCGAACGTGTCGGTAGCGAAAAAGCCGGCGACTGGTACCGCGCTTATGATGCGGCGGTCAATACCGTGGCCCAAGTGGTCCGCGATGAAAACATAGACTGTTATTTCGAGCGCAACGGCAAACTCAAGCTGGCTTCGCGCCCCGCACATTACGACACGCTGGCGCGCGGCCTGGACCGCCTGCGCCGCGAGGTCGATGCCGATGTGGAATTGCTCAACGCGTCCCAGGTCAGGCAGGAAGTCGATAGCGACAAGTTTTACGGCGGGCTGCTGCAAAAACGCAGCGGGCAAATGCACATGGGCCGTTTTGCCGTGGGCCTGGCGCAAGCGGCGATCAAACACGGCGCGCAGATCCATGCGCGGACGCCGGCCATGAAGCTGGAACGCATCACTTCCACCGGCCATGCGCACCGTGTGCATACCGCGCGCGGCGTGATTGAGGCGGCGCAAGTGCTGGTCGCCACGGGCGCCACGTTGCACGGCAACTACGGCAGCTTCGGTTTCTGGCGCCGGCGCATTGTGCCTATAGGCAGTTTTATCATCACCACCGAATCGCTGGGACGCGAGCGCGCGCTCAAGGTTTTGTCGGGCCGCCGCACCTACACGACGACGGCCAATATCCATAACTATTTCCGCCTCACGCACGACGACCGGCTGGTCTTTGGCGGGCGGGCGCGGTTTGCGATGTCAAGCCCGCAGTCGGACGCCAAAAGTGGCCTCATCCTGCAGCAGGCGCTGGCGCAGATGTTTCCTCAGCTCGGCGATGCGCGCATCGACTACTGCTGGGGCGGCCTGGTCGATATGACGCAAGACCGGCTGCCGCACGCAGGTCAGCACAACGGTTTGTATTACTCGATGGGTTACAGCGGCCACGGTACGCAGATGTCGGTGCACATGGGCCAGTGCATGGCGCGTGTGATGGGCGGCGAGGTTTCGGCCAACCCCTGGCGCGACCTGCGCTGGCCGGCGATTCCGGGCCACTTCGGGCCGCCCTGGTTTTTGCCCGCGATCGGCCTGTACTACCGCATCAAAGACAAATTGCTCTGATCTTTTTTAGTTGTTATCGACCCACCACCCAGGAGAACTGCCATGAATGAAAGCAAGAAACTGCAAGCCTTGATCGGCCCCCAGGAAAGCATGCGCGTGATGAACGCGATGCAGGCAGGCGCCAAGCGGCGCGATGTGCTCGCCATGCTCATGGCAGGCGGCATGCAGGCCACGCTGGCCGGCAGCCTGGCGGGCATTGCCGGCGCCGCCCATGCGCAGACGCCGCGCCGTGGCGGACGGATCCGGGTGGCCGGCGCCACCGCTGCAATCAATGACACGCTGGATCCGGCCAAGCAGTCCAACCAGAGCGACTACATCCGCGGCAGCATGTTCTACAACGGCCTCACGGTGCTGGATGGCAGCCTCACGCCGCGCCCCGCGCTGGCCGAAGAGTTCACCACCAGGGATGCGACCACCTGGGTCTTCAAGCTGCGCAAGGGCGTGGTCTTTCATGACGGCAAGCCGCTGGTCCCAGCCGACGTGGTGTTCTCGCTGATGCGCCACAAGGACCCGGCCACTGCCTCCAAGGCCAAGGCTCTGGCCGACCAGATCGACGACGTGAAGGCCAGCGGCCCTAACGAAGTGACGATCAAGCTCAAGGCGCCCAACGCCGACTTGCCGGTGATCCTGGGCACCTTCCACTTCCATATCGTCAAGGACGGCACCACCGACTTCAATGCCGGCATCGGCACCGGCCCTTACAAGGTCAAGGAATTCAAGCCTGGCGTGCGCTCGATCGCGGTGCGCAACGAGGCCTATTGGAAGCCGGGCCGCCCTTACCTCGATGAGATTGAATATGTGGGCATCGGCGATGAAGGCGCGCGTGTCAATGCGCTGCTGTCGGGCGACCTGGACCTGGTGGGCTCGGTCAATCCACGTTCGGTGCAGCGTGTGCGCGACTCCGCCGGCCATGCGATCTTTGAGACGCAGTCGGGCGGGTACACCGACCTGGTGATGCGCCGCGACGGTGGTCCGGGCTCCAACCCCGACTTCGTGATGGCCATGAAATACATGTTTGACCGCGAGCAGATGAAGCGTTCCATTGCGCTGGGCCATGCGGTCGTTGCCAACGACCAGCCTATCGATCCGACCAACCGCTTTTATTTTGCCGGCCTGCCGCAGCGCGCCTTCGATCTGGACAAGGCCAAGTTCCACTTGCAAAAAGCCAATCTGGGCAGCGCCCCGATTCCGGTTGTGGCCTCGCCCGCAGCGCTGTATTCTGTCGAGATGGCATTGGTGATGCAGCAGACGGCGCAGAAACTGGGCTTGAACCTGGACGTCAAACGCATGCCCGCCGATGGCTACTGGTCGAATCACTGGATGAAAAGCCCGGTCGGTTTCGGCAACGTCAATCCGCGCCCCAGCGCCGACACGCTGTTCACGCAGTTCTTCAAGTCGGATGCGGCCTGGAACGAGTCGGGCTGGAAAAGCGAGAAGTTCGACCAGCTGCTGGTTGCCGCGCGCGCCGAAACCGACGACACCAAGCGCCGCAAGATGTACGCCGACATGCAGGTGCTGGTGCACGAGCAGGGCGGCATCGGCATTCCGCTGTTCCTGGCCAGCATTGACGGCCACTCGAAGAAACTCAAGGGCTTGTCGCCGATCCCGGTCGGCGGCCTGATGGGCTACGCCTTCGCTGAACACGTCTGGCTGGAAGCATGAGCCCCCACGCTCGGCACTGCGTGTCCTCGCTGCCCCCCGAGGGGGCGCTGCGCCTGCGGCCCGGCAAAGCCGGTTCCGCGGCCCCTGCTGGAAGGGGAGGTAGCATGAGTCCCCACGCTCGGCACTGCGTGTCTTCGCTGCTCACCGAGGTGGCATGCCCCGCTTGGGGTGGCCCGGCGCGAGGCATGGCATGAACCTGCAACTCCTGCGCCTTATCGCGGGCCGGCTGGCCGTGGGGGTGGTTTCACTCCTTATTGTGTCGGCCGTTGTGTTTGCGATCACGGGCTTGTTGCCTGGCGACGCGGCGCAGGAGCAGCTGGGCCAGGAGGCGACGCCTGAAGCCCTGGCTGCGCTGCGCCAGCAGATGGGCCTCACGCAGTCCGGCCCGGAACGTTACTGGCAGTGGCTGAACGGCTTGCTGCGCGGCAACCCCGGCCAGTCGATTGTCAGCAGCGCACCGGTCGCCGACCTGATCGGCAGCCGGCTGCCCAACTCGCTGATGCTGGCCGGCGTGACCGCGCTGGTGTCGGTGCCGCTGGCGCTGCTGCTGGGCATTTTGTCGGCGGTCTGGCGCGGCTCCTGGTTTGACCGCGCTGCCAGCATGGGCGCGGTGGCCGTGGTCTCGGTGCCCGAATTTTTGGTTGCCACACTCGCGGTGCTGGTGTTTGCGGTGCATTTGCGCTGGCTGCCGGCGCTGTCTTATTCGGTGGACATCTCGTCGCCGGGCCAGATGCTGCGCTCGTTTGCGATGCCGGTCATGAGCCTGTCCTGCGTGATCATTGCGCAGATGATGCGCATGACACGCGCTGCGGTGATTGACCAGCTGCGCGCGCCGTATATCGAGATGGTCAAGCTCAAGGGCGCTTCGCCTGCGCGCATGGTGCTGGCGCATGCCTTGCCCAACGCGATCGGCCCGATAGCCAATGCGGTGGCGCTGAGCCTGTCGTATTTGCTGGGTGGCGTGATCATTATCGAAACCATTTTTAACTACCCCGGCATCGCCAAACTCATGGTCGATGGCGTGAGCCAGCGCGACATGCCGCTGGTGCAAGCCTGCGCGATGATTTTTTGCGCTGCTTACCTGATTCTTGTGACGCTGGCCGACCTCTGCGGCATCGTCGCCAACCCAAGGCTGCGCCACCAATGAGCTCCGCTATTGAAACAATTCCGCCCGCCGCCGTTCCGGCGCGCCTGGTGCCGCGCCTGTCGCGCTGGTCGCGCACCGGCCTGCTGGGCCTGGCGGTGCTGGTCTTCTGGCTGTTTATTGCGGCCGCAGGGCCGTGGATACTGCCGCACGGCTCGGGCGACATGAGCACGGCAGGCGTTTTTGACGCGATCAGCCGGACCCATTGGCTGGGCACCGATTACCTGGGCCGCGACATCCTGAGCCGCGTCATGGACGGCGCGCGCTACACCGTCGGCGTGGCGCTGGCCGCCACCGTGATGGCCTGCGCTGCGGGCACGCTGCTGGGCCTGCTGGCTGCCGTCAACGGCGGCTGGTTTGACGCCGTGTTGAGCCGGCTGCTGGATACGCTGGTGTCGATCCCGAGCAAGATGCTGGCGCTGATCATTGTGGCGGCTTTCGGCTCCTCGATACCGCTGTTGATAGTCACGGTGGCGGTGGTCTACACGCCGGGCGCTTACCGCATCGCACGCGCGCTGGCGGTCAATATCAACGCCATGGACTATGTGACCGTGGCGCGCGCGCGCGGCGAGGGCCGCACCTACATCATGCTGCGCGAAGTGCTGCCCAACATTGCCGGCCCCTTGCTGGCCGATATGGGCCTGCGTTTTGTGTATGCCGTGCTGTTGCTGGCGAGCCTGAGTTTTCTTGGCCTGGGCGTGCAACCGCCGGTGGCCGACTGGGGTTCGCTGGTGCGTGAAAACATCGGTGCCCTGCCGACCGGCGGCGCAGCGGTGATTGCGCCGGCGCTGGCGATTGCCACGCTCACGATTGCCGTGAACCTGGTCATAGACAACCTGCCCGGCCGGGCCCAAGCCAACCAGGAGAGCCGCTGATGGGCGCGCGTGTAGAAGTCAGCCACCTGAACATCGTGGCCCAAGCGGGCGGCAAAGACCTGCCCATCGTCACCGACGTGTCCTTCAGGATTGAGCCCGGCGAAGTGCTGGCGCTGATAGGCGAATCGGGTTCGGGCAAGACCACCATCGCCTTGTCGCTGATGGGGTATGCGCGCCAGGGTTGCCGGATTTCGGGCGGCACCATCCGTGTCGGCGATGTCGATGTCTTGGGTCTGTCGGCCGGCGAGCAGCGCAGCCTGCGCGGGCGCACCGTGTCTTACATCGCGCAAAGCGCGGCGGCGTCGTTCAATCCGTCGCGAACCATCATGGACCAGGTCGTTGAGGTGGCCAGCATCCATGGGCTGATGCCGCGCGAGCAGGCCGAGGCCAAGGCCGTGGCGTTGTTCCGCGACCTGGCGCTGCCGAATCCGCAAACCATTGGCCAGCGTTACCCGCACCAGGTCTCTGGCGGCCAGCTGCAGCGCCTGATGGCGGCCATGGCCCTGATTTGCGACCCGGCGCTGGTGATCCTGGATGAACCGACAACCGCACTCGACGTGACCACCCAGATCGAGGTGCTGCAAGCCTTTCGCCGCGTCGTGCGTGAGCGCAACACGACAGCCGTGTATGTGACCCACGACCTGGCCGTGGTCGCGCAGATGGCCGACCGCATCCTGGTCTTGCGCCAGGGCAGACAGCAGGAGCAGGCCGAGACCCGGCAGATCATTGAAAGCCCGCAGGACGACTACACCAAAAGCCTGATTGCCGCGGCCAAACCCGCGCCGCGTGATGCCGGCCGTCTGGCACCGGATGCCGCAGCCACGCCGCTGCTGGAAGTGCGCAGCCTGATCGCCGGTTACGGCGCACTCGATAAGCGCGGCCTGCCCAGCTCGCCGGTGCTGAGCGATGTGAGTTTTACATTGCATCGCGGCCAGGCGCTGGGGGTGATCGGCGAGTCGGGTTCGGGCAAGACCACGTTGGCGCGGGCCATCGCAGGCCTGGTCGCGCCCGCGCGCGGCCAGATTCTGTTTGACGGCCAGGCGCTGGCGCCCGATGTGCCAGGGCGCAGCCGCGACCAGCTGCGGCGCGTGCAAATCGTGTTCCAGATGGCCGACACCGCGCTGAACCCGGCGCACACCATAGAGATGCTTTTGGCGCGGCCCCTGCAGCTGTATTTCGGCTTGAAGGGCGAGCCTTTGAAAAAGCGCATTGCCCAGTTGCTGGACCTGGTGCAGCTGCCCGCGCAGTGCGCGCAGCGCCTGCCGGGCGGCCTGTCGGGCGGGCAAAAACAGCGCGTCAATTTTGCGCGCGCGCTGGCCGCCGAGCCGGATCTGATCCTGTGCGATGAAGTCACCTCGGCGCTGGACACCGTGGTCGGCGCTGCGGTGCTTGACCTGCTGGCGCAGCTGCGCCGTGAACTCGGTTTGTCCTATGTGTTCATCAGCCACGACCTCAATACCGTGCGCGCCGTCTGCGACGACATTGTGGTGCTGTATGCGGGCAACAAGGTCGAGTCCGTGCCGCGCGCCGCGTTTTCGCAGGCTGCACGCCACCCTTACTTTGAATTGCTCGCGAGCTCGGTACCCGAACTGCGCCAGGGCTGGCTGGACCAGCGCAGCAGCACCAGCCGCCTGGCCTTGCCGCCCATGGCGGTTGGCACCCCGCCCAATCCCGAACTCTGCAGCTTTCTGGACCGTTGCCCTTTGCGTGTCTCCGGCGCCTGCGATACCACCGCGCCGCCGCGCCGGCGTTTGCGTGGCGATGTGGAAATTTTGTGCCACCGCAGCGAAGCCGACCTGATAGCCCTGCAGCCCGCAAGCGTTTAAAGCCCGCTTCGTCTGCCTAACCTGTTGATCCAATCTCCATGCCTTTGACCCTCTCCCAGACCGATCTGCTGCGCCAGCAGAACTTTATCAACCACCAATGGCAGGATGCGCAAAGTGGCGCCAGGCTGCCGGTCAGCGACCCGGCCACGGGCCTTGACTTTGCCCATGTGCCCGATAGCGGCGCGGCCGATGCGCTGGCTGCCGTGGATGCCGCGCATGCGGTGTTCCCGGCCTGGCGTGCGCGCAGTGCGCGTGAACGCGCGCAGTTTCTGAAACGCTGGCATGCGCTCATCCTGGCCAACCAGCATGACCTGGGCCGGCTGATCTCGCGCGAGCAGGGCAAACCGCTGGCTGAAGGCGTGGGCGAGGTCGCTTATGCCGCCAGTTATGTCGAGTGGTTTGCCGAAGAGGCGACCCGCACCTATGGCGACATGATTCCCGAGCCCGCGCGCGGCCGCAAACTCATGGTGGTCAAGGAGCCGGTTGGTGTGGTGGCCGCCATCACGCCCTGGAACTTTCCCGCCGCCATGATCGCGCGCAAGATTGCGCCGGCGCTGGCCGCCGGCTGCACCGTGGTCGCCAAACCGGCCGAAGACACGCCACTGACCTCGCTGGCGCTGGTGTTGCTCGCGCAACAGGCCGGCCTGCCGCCCGGCGTGCTGAATATGGTCACCGCCTCGCGCGAAAAAACACCTGAAGTCGTGGATGTCTGGCTGGCCGACGCACGTGTGCGCAAGATCACCTTCACCGGCTCCACGCCGGTCGGCAAACACCTGGCGCGCGAGTCTGCGGGTACGCTGAAAAAGCTCTCGCTGGAATTGGGCGGCAATGCGCCGTTCATCGTCTTTGACGATGCCGATATCGATGCGGCGGTCAATGGCCTGATGGTCGCCAAGTTCCGCAACGGCGGCCAGACCTGCGTCTGCCCCAACCGTGTGTTTGTGCAGGACGCCGTGCATGACGCGTTTGTGGAAAAACTGCGGGCGCGTGTGGGTGCGCTCAAGGTCGGGCCGGCCAGCGCGCCCGACTCGCAGATCGGGCCCATGATCAACGCGCGCGCAGTGGAGAAGATCGAACGCCATGTCGCCGATGCCGTGGCCAAGGGCGCGCGCATCGCGGTGGGCGGCCAACGCATGGAGGGCGCGGCTTATGCTAGCCCCAACTACTATGCGCCCACCGTGCTGACCGGTGCTCATTCCGGCATGGCCTGCTCGCTGGAAGAAACCTTTGGCCCGGTGGTGCCAGTGACGCGCTTTGGCAGCGAAGCCGAGGTGATAGCCGCCGCCAACGACACGCCGTTTGGCCTGGCGGCGTATTTTTATTCCAGCAATATCGCGCGCGTCTGGCGCATGGCCGATGCGCTGGAGAGCGGCATCGTCGGCATCAACGAAGGCGCACTGGCCGCCGAAGTTGCGCCCTTCGGCGGCGTCAAGGAGTCCGGTTATGGCCGTGAAGGTTCACGTTACGGACTCGAAGACTACATGCACACCAAATACCTGTGCCAGGGCCTCGTTTAAATAAGAAAGCCCTGAAACCATTGCCAGTCATGCATGACTGGCATGCGGTCTGGTTTTATAGCGTTGGGTAGTCCGTATAACCCTTGGCGCCGCCGCCATAAAAGGTGGCCTGGTCGGGCAGGTTGAGCGGCGCATTGCGGCGCAGGCGCTCCACCAGATCCGGGTTGGCGATGTAGGGCTTGCCAAAGGCGATCAGGTCGGCGCCGTTCGCCACCGCCTGCTTGGCCAGTGCCTGGTCGTAGCCGTTGTTGACCATCCAGGCGCCCTTGCCGCCGGCTTCGCGGTAGGCGGTCTTGAGCGCGGCATAGTCGAACGGCCGGTCGGCGATTTCGCGCGGCCCGCCGGTCGCGCCTTCGATGATGTGGATATAGGCCAGGTTCAGCGTGGCGAGCTGGCGCACCACGTAGTCGAACAGCGGCTGCGGATCGGCGTCATGCACATCGTTGGCCGGTGTCACCGGCGACAGGCGAATGCCGGTGCGTCCGCCGCCGATCGCGCCGGTGACGGCGCGCGTGACCTCGAGCAGCAGGCGCGCGCGGTTCTCGATGCTGCCGCCGTAGTCGTCGGTGCGCTGGTTGGAGCCCCGCTTGAGGAACTGGTCGAGCAGGTAGCCGTTGGCGCCGTGGACTTCGACGCCGTCAAAGCCAGCGGTTTCGACCGCATTGCGCGCCGCGGCTTCATAGGCATGCACGATGCCGGGCAGTTCGTCGGCCCGCAGTGCGCGCGGCTCGGAGGTGGCGACAAAGGTGGGCGCGCCGTCCTTGAGCAGCACGGTCTTGGTCCTGGCGGTGATGGCGGACGGCGCGACCGGCTGGCCGCCGTCCGGCTGCAACTCGGTGTGCGAGACGCGGCCCACATGCCAGAGCTGCACCACGATCTTCCCGCCGGCCTCATGCACGGCGCGGGTCACCTCTTTCCAGCCGTCGAGCTGCGCAGTGCCATAGAGCCCGGGCACATCGGCATAGCCCTGGCCCTGGTGGCTGATGGCGGTGGCTTCGGTGACGAGCAGGCCGCCGCTGGCGCGCTGGGCATAGTACTCGGCCATCAGCGAGGTGGGAATGGCGTCGGGGGCGCGGTTGCGTGTCAGGGGCGCCAGCACGATGCGGTTGGCCAGATGAATGTCGCCGGCCTGGGTGGGGTCGAATAAAGAAGGCATGAAAGTGTCCGGGTTGAAAAGATGAATCGGGAAGATGAAACAGGAAACAGGAAACAGGAAGAGTGAGCAGGCGTCAGTGTGTGCCGATCTGAATTGGCGTGTGCAACACGGGCTGCTGGATTCGTGCTAGAGCGTTCCGGCATGCATGCGTCCAACGGCCGTTTCCGGGTCTGGCCGGACGGCCAAGCCAACAAAATCGGGCCGACCGTGTTCGCAAGGGCTGCAGTTGGTGATGGTTGTCTTGAATCAACCCGATGCATGATTTTCAGGTCTACATTGCAGAGACCGGCCAACCGGACGGCAATTTCGACAAACTCCAACCAGGAGGTCTTTATGTTGAAGAAACTGGCGGCGACTCTGATCTTTCTTTTGGGCGCCGGGGCTGTCGCGGCACAGGAAGTCACCTACCGCACTGACATCGCCCCACTCTGGAAATCCCGATGTGTTGCCTGCCATGGAGCGCAATCGCCTGAGCGGGCCGATTTTCTGCTGGACGAGAAGGGGTACGCGGAGAAGTCACAAGGGCCGCGCATGGATTCGTACGAGCGCTTGATTGCGTTTATCTCCTGGCCCGACACGGGTGCATTCATGCGCCGGCTGGACGATGGAAGCAGCCAATATGCCGGAGGCAAATCCGGCAACATGTATCAGTATCTCGGATCGACGGATGCAGAGCGTGCTGCGAATCTCAAGCTGCTCAAGGGGTGGGTTGGCGACGGTGCATGGAATCTCAATCGCTGGAACAAGCGGGGAGACGTGCCCATGGTCAGCAAAGAGCAACTTGACAAGATCCAGTTGAAGTATTGAGCCAACCCCGTCGTGGCCATGTGCGCCATGTCGACGCCGACACGCGCAGCTCGGTTGGTGACGGTAGAAGTTTCGCTCATCAGGTACTGCTTGCTGGTCAGTCGCCCGTCCACCCGCTTCAGGCGTGACAGCAACTTGTCGGTGGCGATGGTGTTGTACTTTGCGTGCGTGGCCGCCTGGACGGCGGGATGAAGCCCTTGTGCACCTTGGTGCTGATGATGCGCCGCGACTGCAATTGGTCGCGCTCGACGGTGCTGTTGGCCGGTCCTTCAGCCAGGCGCGTGCAGCGCGATATGCGGCGACAGGAAGCAGACGCCGGGGGCGTAGTCATGTTTCCTGGCGTTGTCCTTGTTGATCCTGGAAGGGTGGCTGGAAATAGCTCCCTGATCGGGAGGTGTTTTCTGCGGCGTGCGGCCTGAAACCGCCACAATAGCCGGATGGCAAAAGTTTTTAAGTGGGCGGTGTATGTTTCGCTGGGGCTGGCCGTCCTGCTGGCGGCGGTGGCCTTCACGCTGCACCGTTGGGTGAGCACGGACGATTTCAGGCAGCGCGTCGAGCATGAAGCCTCGGCGGCGTTGGGGATGCCGGTCACGCTGGCCGGGGTGGCCGTGGATGTGTGGCCCTTGCCCGCCGTCGCGCTGACCGGCATCGTGGTGCAGAGCAAGCCCCCCCTCACACTGGAGCGCGTGGAGGTGCGGCCCCAGTGGCAACCCCTGTTGCAGGGGCGCCTGGCGATTTCCACGCTGCTGGTGCGGCGGGCTGTGTTGCCGCAGCAGGGCATAGACGCGGTGTTGCTGGCGCTGCAGAAGAAAAAGCAGCCGGCGTCCGCCAAGCAGGGGCCCAAGCCAAAGACGCCTGACCCCGCGCCGGAGTCGGCGGGTCTGGAGGGCCTGCCGCGCCGCACGGTGCTGGACGAGGTGACCTGGATCAGTGCGGCCGGTGCGCGCACCACGGTGGCGGCGGAGGCCGCGCTGGCCGATGACGGCCTGCCCGACAGCGTGTCGTTCAAGCTGCTCAAGGGAAATCTGCAGGGACTGCGGGCCACGCTGCAACGTGAAGAGCCCAAACCCGCTGACAACGCGAGCAAGGCCGGCGATGCCGTTGTTGGCGAGGACCGCTGGGCCCTGCGGGTCGAGGTGGGCGGCGGCAAGATCGAGGGTCGGCTGGCCCTGCGTCGTGCGCCCGCGGGCGCCCCGGTCAAGCCCGGCGAGGCCCTGGCTCTGCAGGGCCAGCTGCAAACGCGTGGCGTCGAGGTGTCTGCGCTGACCGCACCGGCCGGTGCGCTGTCGGGCCAGCTGGAGGCGACCACCAGCCTGAACGCCCGGGCAGCGACCACGGGCGGCCTGGTGGATGCGCTGCAGAGCCACACCACGTTCACCGTGCGCAATGCGGTGATCAATGGCCTGGACCTGGCCAAGGCCGTACAAACCGTGGGCCTGAGCCGCGGCGGGCAGACGCGACTGGACACGCTGGCCGGGCAGGTCAACACCCAGGGCCGGGCGGCGCAGCTGAGCAACCTCGTGGCGAGCTCGGGCGTGCTGAGCGCCACCGGCAATGTGGCGATATCGCCGGCCAAGGCGCTGAGCGGGCGTGTCATTGTGAATGTGGCGGGCGACAGCAAGGTGGGCCAGGCCATTGGCGGCGCCGTGGGTGTGCCGCTGACGGTGGGCGGCACGCTGGACAAGCCCGAGGTGACGCTGTCGCGTTCGGCCCTGCTGGGCGCGGCCATTGGCACGGCGCTGCTGCCGGGTGTTGGCACCGGGGCCGGCGCCAACCTGGGCGATCGCGTGGGTGAGGGCTTTCGCAGCCTGTTCGGCAAATAAGCCTGACCGGTGCTCCAGGGCCTCTATTGGCAGGCCCTCAACGCTAGAAAAATCATAGCAACCGGATGCACTGCGGCCTTGTCCTACAGTGCCACGCGGGCGTTGCTGATGCGTCACGGCCGCCGGCCTTTCTAGTATGTTGTTAGTGCTTCCGGATAGTCGATGGTCCTTGCGGGCGTTCGCCTCCTGTTTTTTGATGTTGGTTGATGTTTGTTGAGGTCTCATCCGCTCGCAGGCTTGCGGGGACGAGGCATTGCAAAGGAGAACCGATGCTCAAGTACGCGATTATTTTTGCGGTGATTTCACTGATAGCCGGCGCCCTGGGTTTTGGCGGGGTGGCGGCAGGCGCCGCCGGCATTGCCAAGATCCTGTTTGGCCTGTTCCTGATTCTGGCGGTCATTTTTGTGGTGCTCGCCGCACTGGGCGTGGGTGCGGTCAGGAAAGGCATGAAGTAAATGGCCTCACTGCCTCCCATCACACCTTTGCCCTCCGAGCCTTCTGCGCCTTCGTCGTCTTCGTTGACACCTGCTCCCTGCGCGCCGGCAAGTACCTTGATGTCCCGGGTCCGGCAGCGGCTGTTTCCGCCGCGGCCTCCGGGCAGCAGCGCGGCGCCGCGTCTGGACATCGCGCACCGGGCTGCCAACCTGCCCGCGCCCGTGTCGGTGCGCGCCGGTTTTCAGGCGGGCATTGCCGAGTTCCTGTTGGTGATTCGCTTGCGTGCACGGCGCCGGGCTGAGCCCTCTGCCGATGTGCTGGAGCGCGCTGCGCGCATTGTGTTCGTGACGTGCAAAAACTGGTTTGCCGCCGCCGACAGTGGTCATGGTCATGGCGCGGGTCATCACCGCACGCGAATCTGATCCTGCCTGTCCCGTGTCAACAGGGCTGCGATGTCCTTCTGACGGTTTTTATTCTCAACCGGCACCCATTCCATGCACACCACCCTGATCGATTTGCTGCTCGAGTATGAAGTCGGCAGCCCGTCGCATTTTCTTTTCAACATCGAGGCCGCGTTTCACGAGGGGCACCATGTATTGCAGGAGCGGCTGACGATCACGCCGAGCATGAAGGTTCGCAATTTTTGCGACGAGCGCAGCGGCAACCGCTTCATACGCCTGGACGCGCCCAAGGGAATGCTGTCCGTCAACTACCACGCCCGGGTGCGGCTGATTGCCGTGCCCGTGCCCCTGCATCTGGACGAAACGCCGGTGAGCGGCGTGCCCGATGATGTCTTGCGTTACCTGATGCCCAGCCGCTACTGCGAGTCGGACTCCATGAGCCGCGCGGCGCAGCAGCTGTTTGGTGACCTGCCCCCCGGTATCGGCCGCGTGCGGGCGGTCGAGAACTGGATTCACGACTCGATCGCCTACCTGCCGGGTTGCACCTCGTCGACGACCACGGCGCGGGATGTGTTTGTGCAGCGCGCCGGCGTCTGCCGGGACTTTGCGCATCTGGGCATCACCTTGTGCCGGGCACTCAATATTCCCGCGCGGCTGGTGGTGGGTTATGTCCATTTTGACGAGCCGCCGCAGGATTTTCACGCGGTGTTCGAAGCCTGGCTGGAGGGGCGCTGGGTGCTGTTTGATCCCAGCCATCTGGCGCCCATAGACCGGCTGGTGCGCGTGGGAACGGGGCGCGACGCGAAGGACGTGGCCTTTGCCACCATTTTTGGCAATGTGCAAATGCTGCGCAAGGAACTGATCGTGGACGAGGGCGAATTGCTGCCCGACACCCCGCCGGGATCGCATCCGCCGATGCTTTCCCTGGTCAGTACTTAGAGGCCCTTGCAAGCCCCCTGGAGGAAGTCCCTGGCGGTCGCCTTGCACAAGCCGGGTGGGGGCAGTTTATGTGCGGTAGCTGTCGTCCAGCCGCTCCAGCCTGCGGATCAGCGAGGGCCAGGCAAAGGCGCCGCCCATGCCGCCCGTCTGCACGCGCAGGGCTTCCGACACGCCCTGGATGATCTGCGGATTGACCAGGATGAGTTCGCCGCCGGCCTGCGCGTCGAGCTGGATGCGGCAGGTGTTTTCAAATATGTACATGTTCAAAAAGGCGTCGGCAATGGTCTTGCCCACCACCAGCAGGCCATGGTTGCGCAGCATCAAAAAATTGGCGGACCCCAGATCGGCCTGCAGGCGCGGCCTTTCCTCGCCGCGAAAGGCGACGCCCTCGTAGTCGTGGTAGGCCAGCGAGGCCAGCACAAAGGTGGACTGCTGGCTGATCGGCAGCACGCCGCACTTTTGCGCACTGACCGCGACGCCGGCGCGCGTGTGGGTGTGCAGCACGCAGCCGGCGTCGGGCCGGGCGTCGTGCACCGCGCTGTGAATCACGAAACCGGCCGGGTTGACCGGGAAGGGCGAGTCAATGACTTTGTTGCACTGCCCGTCGACCTTGACCAGGCTGGAGGCGGTGATCTCGTCGAACATCAGGCCGTAGGGGTTGATCAGGAAGTGGTGCGCGCCCGGGCCTGCTACCTCCTCTGGCAGCTTGGCGCTGATGTGGGTGAACACCAGGTCGCTCCAGCCATAGAGCGCTACCAGGCGGTAGCAGGCGGCGAGGTCGCAGCGCAACTGCCATTCCTCGGCGCTGACGGTTTTTTTCAGGGATGGGATGTTCACGGGGTTGTCTCCTGGCGGGTTGTTTTTTAAAAAGGCCTGGCTTTGTACGATACGCCTGTGCGGCACGTGCAATTGTCAGAAATTGAACTTTCATCAGCGTGCCTGCTTTCCGCGTGTCGGCCACGCCGTGGTTTGGCGTGCTGCCGCCCGGGTCGGGCTTCAAGTTTGCCGGAACTGCGCCAGCGTCTGCAGCAGGTTGCGCGTGGCCCCGTCAAGGGCTGCCAGCGGCCTGTGCACCACGGCGGTGTGGCGGGTCAATGCGGGCTTGAGCGGCAGCACCTGCACGCCGTTGGGAGTGGCGGCAGCGCCCGCCTGCTCCAGCGGCAGCAGGGCCGCACCATAGCCGGCCACCACCAGGCTCTTCATGGCCTCGGTGTAATTGAGCTCTATGCGCGCCCGGGGCGTGTGGCCGGCCTTGGCAAACCACTCCATGGTCAGGCGGTACATGTGCGTGGTCGAGTCGTTGAATATCAGGGGCTTGTCCATCAGCCAGGGCGGCGTGATGCGCTTGGGCGCCGGCCAGCCGGTGGGGATGAACGCCATCATGGGGTCGCTGCGCCAGTGGCTCATCACCAGCTCGCGCCGCGCCGGCTGGGGCGTAGCCACTAATCCGACATCCAGCGTGCCCTGGCCCAGGCGTTCCATGGTTTCAGCGGAGCCGAGGATGCTGACCTCCACATCGATCTCGGGATGCGCGCGCGCCATGAGCTCCAGCACCCGGGGCAGCAAATGCACCACGATGCCGGTGGAGGTGCCCAGCCGCACGCGGCCTAGCCGCCCCTCTACATGGCGCTTGACGGCATCGGTCGCGTCATCGGCGTCGCGCAGCAGGCGCCGCGCCCGCTCGACCAGCACGGCACCGGCCGCCGTGGGTACCACGCTGCGGCCCCCGCGCACCACCAGCTGTGCGCCCAGCCGGGCTTCCAGCTCGCTGATGTGCAGGCTGACCGTGGGCTGCGCCAGATGCAGCGCCCGTGCCGCGGCGGAGAAGGTGCCCAGGTCGGCGATGGAAACGAGGGTGCGCAGCTGGTCCAGATTGAGTTCACGCATCATTAATCCTGATAGGTTGCATCAGAAAATTCAACTTCCACAATAGCACGACAGGCCGCACCATTGGGCACTTCTCGATCACAGGAGTTGCCACCATGTTGTTAAAGCCGGGTTTTGTTTGGTTGAACCAGGCGCTGACCCGCCTGCGCCGTCACGCGCGTTTCTGGCGTCAGCGCGATGACCGCAGGCAGGTGGCCGAGCTGCAGGGCATGAGCGCGCGGGAACTCAATGATTTGGGGATAGGGCGGGGGGAGATACCGTATCTGCTGCTGAGCCGGGGGCCGGACCGCGAGGAGGGGAAGAGAGGATGAGGGGGAGATGCAGGCTTACTGCGGAGCGGTCAGGGTTTCCAGTCGCGCAAGGTACAGCAGGGCTTGCGTGCGGTTGCTGCCGCACATCTCTGCCGAGGGCGCCAGCTGCCCGCAGACTGCCGGCCGCCCGGGCTGGCCGAAGATGCGGCAGGCATTGGCGTCGTCGAGCTGCACGCAGCGCACGCCGGCCGGCTTGCCTTCGGGCATGCCGGGAATGGGCGAGCTGATGGACGGCGCAATGCAGCAGGCACCGCAGCCGGATCGGCAGTTCATGGGGCTGGAAGGAGAAGGGTGAGTGGACAAATAAGCTTGCCGGTTTTGGCGTCAGTACGGTGTCAGTACGGTTCCGGTGTGGGTCGGCCCCGCGCCTGGGGCTTATCGCGCCAGGCGGCTGCCGGCGAACAGCACCTGGTCTATGACGGCCTGCACGTTCTTGCGATGGGCTTCGCCGGGCAGCTGGCCGTCGGCATCGAAGGCCTCGCCGGCACGGCTCAGGGCGAAGGCCTTGGGCGCTACCCAGCAGTGCAGGTTGAGCAGCAGCGGCACCAGGTGGCTTTGCGAGCGCAGGCCGCCCAAGGCGCCGGGGGAGGCGCTGAGCACGCCCACCACCTTGCCGGTGAAGGGCTTGTTGCCGTCTGTCCAGGCGGGGTCCGACGGGACCGGCCTGGAGGCCCAGTCGATGGTGTTTTTCAGCAGCGCGGTGTAGCTGCCGTTGTATTCCGGCGAGCAGATGATCCAGGCCGGGTGCTCGTACATGATCTGCTTGAGCTTCATCACATCCGGCGGCGTGCCCTTGGCTTCCAGGTCGGCGTTGTACATCGGGACATCGAGGTCGGCCAGTTCGAGGTGGGTGACTTCGGCGCCGCTGGCCCGTGCCATGGCGGCGGTTGCATGGGCGAGCTTGCGGTTGAAGGAGTTCTGGCGGGTGCTGCCGGCGAAGATGAGAAGTTTCATGCCCGCTATTGTGGCGGTTTGCGGCGGGATGCCGCTGCGCGGGGGCGATTTACGGTCCGGACCAGTCTGGGCCTTGTGGGCTTTTTGAGCCCGCAGCCCAAGAGATTCGCGCAGTAGTTGCTATCAAAATAATAGCGTATTGCCACGCCTCGGCGGCGGACCTGCCGAACCGGCTCAATGCCATTACACAGCACAAAATGAGGCCTGCCTGATAAAATTCGCCATTCGCCCCTGTGGGGCGGGGACAGGCTTGGGCGCGATCGGCGCGCGGTCTGGCGTGCCGCTGTCTGTGCCAGCCGCGGCAGGGCGTGGCCGGTCTGGTCATCGCCCAGGCTCGGGGCAGCTCCATGGCGTACAGGCATCTGGCCTGATGGCCACTTTATTGAAGGAGGCGTAATGCAATCGCCTTATATCTATCCGCAAGAATTTGATGTGATCGTGGTCGGTGGCGGCCATGCCGGCACGGAAGCCGCGCTGGCTTCCGCCCGCATGGGCTGCAAGACCTTGCTGCTCTCGCACAACATCGAGACACTCGGCCAGATGAGCTGCAACCCCTCGATTGGCGGCATTGGCAAGGGTCACCTGGTCAAGGAAGTCGACGCCATGGGCGGGGCGATGGCGCTGGCCACGGACGAAGGCGGCATCCAGTTCCGTATTCTGAATAGTTCCAAGGGCCCGGCCGTGCGCGCCACCCGGGCGCAGGCCGACCGGATTCTGTACAAGGCGGCGATTCGGCGCCGGCTGGAAAACCAGCCCAACCTCTGGCTGTTCCAGCAGGCGGTCGATGACCTGATGGTGGAGGGCGACCGGGTGGTGGGCGCCGTCACGCAGGTCGGCATCCGTTTTCGGTCCCGCACCGTGGTGCTGACGGCCGGCACATTTCTGGACGGCAAGATCCATGTCGGGCTCAACAATTACGCGGCGGGCCGGGCGGGCGATCCGCCGGCCGTGTCGCTGTCCAGCCGGCTGAAAGAGCTCAAGCTGCCGCAAGGCCGGCTGAAGACCGGCACGCCGCCGCGCATCGACGGCCGTACGATTGATTTCAGCAAATGCATCGAGCAGCCGGGCGACGGCATGCCGGGCGGAACCGCCGGGCCGGTGCCGGTGTTCAGCTTCATGGGCGGTGCTATTCCCCATCCGCAGCAGATGCCGTGCTGGATCACCCATACCAATGAGCGTACCCATGAGATCATCCGCTCCGGTTTTGATCGCAGTCCGATGTTCACCGGGAAGATCGATGGCGTGGGGCCGCGTTACTGCCCCAGCGTGGAAGACAAGATCAACCGCTTTGCCGACAAGGAAAGCCACCAGATTTTCCTGGAACCCGAAGGCCTGACCACGCACGAGATCTACCCCAACGGCATCTCGACCAGCCTGCCGTTTGACATCCAGTACGAGCTGGTGCGCTCGATGGCGGGTATGGAGAACGCCCACATCCTGCGGCCGGGCTATGCGATCGAATACGACTACTTTGATCCGCGGGCACTGAAGACCACCTTTGAAACCCGCGCGATTGGCGGGCTGTTCTTTGCCGGCCAGATCAACGGCACCACCGGCTATGAAGAAGCGGCGGCCCAGGGCATGTTTGCCGGCATTAACGCCGCGCTGCAGTGCAGGGCACTCGGTGGCTTGCCCAACGATCATGGAGGCGCGTGGTTGCCCCGGCGCGACGAAGCCTACCTCGGCGTGCTGGTCGATGACCTGATCACCAAGGGTGTGACCGAGCCTTACCGCATGTTTACCAGCCGGGCCGAGTATCGCCTGATGCTGCGCGAAGACAATGCCGACATGCGCCTGACCGAAAAAGGCCGCGAGCTGGGCCTGGTGGACGACGCCCGCTGGGACGCCTTCAGCCGCAAGCGCGATGCTGTTTCACGTGAAACAGAGCGGCTTCGCTCCCTCTGGGTCAATCCCCACAATCTGCCTTTGGCCGAAGCCGAGCGGGTGCTGGGCAAATCGATCGAGCGGGAGTACAACCTGCTGGACTTGCTGCGCCGCCCCGATGTGAACTACGCCGGCCTGATGTCGCTGGAGGAGGGCAAGTACGCCAACCCCGAACTGGCAGCGGAAGCGGCCGCGAGCGACGATTTGGCCAAAAGCGTGATCGAGCAAATCGAGATCACGGCCAAGTATGCGGGGTACATCGATCTGCAAAAAACAGAGGTCGAGCGTGCCGCGCACTATGAAAACCTCAAGCTGCCCACGGATCTCGATTACCTGCAGGTGTCGGCCCTGAGTTTTGAAGCGCGCCAAACCCTGGCCAGGCACCGGCCCGAAACGCTGGGCATGGCCTCGCGGATTTCCGGCATCACACCGGCGACAGTCTCGCTGCTGCTGGTGCATCTGAAGAAAAACCTGTGGAAAAACACGGTGCCCCTGAAGACAACGGACACCTCCACCGAAAAAGCCCAAGCCTGATGCGTGGCGGTGAGCAGGATTTGCGCGCCGGCCTGAAGGCGCTGCAACTGGAATTGACCGATAGCCAGGTCGGCCAGTTGCTGGACTACCAGGACCTGATCGGCAAATGGACCAAGGTGTACAACCTTACGGCGGTGCGCGACCCGGTGGAAATGATGACCCACCATCTGCTGGACAGCCTGGCGGCGGTGCCGCCGCTGCGGCGCCATTTGCGCAAAACCGGGCAGGAGCAGGGCGCCTGCCTGCTGGACGTGGGCTCGGGCGCCGGCCTTCCGGGCGTGGTGATCGCCATTTGTTGCCCGGAGGTCGCGGTGACCTGCGTGGACACGGTGGCCAAGAAGGCGGCTTTCATCAAGCAGGCTGCGCTGGCGTTGAAGCTGCCCAATCTCTCGGGTTTGCATGCGCGCGTGGAAACGATCACCACACTGTTTGATGTGATCTGTTCCCGCGCCTTTGCCTCGTTGGCCGATTTCACCCAATGGTCTGGCGATGCACTGGCGTCCCATGGCGTGTGGATGGCCATGAAGGGGAAGCAACCAGCGGAAGAATTGGCCTCCTTACCACCGACCGTGGAAGTGTTTCACGTGGAACAGTTGCAGGTGCCGGGGCTGGATGCCGAGCGCTGTATTGTCTGGATGCGGTGCAAGTCAGCTGCGGCAGGACTGGACCAGCAGGGCTAAAAAGAGGGATTTTCTTCGCCGTGTCGTTGTGCGCGGCACGAAAGACAGGTTCATTCGCGTTGGCGTCGTGACCCCTGTCGTAAACTCAAGCCCTCTACTTCCGGAGAAATTCCATGCTGGGCTCATTCGTCGGTGTTGCCGATTACGGCGCTTTTGTTGTCGCGATCATTGTGTTTCTGTTGATTCCCGGGCCCGGCAACCTGGCGCTGATCACCTCGACCGGCAAGGGCGGAATTCCGGGTGGACTGGGAGCCACCTTGGGCGTGATTGCCGGCGACCAGGTCTTGCTCTGGGCGGCCGTGGCTGGGGTGGCCGCCGTGATGGCTGCCTACCCGACGGCTTTTCATGCCGTGCAGTGGATGGGTGCCATTTACCTGACCTGGCTGGGCATCAAGATGCTGATCGCCAAGCCCGGCGATGCACCCCTCCTGCAAATCAAGCCGCGTCATTATTTCCGCCAGGCCGTGCTGATCACCTTGCTCAACCCCAAGGCGATCGTTTTCTACATGGCCTTCTTCCCGCTGTTTGTCGATCCGGCACAGCACCAGGGCCTGAAGACTTTTGGCGTGATGGCGGCGACGATTGCCGTCCTGACCTTCCTGTATGGCCTGACCTCGGTCATGCTGACCTATCACCTCGCGGAACGCATTCGCGCCAACCCGCAGATCTCTGCCGTCCTGAACAAGCTGGCAGGCGTTTTCCTGATCGGCTTTGGCCTGAAGCTGGCGGTTTCCAAATGAACAATAAAAATCCCACGAACGACAAAATGCAATTTTTCGACGGGCCGCCCCTAGAAAAATTAGCCCCCTCGGGGGGCAGCGCCTTACACGCAGTGAAAAGCGTGGGGGCCTGCTGATGGCCAAAATATTTTGCGTTGCCAACCAAAAGGGCGGGGTGGGCAAGACCACCACCACGGTGAATCTGGCGGCGGGCTTGGCCAAGGTTGGCCAGCGCGTGCTGATGATTGACCTGGATCCCCAGGGCAATGCCACCATGGGTTCGGGCGTGGACAAGCGCAAGCTCGAACTCACCGTCTACGATGTGCTGCTGGAGTCGGCGTCTGTGATGGAAGCGCGCGTGCACAGCGAGAAATGCGGCTACGACGTGCTGGGCGCCAACCGCGAGCTGGCCGGTGCCGAGGTCGAACTGGTGGAGGTGGAGCGCCGCGAACGGCGGCTCAAGCTGGCCCTGAACGCCGTGGACAAAGACTACGACTTCGTGCTGATCGACTGCCCGCCGTCGCTGAGCATGCTCACCCTCAACGGCCTGTGTTGCGCGCATGGCGTGATCGTGCCGATGCAGTGCGAGTACTTTGCGCTCGAAGGCCTGACCGACCTGGTCAACACCATCAAGCAGGTGCATGCCAACCTCAACAAGGACTTGCAGATTATCGGCCTGCTGCGCGTGATGTTCGATCCGCGCATCACGCTGCAGCAGCAGGTCAGCGAGCAGCTCAAGGAACACTTTGCCGAGAAGGTGTTCAACACCGTGATCCCGCGCAATGTACGCCTGGCCGAAGCGCCCAGCTACGGCCTGCCCGGTGTGGTGTTCGACCCGTCTTCCCGAGGCGCGCAGGCCTTCGTCACGTTTGCCGAGGAAATGGTGGCGCGCATCAAGGGCATGTGAGATGGCCTCTTGATAAAAGCACCCGTATCCGCCATGCATATTGCATTTACAGCATCTATAGCTATCAAAAACATAGCAAATGAGTCATTGAGCGCATGAACCCCCGCAATGTCCTGATCCTTCCCGGCTGGCAGAACAGTGGCCCCGAGCACTGGCAGAGCCGCTGGGAGCGGGCGCATGGCTTCACGCGCGTGGAGCAGCATGACTGGGAGCGTCCGCTGCGTGGCGACTGGATCGCGCGGCTGGAAGACGTGCTGCTGTCGTGTGACGAACCCGCCGTGCTGGTGGCGCACAGCCTGGGCTGCATCCATGTGGCGGCATGGGCCGCGCACTCCCGCAACACGCACCGCGTGAAAGCCGCGCTATTGGTGGCGCCGCCCGATGTCGAGCAGGACGGCGTGCGCGAGATGCTGCCGAGCTGGTCGCCGATTCCGCTGCAGACACTGCCTTTTAAAACCATGCTGTTTGCCAGCAGCGACGATCCGTTTTGCGCCCCGGAGCGCGCCCGCCGGTTTGCGGCCGCGTGGGGTGCCGAGCTGATGGATGCCGGCGCGCGCGGCCACCTCAATGCCGAGAGCGGCCTGGCTGACTGGCCGCAAGCCTATGCCGAATTGCAGCACCTGACGCGCTTGTGATGCCCGTGGGTTTCACGACGTAAGGCCAGGCGATTCCCTTCCGATTTGTATTCAAGCGTATTCAAGAAAGAAACGACAGACATGGTCACCAAAAAACCAAAAGGCCTGGGCCGCGGACTCGAAGCCCTGCTGGGCCCCAAGGTCAGCGAATCAGGGGACGTGGACAATGCCAACAGCAGCGCCACCAGTCCCGGCCTGCCGGCAACGCTGCGCCTGGCCGACATGGTGCCCGGCCAGTACCAGCCGCGCACCCGCATGGACGAGGGCGCGCTGTACGAACTGGCCGAGTCCATCAAGGCACAGGGCATCATGCAGCCCATCCTGGTGCGGCGGCTGAACAGCGGTGCGCACGACGGCAAGTACGAAATCATCGCCGGCGAGCGGCGCTTCCGAGCCGCCAAAATCGCCGGGCTGGACAGCGTGCCGGTGCTGGTGCGCGACGTGCCCGACGAGTCCGCCGCAGCCATGGCGCTGATTGAAAACATCCAGCGCGAAGACCTCAATCCGCTGGAAGAGGCCCAAGGCCTGCAACGCCTGGTGAAGGAGTTTGGGCTCACTCACGAACTGGCGGCGCAGGCCGTGGGGCGCTCGCGCAGCGCCGCCTCCAACCTGCTGCGCCTGCTCAATCTGGCCGACCCGGTGCAGACCATGCTGATGGCCGGCGACCTGGACATGGGCCACGCCCGAGCCTTGCTGGCGCTGGACCGCGCCACGCAAATCACCGCGGCCAACCAGATCTCGGCCAAGAAGATGTCGGTGCGCGAGACGGAAAACCTGGTCAAGAAACTCAGCGCCGAGTTCTCCCTGAGGCCGCAAAAAGCCGCCAAGGAAAAATCCCGCGACACCCGCCGCGTCGAAGAAGAGCTGGCCGACCTGCTGATGGCCGAGGTCGAAGTCCGCGTCAAAAAGCAGGTCAAGCGCAATGGCCGGCACGAAGAGATGGGCGAGGTGGCGATCCAGTTCGCTTCGATGGATGAGCTGAACGGGCTGATCGAGCGGCTGCGCGGCGATAAATAAACCTGGAAACGGCAGTTGGATGCGTCCGAGAGTGGAGGCCGATCTTTTGCTTGAATGGTTTCGTTCGGGACACCGATTTGCCCGATCTTTGAGAACTAGCGAAAAAAACTAGTTCAGGGATGTCGATTCAGGCCCATCCCGAACGTCTAGTAGATGAGCGGTAAATTGCGTATCCGGCACTCAACGAGACATCCAGCAAAGGAGAAATCACCATGACCCTTCCGATGACCCCTACCATTACTGCCTTTGAACGGTCGCCCGATCGCGGCAGGGGACTGGCGCGTGACATGCGCGTTCGCTGGGCGCTTGAAGAAGTGGGCCAACCTTACGAGGTTCGTCTTGTTTCGTTCGGGGCGATGAAGGAACCCGCGCATCGAGCGCTTCATCCTTTCGGGCAGATTCCGACCTATGAAGACGGTGATCTTGCGCTGTTCGAGTCGGGGGCGATCGTGTTCCATATCGCAGAGCGTCATGCGGGCCTGCTGCCTGACGATGCGAATGCCCGGGCGCGCGCGATCACATGGATGTTTGCCGCGCTCAACACGGTGGAGCCGCCGATCCTTGATCGCGGAATCGCCACGCTCCTGGAGCACAACAAACCCTGGTATGGGGAGCGCCTGCCTATCCTCGAGGATCGCGTCCGTGTACGGCTGGGCGAACTTTCCAGTCGGCTCGGGCGTGCCAACTGGCTCGACGATGCGTTCAGCGCCGGTGACCTGCTGATGGTGACGGTGCTGCGCAGGTTGAACGGATCAGGTCTACTGGAGAAATATCCGAACCTCTCTGCCTATGTCGCCCGTGGCGAAGCGCGGCCGGCCTACAAGCGTGCTTTCGACGCTCAATTGGCGGTTTTCACTGGCAAGCCACCGACCGGCTGAAAACAACTGGCGTGTCGTACCTTTACGCGACGTCAGGAAAGAAAAAAGGCGGAATTTGAACTGAGCCAAGTAGAGGCGCGTCTCTGGCAAGCCGGTCCAGGACACGGCCCGAAAATGACTCTTCGGACGACAGCCAATGGCGGGTTTCAGGCACCTGATTTTGGTAACTCTTCGACTGGTATTGGCCGGGCGCGGGTGCTGCAAGCATCGAAATCGGCACCAGATTGCCGACCCGCAACCTGCCGATGTCCGTGTCGGGTATGGAGCGAGCAGCCTGGATAACCCTATGTCGGCAGCCAGTCTCCCGCAGGCATTCGGCGCCACACTTTTGACCGGCAGCTGTTGGCCGACTCCCGAAGTCAAGCGCGCTCGTTGCACCCATCGGCGCCTTCACGGCACCCCGCGCCTGCACAGCAAACCGTGGACCCGCCTTATGCTGCACACTTGGGTGAACCACACCATTGAAAGCATTGCCATGGTTACCAACCTTGCCCACTCCTGGTTGATCCGCAGCGCACCTGTGGTGGCTGCACAGGCCGCCGGCCGCCCGCTCGTGGCGCTGGAATCGACCATCATCGCTCACGGCATGCCCTACCCGGAAAACGTTCGCACCGCGCGCGAAGTGGAGGCCGTGATCCGCGACCTGGGCGCCGAGCCTGCGACCATCGCACTGATCGGCGGGCGCATCCGCATCGGCCTTTCCGATGACGAGCTGGAGCTGCTCGGCCGCTCGGGCCAGGCGCTCAAGGTCAGCCGCCGCGACCTGCCGGCCGTGCTGGCCGGCGGCGGGCTCGGCGCCACCACCGTGGCTGGCACGATGATCTGTGCCGCGCTGGCCGGCATCGAGGTGTTCGTCACCGGCGGCATTGGCGGCGTGCACCGCGGTGCGCAGGAAACCTTTGACATCTCGGCTGACCTGCAGGAACTGGCGAGGACCTCGGTGGCGGTGGTGTGTGCCGGTGCAAAGTCCATCCTGGACATAGCGCTCACGCTGGAATACCTGGAAACGCACGGCGTGCCGGTGCTCAGTTGCGAGCAGGACAACTTCGCCGCGTTCTACACGCGCGACAGTGGCTTTCGCGCGGACTTCAGGCTGGACGACGCGGCGGCGCAGGCACGCTTCATCCGCACCAAGTGGGACCTGGGCCTCGCGGGCGGCGTGGTCCTGAGCACGCCAGTGCCGCAAGCGGCAGCGATGGCGCGCGAGGAGATTGACGCGCTGACCGAGCAGGCGCTCGCCGAGGCCAAGGCACAAGGCGTCACCGGCAAGGCCGTGACACCCTTCCTGCTGGCCCGCATCAAGGCGCTGACGGGTGGCCGCAGCCTGGCGACCAACATCGCGCTCGTGAAACACAACGCCGCGGTGGGGGCCAGGCTGGCGCTGGCGTTGGCACGGGCGGAGCGTGGGGCAGGGCATGGGGCGGGCGCGGCGTAGCCGCCCGAACGTCCGCTCTCCACCAAACGTCGCGTCAGTTTGCCGCCCCGGTCCCGCCGTCGAGCGCTTTGGATGCGACCGCCAGACGCAGACGCTCAAGGTCGCTGTCGCAGGCGAAGCCGGGGCTGCATCTTCAACGCCGAAACCATCCCTGGCCGCGCACGCCAGCGCCCGGAAAGTTGCAAGCGCGGCGCTGCATCGGCAGGGCGGTGTAGCCTATGGTCATGGATTCCCTGATTACCGCCTCCGCGCGTGCGCTTGCCGCCGGCGACGCGCTCGGCGCCCTCAAGCGCGTCGCCCTGCGCGACGACCCGCCGGCGCTGGCCCTGCGCGGCATCGCCATGGCCCAGCTTGGCGAGCACCCGCGCGCCCGCGAACTCCTTCGGCGCGCTGCCCGCGGCTTTGGTGCCCATGAAGAACTGGCGCGTGCGCGCTGCGTGGTGGCAGAGGCCGAGGTGGCGATGGCCATGCGCGACTTCGCCGGCTCGCCACGTGCACTGGCGGCAGCGGCGGCCACACTGCAAGCGCATGCCGACAGTGCCAACGCACTGCAGGCGTGGCTGATCACGGCACGCCGGCTGTTGCTGCTGGGCCGGCTGGATGAAGCGGCGGCCGCGCTGGCCCATCTGGACGCGCGCGGCCTGCCGCCCTCGCTGCGGGCCGTGGCTGAACTGACTGCTGCCGAGCTTGCGCTGCGGTCGCTGCGCGTCGGGGAGGCGCGGATGGCGCTGGCGCGTGCGCACGCGGCGGCCGAACGTGCACAGGTGCCGGCGCTGATGGCCGAAGTCACTGAAGCGCGCGCTGCGCTCGACAGGCCCGCCGCCCGGCGCCTTGCCGCCAGCGGTGAACAGGCGCTGCGCCTCGATGAGGTCTCAGCGCTCCTGGCCTCGGACGCGCTGGTGGTCGATGCCTGCCGCCGCGGGCTGGGCGCCGGCGACCAGTGGCGGCCGCTGGCGCGCCGGCCAGTCCTGTTCTCACTGGCTCGCTCGCTCGCCGAAGCATGGCCTGGCGATGTTAGCCGCGAAGCCTTGATCGAATCCGCCTTTCGCACCAAACGTCCTGACGAGACGCACAGGGCACGCCTGAGGGTGGAGATCGGGCGCCTGCGCGCGCTGGTCAAACCGCTCGCGGCCATTGAGGCGACCGAGCGGGGCTTCATCCTCAAGCCACTGGCCGGGCGCGATGTCGCTGTGCTGGCGCCGCCCATTGACGGCGAGCAAGCGTCGCTGGTGGCGCTGCTCTCCGACGGCGCGGCCTGGTCCACCTCCGCCCTGGCGCTGGCCTTGGGGGCGAGCCAGCGTACCGTGCAGCGGGCGCTGGCCGACCTTGAAGCCGACGGGCGGGTGCGCTCCATCGGGCGGGCGCGGGCGCAGCGCTGGCTGGCGCCGCCGCTGGCGGGATTCACGACGATCTTGTTACTCCCCGCTGCGCTGCCGATTGGATAGAGTTGTCTTTAGACCGTGAACAGGTTCTCAGGCGCCGACGGACGGTGCAACACAAGGAGCAACGATGACCCGCAAGACCCTCAACGACAAACCCGAAGTCAAGGCGCGCCCCGCCGAGATCGTGCGCGAATACGGCTTTCCTGGCGTCAATGACGTCGCCGGCGTCACCCACGACGGCCAGCGCGTCTGGGCCGCGACCGGCGCAAAGCTGATTGCCTTTGACCCCGCCAGCGGCGAACAGACGCGCACGCTGGAGTGTGCTGGTGACGCCGGCACCGCCTTCGACGGCACGCACCTCTACCAGATCGCCGAGACGCGCATCGACAAGATCGACCCGGCCACCGGCAAGGTGGTGGCGACCATCCCGGCGCCCGGCAGCGGAAGCGACTCGGGCCTGACCTGGGCAGAAGGCAGCCTGTGGGTGGGCCAGTACCGCGACCGCAAAATCCACCAGGTCGACCCGAAGACAGGTGCCATCCAGCGCACGATTGAATCCAACCGCTTCGTCACCGGCGTGACCTGGGTGGACGGCGAGCTGTGGCACGGCACCTGGGAAGGCGACGACAGCGAGATCCGCCGCATCGACCCGCAAAGCGGCGCCGTCCTCGAGCGGCTGGAGATGCCGCACGGCGTCGGCGTCAGCGGCCTGGAGTCTGACGGCGCAGACCTCTTTTATTGCGGCGGCGGAAAGAGCGGAAAAGTCCGCGCCGTGCGGCGGCCCAAGGCCGCATAGAACGCAGCGCAAGGCATAGCGCCCTTGCGCTGACAACCCCATTCGGTCATTGGACCGATAACGAGCGCACCCGTTACCAGCACGGGTCGGGCAGCGCATTGACCCACGCAAACGGCTCATCGAGCCAAGGAGAAAACCATGAGTACAGCAACTGCCGAAGCGAACAAAGTGAAGACCGTAAACCACCCCGTCGCGTCCAGGGAGCGATGGCTTGCCGAGCGCAAGACGCTGCTGGCGCAAGAGAAGGAGCTGACGCGCCTACGCGACCAGATCGCCAGCCAGCGCCGCGGGCTCCCCTGGGTTCGCATCGAGAAAAACTACGTCTTCGATGCGCCCGAAGGCCGGCGCGCGCTCGCCGACCTCTTCGAAGGGCGGCGCCAGCTGATGGTGCAGCACTTCATGTTCGGCCCCGGCTGGGAGCAGGGCTGCCCGAGCTGCTCCTTCATGGCCGACCACACCGCCGGCATGCAGATCCACCTGGAGCACCGCGACGTCACATTTGTGGCCGTCTCGCGCGCGACGCTGGCAGAGATCGAGCGTTTTCGCCGGCGCATGGGCTGGCAGTTCAAGTGGGTCTCTTCGAACAGCAGCGACTTCAACTACGACTTCCACGTGAGCTTCAAGCCCGAGGAACGGGTCAACGGCACCGTCAACTACAACTACGGCATGGTGGAATTCCCGGCCGAGGAAGCGCCCGGCATCAGCCTGTTCTACAAGGATGACGCGGGCGAAGTCTTCCACACCTACTCGACCTACGGGCGCGGTGTGGAAGTGATGATGGGCACCTACAACATGCTCGATCTCACGCCCAAGGGCCGAGATGAGCATGACGGGTTTTACAAGATGGACTGGGTGCGCCACCACGACCGCTACGAAACCGCGTCCGCATTTACGCCCGCGCCTGAAGTCGCTTCGTGCTGCAGCGCGAAGGCCTGACCGGCCCGGGACCGGTGCGACCATCATGTCAAGCCTTTGGCCGTGGTTCGTGGTGGCAGGGGTCGGCGCCCTTCATGGGCTGAACCCTGCCACCGGCTGGATGCTGGCCGCCGCCTGGGGCCTGCGCTCGCGTGACCGGGCACAGGCGCTGCGGGCCCTGGTGCCGATCGCGGCCGGGCACGCCGCATCGGTCGCGCTGGTGGCCGGCGCGGTGGTGTTCGGTCTGGCCATGGATCGCTTCGCGCTGCAAGTCCTGGCGGGCGGCCTGCTTGCCGCCTTCGCAGTGGTTCACCTGTCAGGCCGCACACCCAAGGTGGCGCGCGCGCCGGCGGGGCATGCCGGGCTGGCGCTCTGGTCCTTCATGATGTCCACCGCGCACGGCGCCGGCTTGATGCTGGTGCCGGCACTGGTTCCGCTTTGCGCGGGAGACGCATCGGCCCGGGAGATCACCGCATCGGGCTCGCTGACGCTGGCGCTCGCGGCCGTGGGGCTCCACACCGCGGCGATGCTCGCCGTTACCGGCGTGGTCGCCACCGGGGTTTGCCGCGGCTTTGATGCCGGCGCCCGTTTGCTTCGAGACCTCAAGCGGGAGCCGCCTGAAGCGCCGCGTTGAAGGTGATGCGTGGCTGCGGGCAGGCATCCTGCAACCCTTCACAATATCGGTCATTGGCAAGTCAGGCGCGCGTGATGGTGCGCATCATGTCCACGCGCCGTCGCCGGCTTCCGCCACCGGGAAGTCCATTTGTACAAGCCCGGCTGGGTCACTTCGATCATGCTGAAGTGCCTGATGCCTCTCGCGGCCAAGTGCTCCTGTGCGGCGTTAGCGGTCCATCAGGCCAGGCAGGCCATCCTGTCGGGCCGGGTTGCAGCCCCGGCCCATGAGGGATACTCCAGCTTGCCTCAACTACCTGCGATTTGAACGGAATCATGCCCACTATCCCAGCCTGCCCCCAGTGCGCCCTGGAGAACACCTACCCGGACGGCGACAACTATGTTTGTGCCGACTGCGGCCATGAATGGCCCATGCTGGAGACCGCAGACGCTGATGACAGCGCCGACGCCGTGGTCAAGGACGCCAATGGCAACGTGCTGGCCGACGGCGACGCCGTGGTGCTCATCAAGGACCTGAAAGTCAAGGGTTCGTCCATCACCCTCAAAATGGGGACCAAGGTCAAAAGCATTCGCCTGGTCGGCGGCGACCATGAGGTGGACTGCAAAATGGACGCCGGCAGTTTCATGCTGAAAGCCTGCTACCTGAGGAAGGCCTGACCGGGACCCGCCGGGCCAGGCGCTTTCCCACCGGCTCTCCCAGATACAGGACAGACAAGACAGGGCCGGAACACACGGCGCTGATCAAATCAGTCGACGCCTCATGAGCCGACAGGGGATCACCGTGCTACCCGCGTTCTGCATGGCGCGTTGAACGCGAACAAGTGGCGCGTGGTAGGACGATGAGGACGATGAGCACGCTGCGTCGAATTGCCGGACAATGTCCGTCCCCAGATACCTCCCAGATACCTTCTTGCCAGGACCCGAACCTCATGACCTACCCCAACACCCAATTGTTCATCGCCGGCGAATGGCAGGAGGCAGCCGACGGCCGCAGCCTGGCCGTCTTCAATCCGGCCACCGGCAAGGAAATCGGCCGTGTGGCCCATGCGGCCAAAGTCGACCTGGACCGTGCCCTGGCGGCCGCGCAGCAGGGGTTTGAAACCTGGCGCAAGGTTCCGGCGTTCGAGCGCAGCAAGATCATGCGCCGGGCGGCGGGCCTGATGCGCGAACGCGCCGGCGAGATCGCGGCGGTTTTGACGCAGGAGCAGGGCAAGCCCCTGGCCGAGGCCAAGGTCGAGGCCATGGCCGCGGCCGACATCATCGAGTGGTTTGCCGAGGAAGGCTTTCGCGTCTATGGCCGCGTCGTGCCGTCGCGCAACCTGGCCACGCGCCAGCTGGTGCTGAAGGACCCCGTCGGGCCGGTGGCCGCCTTCACCCCCTGGAACTTCCCGATCAACCAGGCGGTGCGCAAGCTGTCGGCCGCGCTGGCCACGGGTTGCTCCATCATCGTCAAGGCGCCGGAGGAAACACCGGCCGGACCAGCCGCGCTGATCCAGGCCTTTGCCGACGCGGGCATTCCGGCCGGCGTGATCGGCCTGGTGTACGGCAACCCGGCCGAAATCTCGGGCTACCTGATCCCGCACCCGGTGATCCGCAAGATCACCTTCACCGGTTCCACCCCGGTGGGCAAGCAGCTCGCTGCCCTGGCGGGCCAGCACATGAAGCGCGTGACGATGGAGCTGGGCGGTCACGCGCCCGTGATCGTGGCCGAAGACGCCGATGTCGAGCTGGCGGTCAAGGCCGCCGGCGGCGCCAAGTTCCGCAACGCCGGGCAGGTGTGCATTTCGCCCACGCGCTTTCTGGTGCATGAAAGCATCCGCAACGACTTTGCGGCGGCACTGGTCAAGCACGCGCAAGGCCTCAAGGTCGGTGACGGCCTGGGCGAAGGCATCCAGATGGGGCCGCTGGCCAACCCGCGCCGGTTGACGGCCATGGCCGAGTTCACACAGGACGCGGTACAGCGCGGCGCCAAGGTGGCCGCGGGTGGCGAGCGCATCGGTGACTTGGGCAATTTCTGGGCGCCCACCGTGCTGACCGACGTGCCGCTGGACGCCAAGGTGTTCAACGACGAGCCCTTCGGCCCCATGGCGGCCATCCGCAGCTTCAATACGCTGGACGAAGCCATCGCCGAAGCCAACCGCTTGCCCTTTGGTCTGGCGGGCTACGCGTTCACGCGCTCACTGAAGAATGCGCACGCGCTGTCGCAGCACGTGGAGGTCGGCATGCTGTGGATCAACCAGCCCGCAGCGCCTTGGCCCGAGATGCCCTTTGGCGGCGTCAAGGATTCCGGCTACGGCTCCGAAGGCGGGCCGGAAGCTTTGGAGGCCTACCTGAACACGCGGGCCGTGTCGATCATGAACGTTTGAGCTCCATCGCGCCCCACACACTGACTTCTCTGGGGCGGCGCGGCTCACCGCCGCCCGGCACCGTAGCATTCATGGGTTCGAGCACATGCTCGAGCAATGTTCATGCGCCTGGTGTGTAGGCGCTGACTTCGCTCCGGTCCTGGCTCCGATTTTCAGGTTTTCAGAGGACCACGCGTAAGGGTCCCTGACGCTGGCTCCCGCAGGCGATTTTTGCAAGCCAAAAATGCCTCTGGCCCCTGAACGACGGGCATGAGCAGCTATTAGCTACTAATTGCATGGCCAATCCAACGGCCGCGCCACACCGGCGCGGCGTGCCTGCGCCCGCCATTCCTGCGTAATGCAGCGGTGCAACCTGCCCAAGCCCCTTTTTCCTCAAGACCTAGGGTTAGTCCCATGTTGATATGCTGATGTACTCATCATACCATCACACCTCCTTGGCACTCTCAGCACTGAAGAGGGGTGCTCCCACTCAATCGCAAACTGGAGCTTGGTAATGAAGACAACAATCGCGCTGTTTGGCGCGGGCGGAAAAATGGGGGTTCGGCTGGCCAGGAACCTGCAGGGCTCGGACTACCGGGTGCGCCATGTCGAGGTCGGCGCCGTTGGCCGGCAGCGCCTGAAGGACGAACTGGGCGTCGACTGCGTGTCAGTGGATGCCGCGCTGGACGGCGCCGGGGTGGTGATCCTGGCTGTTCCCGACACCCTGATCGGCAAGGTCGCCGCCGAGATTTCGCCGAAGCTGCAGCCTGGCACCATGGTGATCACGCTGGACGCCGCCGCGCCCTTTGCCGGCCACCTGCCGGACCGGCCGGACCTGGTCTACTTCGTCGCCCATCCCTGCCACCCGCCCATCTTCAATGACGAAAGCACGAGCGAAGCGCGGCGCGACTTCTTTGGCGGCGCGCATGCCAAGCAGTCCATCGTCAGCGCCCTGATGCAGGGCACGGACGCAGACTTTGAATTGGGCGAGGCGGTGGCCAAGGTGATTTACCAGCCCATCCTGCGCTCCTATCGCCTCACGGTAGAGCAGATGGCTTTGCTGGAGCCCGGCCTGTCCGAAACCGTCTGCGCCACGCTGCTCGACGTGATGCGCGAAGCGATGGACGAGGTGGTGGCGCGTGGCGTGCCCAAGGACGCTGCCCGCGACTTCCTGCTGGGCCACATGACCATTCTGGGTGCGGTGATCTTCAAGGAGATCCCGGGCCAGTTTTCCGATGCCTGCAACAAGGCGATTGCCTTCGGCAAGCCGCGCCTGATGCGCGACGACTGGAAAAAAGTCTTCGACCACGACGAGATCGCCGACAGCATCCGCCGCATCACCTGAGCATCCGCGTTCCCCGCCCGGCTGACGCCGCCATAGAAGCGGCGCGGCTGCATTCCTCTGGTTTCCCTTGCAAAACATATTCATGGAGACAAACATGACCCCACGTTCCCGCTCTTCCCGCTCTTCCCGCGCGGTACTCGCCGCCTCTGCACTCCTGATGGCGCTGGCCGGCACGGCCAGCGCCCAGACCATCCTGAAGATCGGCTACACGCCGCCCAAGGACTCGCATTACGGCGTGGGCGCCACGACGTTCTGCGACGAAGTGGAGAAGGGCACGCAAGAGCGTTACAAGTGCCAGCATTTCCCCAGTTCGGCGCTGGGTGGCGAGCGCGAGATGATCGAATCGGTGCAGCTCGGCACTCAGGATCTGGTCAATACCTCGACCGGCCCGCTGGGCAACTTCGTGCCCGAGACCCGTATCGTGGACATTCCCTTCCTGTTCCGCGACTACGAGCACGCCCGCAAGGTGATGGATGGTGCGATCGGCCAGGACCTGCTGAAAAAGATGCAGGCCAAGGGCCTGATCGGCCTGGCATGGACAGAAAACGGCTTTCGCCACATGACGAACAGCAAGCGGCCTATCCTGCAGGCGAGTGATGCGGCCGGCCTGAAGGTTCGCACCATGGAGAACAAGGTCCACATGGACGGCTACAAGACCTTCGGCCTGCTGCCTACACCGATGGCCTTTCCGGAACTGTTCACGGCGCTGCAGCAGGGCACGGTGGACGGCCAGGAGAACCCGATACCGGTGATCCTTTCGTCCAAGTTCTCGCAGGTCCAGAAACACCTCTCGCTGACGGGCCATGTCTATTCACCAGCGGTGCTGATCCTGTCGTCCAGGGTCTGGGACAAGCTGTCCGAGGCCGATAAAAAGGTCTTCGTTGCGGCGGCGCAGAAAGCCACGGTCGCGCAGCGCAAACGCGTCAACGACGACGAGGCCAACGGCATCACCCAGCTGAAGAAGGACGGCATGCAGGTGGTTGAAAAGGTCGACGGAGAAAGTTTCCGCAAGGCCGTGGCGCCTGCCTACGCCGGCTTCGCCAAGGAGTTCGGTGCCGAGCGCATCGCCGCCATCCAGGCCGTGAAATAAGCATGACGCCTCCGTCAGCTCCTGGCCTGGCGATGCCTCTGGCAAGCCAGGGCCGGGCGGCCGGCATCACCGCGGCCCTGCGGGCGGGTGTGCTCGCCCTCGACCGGCGGACCACCGAGTTGGCGCTGCATGTCGGCTGCCTGCTGCTGGCCGTGATCTGCGGCCTCGGGATGTGGCAGGTGGTCACGCGGTTTGTGCTGTCGCAACCATCCACCTGGACCGAGGAGGCAATGCGGCGCCTGCTGATCTGGTGCGTGATGCTGGGGGTGGTGGTGGCATTTCGCCGCGGCGCGCTGGTGTCGGTGGACCTGATGCTGCGCGTATCGCGCGGCTGGTGGCGCCACACCGTGCGCAGCCTGATCACGCTGGCCTCGCTGGCCTTTCTCGCCACGCTGTTGTGGTTCGGCATCGAACTCACGTGGCGGGTGCGCTTCCAGACCTTTGCCAGCATGGAGCTGTCGATGGCCTGGGCCTATGCCGCGCTGCCTGTGGGCGCCGCCCTGAGCGTGCTGGCCGTGCTCGCGCAGCACATCGATCCGATGAACGAAGAACTCGAGAACGCCCAGTAGGCAGCAGGAAGCAGTAAGCCGTCATGCCCATCACACTATTGACTTCGATGGTGCTCGCGTTTGCGCTGAGCATTTCCATTTCCGTGGCCATAGGCGGCTCGGCCATGCTGGGCCTGGCGCTGTTCGACATGGACAAGCTGGTGCTCGCGCCCAAGGAGATGTTTGCCGCGATCGACAAGTTTCCGCTCGCGGCCGTGCCGTTCTTCATCCTGGCGGGCAACCTGATGGAGACCGGCGGCATCTCGCGGCGGCTGGTCGAATTCGCCAAGTCGCTGGTCGGTGGCGTGCAGGGCGGCCTGCCGATGACCTGCGTGCTCACCTGCATGATCTTTGCCGCGGTGTCGGGCTCCTCGGTGGCCACCACCTTCGCCATCGGCTCCATCCTGATTCCCGCGCTGATCAAGCACGGCTACCCGACCAGCTACGCCGCCGCGCTGCAGGCGACCTCGGCCGAGCTCGGCGTGATCATTCCGCCGTCCATCCCGATGATCCTGTTCGGCGTGTCGGCCGAGGTGTCCATCGGCGAACTGTTTATCGCCGGCTTCGGCCCGGGCCTGCTGATCGGCGGCGCGCTGATGCTGTTTGTGCACCTGTATTGCCGCTTCAAGGGCTGGGGCAAGCGCGATGGCGACGGCCGGCTGCCGGTGCGCATCGCCACGGCCAAGGCCGGCTGGGCGCTGCTGATGCCGGTGATCATCCTGGGGGGCATCTACGGCGGCATTTTCACGCCCACCGAGGCGTCGGTGGTGGCGGTGTTCTATGCGCTGACGGTGGGGCTGTTCATTCACCGCGAACTGGAGCTCAAGGACCTGGTTCCGGTCTTTCGCAAGTCGCTGATCTCCAGCGCGGTGATCATGTTCATCATCGCCAACGCCGGGCTGTTCGCCTTCCTGATCACGCGCGCCGGTGTGCCGGAAGCGCTGGGCACCTGGCTGACCGAGGTGTTGAAGTCGCCCACGTGGTTTCTGCTGGGCGTGAACGCGGCGCTGTTCGTCATCGGCATGTTCATTGAGACCTCCGCCGCCATCATCGTGCTGGCGCCTATCCTGGTGCCTGTGGCGCGTCACTTCGGCGTCGACCCGGTGCACTTCGGCACCATCATGGTGGTCAACCTCGCGCTGGGAATGATCACGCCGCCGTTTGGCGTGAACCTGTTCGCCGCCTGCACGGTGGCCAGGATTTCACTCGACCAGATCGTCAGGCACCTGGTGCCCTTCGTGCTCGTGATCGTCGGTTGCCTGATGGTCGTCACCTATGTGCCCAGCATCAGCCTGGCGCTGCGCGACCTGGTCTATCCGCCGAAGGTCGCCAGCGTGGCCCCATCGCCTTCTCCATGGGTCGCGCCGGCCCCCGCGTCGAATTGATGCGGACCGCGTCCCCATTCTTGATTTTGGAAACCACACCATGAAGTCAATCGAGCCACAGCTCAACCTCATCGCCGGCGAACGCTGCGCCGCCACATCCGGACGAACCCTCGACGTGCTCGACCCGTCCGACGGGGAGGTCTTCACCACCTTGCCGCGCAGCGACGCGCGCGACATCGACGCTGCTGTGGCAGCCGCGCGGGCGGCCTTCCACGGCGCCTGGGGCCGCACCACGGCCACCGAGCGCGGCCGCATCATGATGCGGCTGTCGGCGCTGATCCTGCAGCACCATACCGCGCTGTCGGAGCTGGAGTGCCGCGACACCGGCAAGCCGATCCAGCAGGCACAGGCCGACATCATGGCCTGCGCGCGCTACTTCGAGTACTACGGCGGCGCGGCCGACAAGCTGCACGGCGAAATGATTCCGTATGCGCAAGGCACGACCGTGATGGCCGTGCGCGTGCCGCATGGCGTCACCGGCCACATCATTCCGTGGAACTACCCGGCGCAGATTTTCGGCCGCTCGGTCGGCGGCGCGCTGGCTGCGGGCAATGCCTGTGTCGTGAAACCGGCCGAAGATGCCTGCCTGACACCGCTGCGCATCGCCGCGCTGGCCCTGGAGGCCGGCCTGCCCGCCGGTGCGCTGAACATCGTCTGCGGCCTGGGCATTGAAGCCGGTGCGGCGCTCGCCAGCCACACCGGCATCAACCACATTTCCTTCACCGGCTCGCCGCAGACCGGCACCGCCGTTGCGCAGGCGGCCGCCGTCAACCATGTGCCGGTGACGCTGGAGCTCGGCGGCAAGTCGCCGCAGATCCTGTTCGCCGATGCCGACCTGGAGCAGGCGCTGCCGGTGGTGGTGAATGCCATCGTACAGAACGCCGGCCAGACCTGTGCCGCCGGCAGCCGGGTGCTGATAGACCGCGCCATTCATGCGCAGGTCATGGCGCAACTGAAGGAGCGATTCGAGGCGCTGTCTACCGGCCCCGGCCTGCAGGGCCTGGACTGCGGCCCGCTGATCAACCGCAAGCAGCTGGAGCGCGTGCAAACCATGGTCGAGGCGGCGCGTGGCGACGGCGTGCGGGTGGCGGCGCGCGCGCGCCTGGTGGGCGGCGCGCCTTCAGGCGGTTTCTTCTTTCCGCCCATGCTGCTCGATGACGTTCCGCCCGCGCACACGATTGCGCAGTCGGAGGTCTTTGGCCCGGTGCTGGCGGCCATGACCTTCGACGGCGAGGACGAAGCCGTCGACATCGCCAACGGCACGCCCTTTGGCCTGACGGCCGCGGTGTGGACGCGCGACGGCGCGCGCCAGCTGCGCGTCGCGCACCGCATCGAGGCCGGCCAGGTCTTCATCAACAACTACGGCGCCGGTGGCGGCATCGAGCTGCCCTTCGGTGGCATGAAACATTCGGGCTATGGCCGCGAGAAGGCCTTCGAGGGCCTGCGCGGCTTCACGACCATCAAGACCATTGCCATCAAGCACGGCTGAGCCCTTTAAGTTAACCGTTCAGGAGACAGAGACATGAAGAAACTTCAGGACCGCGTCGCCATCATCACCGGCGCCGGCGGCGGATTTGGCGAAGGCATTGCGAAACATTTCGCCGAACTCGGCGCCAAAGTGGTCGTGGCCGACCTGCGCGCCGAGGCCGCGCAGCAGGTCGCCGCCGCCATCGAGTCGGCGGGTGGCCAGGCAATCGCGGTGCACGTCGACGTGACGCAGGACGCATCGGTGGCCGACATGGTGGCCGCCGCGGTCAAGCGCTTCGGCCGCCTGGACATCCTCGTCAACAACGCCGGCACCACGCACAAGAACCAGCCCATGCTGGAGACCGACGAGAAGACCTTCGACCGCGTCTATGCGACCAACGTGAAAAGCATTTACCTCGGCGCGCGCCATGCGGTGCCGCTGTTTCGCCAGCAGGGCGGCGGCGTCATCATCAACATCGCCTCCACCGCCGGCCTGCGCCCGCGCCCGGGCCTGAGCTGGTACGCCGGCACCAAGGGCGCGGCCATCACGCTGACCAAGGCCATGGCGGTCGAGCTGGCACCGGACAAGATCCGCGTCAACGCCATCAACCCGGTGATGGGCGAGACCGGCCTGCTCGCCGACTTCCTGCCCGGCGCGGACAGCGAGGAGGTGCGCCAAAAAATCATCGCGACGATCCCGCTGGGTCGCCTGAGCAAGCCGATCGACATCGCCAAGGCGACCGCCTTTCTGGCCAGCGACGAAGCCGACTTCATCACCGGTGTGGCGCTCGAAGTCGACGGCGGCCGCTGCATCTGAAACGTTCAAGATGAAGACTTACCGCATCGGCGTGATTTCCGGCGACGGCATAGGCCGCGCCACGACCCGCGAGCTTGGTGACGCCATCGTGCGGGCGCTGGCGAACTGAAGGAACATCCATGAGCGAACGTATTCACGCGACCTACTGGCTGGAAACCGGCGATGACCCGCGGCGCGCCGCCGAGGTGATTGCCGGCGAGCAGTCCAGCGGCACCTTCATCACGCTGCCCAACGAGACACCGGCGCTGAAGGCGCGCTCCGGAGCGCGCATCGAACGGCTGGAGGTGCTGGAGCAGGTCGGCCAGCCCAGCCTGCCGGTCGCCACGCCGGCCAAGGTCTACACCCGCTGCACGCTGGAGCTGTCGTGGCCGATCGAGAACCTCGGCCCCTCGTTGCCCAACCTGATGTCGACCATCGCCGGCAACCTGTTCGAGCTGCGCCAGGTGTCGGGCCTGCGTGTGCTGGACCTGAAACTGCCAGCGTCGTTCGCCGCTGCCTACCCCGGCCCGGCCTTCGGCATAGCCGGCACGCGGCGCCTGTCCGGCGTGGCGCAGGGCCCGCTGATCGGCACCATCATCAAGCCCAGCGTCGGGCTGGACCCGGCGCAGACGGCCGAGCAGGTGCGCCAGCTGATTGACGGCGGCATCGACTTCATCAAGGACGATGAGCTGCAGGCCGACGGGCCGCATTGCCCGTTCGACGAGCGTGTGCGCGCCGTGATGCAGGTGGTCAACGACGCGGCCCAGCGCGACGGGCGCAAGGTCATGGTGGCCTTCAACCTGACCGGCGACCTGGACCAGATGCGGCGGCGCCACGACCTCGTGCAGTCGCTGGGCGGCACCTGCGTGATGGCCAGCCTCAATTCCATAGGCCTGGTCGGCCTGCTCGAGCTGCGCCGCCATGCCAGCCTGCCCATCCATGCCCACCGCTGCGGCTGGGGTTATCTCTCGCGCAGCCCGGCGCTGGGCTGGGACTTTGCGCCATGGCACCAGATCTGGCGCCTGGCGGGTGCCGACCACCTGCATGTCAATGGCCTGGCCAACAAGTTCAGCGAATCCGACGCGAGCGTGATCGCCGCCGCGCGCGCGGTGCTGAGGCCGCTGTTCGCCCACCAGCCGATGCCGGCCATGCCGGTCTTCAGTTCGGGCCAGACCGGCCTGCAGGCGCCCGGCACCTATGCGGCGCTCGGCAGCGCGGACCTGATCCATGCCGCTGGCGGCGGCATCTTTGGCCACCCGGGTGGCATTGCCTCCGGGGTCAGCGCCTTCCGCCAGGCCTGGGAGGCGGCGATGGCTGGCACGCCGCTGCACGAGCATGCCAAAACGCATGCCGAGCTGCGCAGCGCGCTTGAGTTCTGGTGAGCGCCGTGGCCGACAACCGCTGGCCGGACGGCCTGCTGCTCGCCTACTACGGCGACGACTTCACCGGCTCCACCGACGTGATGGAGGCCTTCAGCGCGGCTGGCGTGCCGACCGTGCTGTTCCTGCGCCCGCCCACGGCAGACTGGCTGAAGCGGTTTCCCGAGGTGCGCTGCGTCGGCCTGGCCGGCCAGTCGCGCGGCCGCAGCCCGGACTGGATGGACCGCGAGTTGCCGCAGGCCTTCGCCAGCCTGGCCAAACTCGGCGCGCCGATTCTGCAATACAAGGTCTGCTCGACCTTCGACTCCTCGCCCGCGGTGGGTTCGATCGGCCGCGCCATCGATATCGGCGTGCCGCTGATGCCGGGCAACTGGTCGCCCATGGTGGTCGGCGCGCCGCGCCTGAAGCGCTACCAGGCCTTTGGCAACCTGTTCGCGGCGGTCGACGGCGTGGGCTACCGCCTGGACCGGCACCCGACCATGTCGCGCCACCCGGTCACGCCCATGGCCGAGGCTGACCTGCGCCTGCATCTGGCGGCGCAGACACCGCGCCGCAGCGAGCTGATCGACATGGTGCAGCTGCGTACCGGCGACGCGGCCGCCCGCGTGCAGGCGCTCGCCGGTGCCGACGTGCCGGTGGTGCTGCTTGACGTGCTTGACGAAGAAACACTGGCTGCGGCCGGCCGCCTGGTCTGGACGCAGCGCGGCCGTGGCCTGTTCACGGCCTCGTCATCCGGCCTGCAGTACGCGCTGGCCGCGCACTGGCGCAGCCAGGGCCTGTTGCCGGAGCAGCCTTCGCTGCCGGTGGCGGCACCCGTGCCGGTGATTGCCGTGGTCAGCGGCAGTTGCTCGCCGGTGACGGCGGCGCAGATCGCCTGGGCGCAAGGGCAGGGCTTTCAGGCCGAGCGCCTGAATCTGCCGCGCCTGCTCGACGCACGCGAGAGCGAGGTCGAGATAGAGCGCGTGGTGGCCGCCGCCGTGGGGGCCATAGCGCTGGGCGTCAGCCCGCTCGTGTATTCAGCCGCCGGGCCCGACGACGCAGCGGTGCGCCAGTTCGATGCGACGGCCACGCAAGCCGGCCTGGCCCGCGGCGAGGCGGCGCAGCGCGTCGGTGAGGGTCTTGCCGAAGTGATGCGGCGGCTGCTCGAGCGTGCGCCCTTGCAGCGCATTGTGGTGGCTGGTGGCGACAGTTCGGGCGAGGTGGCGAGCGCGCTCGACATCACCGCGCTCAGCGTGGTGGCCGGGCTCGCGCCGGGCGCACCGCTGTGCAAGGCCTGGTCCGAGCGCCGCGAACGCGACGGCCTGGAGATTGTGCTGAAGGGCGGCCAGATGGGCACGGCCTCGTTTTTCGGCGCCGTGCGTGCCGGCCGTTTGCTCGACTAAGTGATAATTAAAAGCTCACCCCGCCCGAAGTTTTTCCGTTTCCACTCCTATCCGCCACCATGACCACCGAACAGATCCAGCGCCGCAAGCTGTACCAGGAAGTGCTCGACCGGCTGCTGGAGCGGATCCGCAGCGGCGAAATTCCGCCCGGTGCCCACCTGCCTTCCGAGCGCGAGCTGATGGAGTTCTACGGCGTGGGCCGGCCGGCGGTGCGCGAGGCGCTGCAGGCGCTCGAGCGCTCGGGCATCGTCGAGATCACCCATGGCGAGCGCGCGCGCGTTGTCATTCCCACGGCCGGGCGGCTGATCGAGCAGCTCGCCGGCGGCGCACGCCACCTGCTGCACAGCCAGCCCGACATGCTGGAGCACCTGAAAGACGCGCGCGTCTTTCTGGAAGTGGGCATGGCCCGCGTGGCGGCCGAGCGCGCGACGGACGAAGACATTGCGCGACTGCGGCAGCGGCTGGCCGAACACCGGGCCTCGGTCGGCAAGGTCGACGAGTTCATCCAGCTCGACATGGCTTTTCACCGCGAGATTGCGCGCATCAGCGGCAACCCGATCTTCCCCGCCATTCTCGAGGCCCTGTTCGGCTGGGCGATCGAGTATTACCACCCCTTTGTCCGCGCGCCCGGCGCCGAGCAGCTGACGCTGGCCGAACACGCGCGGCTCGTCGAGGCCATCGCCACGCGCGATCCGCAAGCGGCGGAGGCTGCCATCCGGGAGCACCTGACGCGGGCCAATGAGCTGTATCGCCAGCTGGACCCGTCGCGCTAGCCAGGCCCGGCGCCGGCTGTTGAGGTCGTCAGCCTCGCCGGCGAAGTACGTTTGCAAGGCGACGGGTCGCTCAGGGCATCTCTCGGGCGTTGTCGCCGATATTGAAGATAACGTTTACGGGGGCCTTTCGAGGCCGCTTCAATCCGATCTGCATGGCGTTTTGAGGTCACGCTGGAAGAATGGCTGCCGGCCAGTACGCAAGCCAGTAAGCAATAACAAGCGATCATCTTTTTTTATGGAGCATCCTATGACGTCTGATAATTCATCCATGTCGGTAGCCGTGATCACAGGCGGTGCCCGCGGCATCGGCCTGGCGATTGGCCAGTGGTTCCTGAAACACGGTCATCGGGTCGCACTGCTCGACATCGACGGCGATACGCTGGCCCAGACGGCCGCCAGGCTGAATGACGATCACGTGCTTGCCGTCCACTGTGACGTGTCCGACCCGCAGCAGGTGCAAGCTGCCGTGGACAAGGTAAGGGCTGCCTTCGGCCGGATTGACGCGTTGGTTAATAACGCCGGTGTGGCGGTGTTCAAACCCATTGCTGAAACTACCTTTGCGGAATGGCGCCACGTGATGGCGACGAATCTTGACGGTGCGTTTCTGTGTACCCAGGCCTGCGCACCGGTCATGCAAAAAACTGGCGGTGGCAGCGTTGTCAATATCGCGTCCATCTCCGGTCTGCGCGCCAGCACACTGCGCGTTGCGTACGGCACCAGCAAGGCCGCGCTCATACACCTTACCAAGCAGCAGGCCGTGGAGCTGGGCAATGTCGGCATCCGGGTGAACGCAATCGCTCCCGGCCCCGTAGAGACCGAGATGGCCAAGCTGGTTCACAGCGTGGCCATCCGCTCGGACTACTACGATGCAATCCCGCTGAACCGCTATGGCACAACCGAGGAGATCGCGTCGGTCGCCGGTTTCCTCTGCAGTGCTGCCGCGAGTTATGTGAACGGCCAGGTCGTGGCCGCGGACGGCGGCTTCGACGCTGCCGGCGTAGGTCTGCCCACGTTGCGCAAGCGGGCCGCAGCCTAGGCAATTCGTTCAACGGTGCAAAAGCGCATAAGGGCGCATCGTGCTGGTGCCGCTCATCTCCTTCCCCCGCTGGGGGAGGGCCCGGATGGCGGCTCACGGCGTGGGCGTCGGGCCACCGTGCTTATCTGGTTGTCGCTGGCCCCCACCCCAACCCTCCCCCGGAAGGGGAGGGAGCTTCACGGGTCCTTGAATGAACCGTATTGGGGCCAGGGCCTGTTCACAGGGGGCCTCACCAGTTGGTGGTGAGGCTGCGCATGCCGGCTTGCGTCAGCTTCCGGTGTGCTTCCACAGGTTGATCGCGAAGCACACGAGGCCGACGCCGATCACCACCGAGGCCAGCGCGAGCACCGGTTCCACGGCCTGGTTGCCGCCCATAAACATGGCCAGCGTGACCATCTGGACCGGCAGGGCGAGGTTGTGCAGCCAGAAATGAACCTTGGCCAGCCGGGTGTCGGCCGCCGCAGGCGCAGACCGGTACCACAGCCCAAACAAGCCCATGCTGGCCCAGCCCAGCAGGTTCAGGTGGGCATGAACCGGTCGCATCGTGTAGTTATGGCTGGCGGCCATCCCAATGCCCAGCGTCACGCCAACCAAAAGATAAATAACGGCCAGACGTAAAAAGCGATTGCCCATGGAGTCCTCCTCGTTGAAAAAACTTAGTGCACAGCTGGACAGCCGCGAGAACCGCGTCGGCGGCGCCCGGCACCCGGCACCCGGCACCCGGCACCCGGCACCCGGCACCCGGCTGCGGTGTCCTTTTCCCGTCGTGTCCTCCAGCAACAGCGCGTTGCCCGGGACGTCGCGTCGGCGTTCGCCATCGCTTGCTTCGAATTCCATTTCACCGTTGAGGAAGAAAATCCACATGTGTAGGGGCGAGGGATGTAAATCGCCGACAAATCCGGCCAGCACGCGCAGGAATCCGCAGCGGGAGACGGGGGTCAATTCGGACACGCCGAACGGCGGGGCCGGCGGCGCAAAGTGACGCGTGGACAGGCTGATTTCCAGGCGCGCGAAATGAGACTCGCCGGCCGTGTCGGAATGCAGCCGGTCATAAGTGAGCAAGGATTCCATGGCCACTCCCTCTACCCGGTGCTTCACCGGGCTCGCCGGAGTTTGCCGTACATCGGCGCATCGCGCAAGCCTTGCGCAACGGTGCTGCTGTCATGCCCGGCGCATTGGCAGGGGAGGAGTGGATGAGCCCTTTACTTCGTCACCGGGCTGCTCACAGGAGCTTCGCGTTATTGTGTTATTCAGTAGTAAGGCACGGTTCGACGTGGCCACAGCCGGGTGGAAACTTTTGCCAGGCAGGGGTCGCCCCGGCCCGTGATGGATACTCGAGGTTGCCTCAACTACCTGCAATTTGAACGGAATCATGTCCACTATCCCAGCCTGCCCCCAGTGCGCTTTGGAGAACACCTACCCGGACGGCGACAACTATGTTTGTGCCGACTGCGGCCATGAATGGCCCATGCTGGAGACCGCAGACGCTGATGACAGCGCCGACGCCGTGGTCAAGGACGCCAATGGCAACGTGCTGGCCGACGGCGACGCCGTGGTGCTCATCAAGGACCTGAAAGTCAAGGGCTCGTCCATCACCCTCAAAATGGGGACCAAGGTCAAAAGCATTCGCCTGGTCGGCGGCGACCATGAGGTGGACTGCAAAATGGACGCCGGCAGCTTCATGCTGAAAGCCTGCTACCTGAGGAAGGCCTGAATCCAGTCATCCGACTCCGCCCGTACGCTGATTGCCACGAACCCCAACTACGATCCAGCTAGGCCGCACCACCGCCCCGGGCGAAGCAGTCGCTCGGCGTGCACTGAGGACGGTTTGAGCTGACGGACGAGTCACCGAGGCTGGCGGTACCGGGCTGGGACAAGCCGGCTCACAAGCGCGCGGCGCGGCTGCGCTTAGCGCCTGGGTCGGGCCCGGTCTGGAACTCCGGCGGTTTTAAGGTGTCCGACCGTTAAAGGGCTCAACAGTCCTGGAAAAATGTGCCGAAACGGTATATCGATTTTTGCTTCAAGACCCCATTTATGAAATCACGCCGTCACTTGCGCTGGCGAAACTCTCGCCGGTATACGTGTTTCTCGCCGTGCCTGTATGCTACGGCTATATCACAGGCATCGTGCTGTCGGTCGCCGGCAGCGCTGGAGCCACTTGACAGGCACGACATTTACATTAGCTGCGCCCGACCATGACGACCCTGAGAAACGACCAGCTCGACCTGCTACGCCGCGCGCTCGCCGAACGAGATGCCCAGTTGCAGGTCGAAGTGCGCGCGGCCAAGGAGGTGGCCGCCGAGCGCCCGCCCGCGACCGCGCGCGATGTGCAGGACCCGGGCGAGGACGCGGAAGAGCGTTACCGCCAAGGGCTCGAACACGTCGACCTGCAGCGCGACCAGGAAGAGCTGCGCGCCATCCAGCAGGCGCAAGAACGCATGGCCGACGGCAGCTATGGCGGTTGCATCGACTGCGGCCAGCCCATTCCCTTCGAGCGCCTGAAGGCGCAGCCGAGCGCGTCACGCTGCATCGCGTGCCAGACGCGCTTCGAGCAAGGGCGCGACACAACCCCGCGCTACACGGTCTGACGCGCCACGACCTCAGTCGCCTCCGGCAAACCACGCGCCCGATGCGGCCACCCTGGGTGCCTTGAGCGATTTTGTTCAGTTGGCTCAGGCGGTCCTTCTTTCGGTGTCGGCCCACTGGTTGACGCAGGGCGCGACCGGCGTGGGCGCGACCCCAAACGCTTCACAATTTCGGTGGATTCCCGCGGGAACTCCATGCAATGCAGTACCCCGCACCCGGTGCCTGCACGCCGCGCCGTGCTTGGCGTGCCGCTCGCCCATGCCGCGGCGGCAGTTCGCAACGGGCCCAACCCCGGTATCACCGGGGGCTGGCGCTGGAGGAAAGTTCTGACCACTGCCGCTGATGATGACAGGCGGCAGCTGGCGGGCTCAAGTTACTGGCGGACTACCTCTGTCGACCCAGTGCTGCCCTTCACGTGCCCTGCGTTCGCCGCCAAGAGCGGTCTTCGGTTGGCGCCGGAACTCTCGCAAGTGTCTCGGCAACACTACGAGCGGGCTCTCTAGTGCAGTGTTGCATGCTTGATGGGACGAATAAAAGCGATGGATGTTGGGTCAGGGCAAGGCGCAAACCACAGCGATACCCGCAGGTATCGCGCGGATTTGCAACGCCGCCATGGCGCAAAAGACGCGGTTTTATGTTCCAGATAGCGTGCAACACTGCACTGGCTAGTCCAAGAGTCCAACGAGATGGCGTTGATCGCATGGCGACACACCGGCCGTGGGAATCTGCGCCATGACGGCGCGATTGGCGAGCTGAATCGAAGCGGCGACGAGAGGGGCGAAAAGCATGATGCCCCTTGAGTGAATGCAGGTCGTTCGAGACTTTGTCGTTGGCAGAGGGCGGGGCTGACGATCGAATTCAGGCCTCAGGAGGCCTGCGGTAGGTAGCTGGGCCTGGCCACCGTCATCCCGCGCTTGACTTGCAGGGTGAGCTCATCGGCCAGCACTTCATCAAGGCCCGATTCGAGTCCGTCGAGCGCGCGCTTGACGATCTCCTCAGGGCTGGACTTCGGGACATCGAACCCGTGCGTGAGATCGGTATCGACGTAGGCCATGTGCAGTGCCAGCACCTGCGTCTTCTGCGTCGCCAGTTCGTTGCGCAGGGCATTGGTGAGAGACCAAGCTGCGGACTTGCTGGCCGAATAGGCGGCCAGCTCGCCGCCGTTCACCCATGAAGCGACCGACAACACATTGAGCAACGCGCCACCGCCGTTGGCCTTGAGAATGGGCGCAAAGGCCTTGCTCATGCGCAACATGGCGAAAAAGTTGGTCTCGAAGATGCGCCGTGCGACGTCTTCGCTGTCCGCTGCGAGAAAGCCTCCAGGCTGGGCAATGCCGGCGTTGTTGATGATCAGCGTGACATCCGACGCCAGCGCTGCGGCGGCGGCCACGTCTGCCGGCTTGGTGACGTCGAGTCGCAGGGCCTGAACACCGGATTGGGTGACGGTCGCAGGATCGCGCGCGCCAGCGTAGACCTTGCGGGCACCGCGGGCGAGCAACTCGCGAGAGAACGCCTGGCCGATGCCGCGATTGGCACCGGTGACGAGGACAACAGAATTCTCGATTTTCATAGGAATCTCCAAAGTGGGGGACAAACAGATTCAGCGGCCGGCTTTCAGGTTTTCCAGCAACACTGACATGAACAAACTCACTTGATCTTGACGACGACCTTGCCCTTGGCGCGGCCTGCTTCGACGTAGGCCATGGCCTCGTTGGTTGATTCGAACGGGAACACCCGATCCATCACGGGGCGGATGACGCCAGCATCGAAAAGACGGGTGACCTCGCGCAGTTGGCTGCCGTTCGCCTTCATGAAGAGGAACGAGAAGCTGACGCCGCGGCTCCTTGCCTTGCGTCTGATGCCTGAGCTCAGCAGCCGCATGACCAGTTTCACGAACCCGGGGGCCCCGCTTTCCTTGCCGAATTCGGGATCAGGCGGACCGGAGATGGAGATGAGCTTCCCGCCGCCCTTGAGCACGCGGAGGGATTTTTCGAGCGTCTTGCCGTCCTGGCTGTTCAGGACCACGTCGTAGTCGCGCAAGACATCCTCAAAGTCCTGCGTCTTGTAGTCGATGACGACGTCCGCGCCCAGACTCTTCACGAGCGCGACATTGGTCGTGCTCGTCGTCGTGGCGACGGTTGCGCCCAGATGCTTGGCCAACTGGATGGCAAAAGTGCCTACGCCGCCCGAGCCAGCCTGGATGAAGACCTTCTGCCCCTTTTTCAGGTTGGCCTTCTCGACCAGTGCCTGCCAAGCCGTCAAAGCCACCAGGGGAATGGAAGCGGCTTCTTCCATCGTGAGGCCCTTGGGCTTGAGCGCAAGCGATGCCTCCTTGACCGGGACGAACTCAGCGAATGTACCGATCCGAAAATCATCCGGCCGCGCATAGACCTCATCGCCCAGCTTGAACTGCCGCACTTGCGGGCCGACCTTGACGATCACCCCAGCGACGTCGTGGCCCAGGATGAGGGGCAGGCGATAGGGCAGGATGAGCTTGAACTCTCCATCCCGGATCTTGGAGTCCAGCAGGTTCACGCCAGCGGCATGGACCTGGACCAAGACCTCGTCGTCGCGCAACTCCGGAGTCGGCATGTCCGCCAAGCGCAACGCGCGCTTTTTTCCATATCGCTCAAGAATAAATGCTTTCATGGTTTTTCCTTATTCCTGGCGTACCCAGGTTTGCGAGCGGCCCAGCATTGGCACGCCGATGTAGCCGCGTACGCTGAGCTTCTTGCCGTTGTCGGTCAGGCGCACTTTGCTGCGATAGACCTTGCCGTTGTCCGGATCGAGAATTTGGCCGCCGCCGTATTCGTCGCCGTCCTTCGTCAGGCCGTTCAGAATCACCAGCCCGATGACCGGTGCATCCTTGTTCGCGCCCTGGCATTTGTCGCACTTCGGATTCGGATCCTCGGTCGGGCCGGGAAACACTTTTTCGATTCTGCCCTGCAGGGTTTCATTCGATTCGGTGATGCGGATCAGCGCCCGTGGCTTGCCGCTGACGTCGTCAACGTTCCTCCACAGGCCCGCGGGCGAGGCATCGTCCGCCCGGACCGGCGGCGCCATCAGCGCCGCGGCCAGGATAAGGCCGACGGAGCCCGTTTGTTTCAAACGAAGTATTGCCATGGCTCCAACGGTTGAAGCTGCTTGGCCGGCGGTCAGTGGCTTGAGGGTGATTGATGGCATGTGTGTTCCTTTCTCAATGGCTGGATTGCCTGGTGGATTTCCTTGTAATTGCGACATGCAAGAACGTCATGGCGAGCACGATCTCGATTGCAACGGCCACCAAGATGCCGGGCCCGGCATGGCCGTTGACGAGCTCAGAGGTGCCAAGAACTGCGAGCAGCAGGCAAGTGACGACAGCACCGCTTAGCAAGGCCGAGCGGGCTGGCGATGGCTCCGCATTCCTTGCGCTGAGGAACATGACGCCGATCCCCGCATACAGAGGCGCCCCCCGGCGACCCACCAAGCCAGCCTGGCTTGTAAGATCAACGCCCCAACTGGACAGCAGTACACCCGGCGCGAGCATCCAGGTGAGTGCCAGGGCAAAGAAAATGAGTGCGGACAGGATCGCCACACGGCGAAAGCTAATCTTCATGGGGCGGTGTCGTGGCATGCTCATGCGTTGACGTCAACGACGGTACGGCCCTGGACTTTTCCCTCGAACAATCGCTCAATGACCGCGGGCACTTCGGCAAGGCCAACCAGATGTGTGGTTCGCGCGAGCTTGCCCAAATCCAGGTCCCGAGCCAGTCGTGACCAAGCCTCGATGCGCACCTGTTGAGGCGCATTGACCGAATCGATGCCAGCAAGCGTCACATTGCGCAGGATGAAAGGCAGCACCGAGGCCGGAAGATCCATGCCCTGGGCCAGGCCGCAAGCTGCGACCACGCCTCGATACCGCGTCTGCGCCAGCACGTTGGCCAGCGTGCGGCTGCCGACCGAGTCGACTGCGCCGGCCCACCTTTCACTGCCCATCGGCGCTCCCGGCTCCGAAAGCATCCGGCGATCGATGATGTCGGCGGCGCCAAGGCTGCGCAGATAGTCGCTTTCCTCAAGTCGCCCTGTGGATGCGACGACCCGGTATCCTAGACCAGACAGGATCGCGATGGCGACGGAACCGACGCCGCCATTGGCGCCCGTCACGAGAACGTCCCCATGCTGGGGCGTGAGCCCGCCATGCTCAAGCGCCAGCACACACAGCATCGCCGTGTACCCCGCCGTCCCGATGGCCATCGAGTCCTTGGTGGACAAAGCGGCTGGGAGCTTGATCAGCCACTCGCCATTAACACGCGCCTTCTGCGCATAGCCACCGTGGTGGGTCTGGCTCAAGCCCCAGCCGTTGGCGACTACGCGGTCGCCAGCAGCGATGCCGGGGTACGAGGAAGCCTTGACCGTGCCGGCGAAGTCGATGCCGGGAATCAAGGGGAACTGGCGAATCACGTCGGCACGACCGGTGACGGCCAACGCGTCCTTGTAGTTCACGGTGGAGTAATCGACGTCGACCACGACGTCCCCGGGCATGAGGTCTTGTTCATTCATTTCGACCACGCTGGTCGAAATCGTTTTACCTGTCTTTGATGCGAGCAATGCTTTGAATGACATCGGGTTCTCCTGAATTAACGACTTGAACTACTTCTCAAGAACCGGAGTGCGAGGCAGCGACACCGTCGGCGCGTCGAGCTGCAGATTCTTTCGAATCCCGGCATCCACCAATCCGGCAGGCGCAAATCTGCGAAGCAATCGCAGACCGCCCGCGCGGATACCGGCTGGGTATCGGAGTTTCGGGCGGGCTGCGAGGGCCGCTTTCAGTACGGCGTCGGCCACAACACCAGGTTTGTCTCCAGCCTCGACGAGCTCCTTCATCTTCTTGGTCAAGGCCGCACGGACCTCGCGATACTCATCGAGCTTGGAGTCGGGTTCCAGCAAGTTCGCGTCGAACTGCGTGTTCGTGTTCGCAGGCTCGATGACCGAGACCCGGATGCCCCACGTGCGCAGCTCATGGTCGAGCGATTCCGAATAACCTTCTATCGCGTGTTTGGTTGCGGCATAGAGCGCCATGTACGGCATGGGCAAGAAACCAAACACTGAGCCGATGTTGATGATGCGACCACTCCCCTGGCGTCGCATGTGGGGCACGACGGCCCGGGTCATCCGCACGATCCCGAAGAAGTTCGTATCGAACATCGACTGGGCCTGCTCGATCGAACTCTCTTCCGCACCGGCTGCAGCGACCCCGAAGCCGGCGTTGTTGACGAGAAGGTCGATGCGGCCTTCCAACTGCATCAGCTTCTGGACCGCAGCTTCGACCGACTCGTTCTTGGTCACATCCAGGGGCAACATCTCGAACGATTGTTGACCCGCCTGGCCGCCGCGCCTGCTGGTGCCGTACACCTTGTAGCCGGCCTTCGAAAGCCGCTGCGCAGTCACTTCGCCGATGCCCGACGAGGCACCCGTCACGAGGGCAATCTTGTTCATCATGTTCATGGCGTTTCTCCTTTAGCGTGTGGGATTCGGGACGCGTCGGCATGCGGGGGGCATTGCCGAACAGAAGGGCTCGCCTGACAGGCGTTATATTGATTTCGCATGATGATCATCATATGTTTAGGCGAGCGAAAAGGCGAGTGTCTCAGTGGATTCAGGCGGGGGGCAGGTGCTTCAATGCGGCCGCGCACAGGCTGTCCGATAGCGCGGGCTCGTCGACTGCACGCGCTAACAGCAATGTGCCCACCATGGTGGCGACGGTCACGAGTGCGCGTTCGTGGGCACCGGGCTGCCCCCAGTCAGGCGACTGACGGGCGACAAGATCGATCATTTCCTTGATGTGCCGGGTGGTCACTCGGCGTACTTCGGGGGCCTGGCGCGGCGTCTCCGAGCCCAGCGCGGCCAGGGGACATCCCATTTCTACCTGCTCCAGGTGCTCCCGCGAGAGGTAAGTGCGAAGCATGGATGCAAAAGCCTGCTCGGAGGGCACGCTGGCAACAACCTCCGCCACTACGGCGGCTGACTCCGCGCACGCCCTCCCCGCCGCTTCGGCCAACATGGCCTCGCGTGACGTGAAGTGGGCATAAAAGGCGCCATGCGTCAGGCCGGCCTCCTTCATGATGTCGGCGACTCCAGTACCGTCGTAGCCGCTACGACGGATTGCTCGGGCGGCCACGGCCACGATGCGTTCGTGCGTGGCATCCTTAGCCGCAGCTCTGGCGTTAGGCTTCCTATTTTGCATGATGAGCATCATACAATAATTTCCAGCAGTGCGCACTGCGGCGTTTTTGGGGCAAGGTCGATCACCGGGGATCCATCCCGACCACGGCCACGACCTATGCGCAAGTGTTCAAGGCTGGCCGCAACGCGGCGTGACGTTGAATGCACTAGGAGGGCGCTCGCGTTGAAGCCGATCCACAACAGCGCGACGCAAAGCTGTCGCCTGAAAATGCCCGCTGGTGGCCGGCACTGGGCATTGGTGAATTAAGCGCCGCATGAGGGTGGGGTGAGCGCTACCGAATCAAAAATGGTTTGCCCGGTTTCTATGATTCAAACCGGGGTTTTACCCTCGTTGGTTGTTCGTCAATAGCTATTAAAAAGAGAGTAAACCGGTGTGCCCCAACACGCACAGCGTAAAAATCTTGCCCGGATCCATGATGTTCTTCGGGTCCAGCGCGCGCTCGATGGTGCGCATCATCTCGACCGCACCGTCGCCGGCTTCCATCACCAGGAAATCCATTTTGTGCAGGCCCACGCCGTGCTTGTCGGTGCAGGTGCCTTCCAGGCTCAGCGCGCGGTTCACCAGCTTGTGATTCAGGGCCTTGGCCACTTCGCGCTCTTCGGGCAGGGTGGGGTCGATCAGGTAGCTGAGGTGGAAGTTGCCGTCGCCCACGTGGCCGACGAGGGTATCACTGGGCTCAGCGAAAACTCAGGCGGCCGGGGTGTCTTCATACAGAGGGTGATGCGTCCAAAAAACTCCCAGCCTATTTGACCGACTGCTGCTGAATCTTCGCTTCAATCCAGCTCTCATTTGCGATCCTGCCCGCGATCCTCGTCCTTGTCGCGGTCTTTCCCCTGTCCTTGCTTGCGCCTTGGCTCCTGCGGCGCTCCCTTGCCTTTCGGAACGTTTTCCTGGCTTGCCCTTGGCGTCTGCTGCTCACGCGGGGCTGCCCCTTGCGGTGGCTGCTGCTGATCCTGGACGGCCGGGCCTCTCTGTTGTTGAGGACGGGCCTGGCCTGGGGCTGACCGCTGATCCCGCTGATCCTCTTCGCCTCCCCGTTGCGGCGGCTGTGCCCGTGGGGCGGCCGGCCGACCCTGCTGGAGCGGTGGTGGCTGATCAGGCCGCTGGATATCCTGCTGCCTGGCGCTTCTCTGCCTCTCCTGCTGCGCTCCCGGCTGTTCCCGCTGAGAAGGCGCGGGCGCTCTTTGCACTGCCTGCCCCTGATAGTGCTGCCGCACTACGGCGTCGCGCGGCTGGTAACGGTAATTTTGGCTGTGCAGTGTCTGCTGCTGCTCCATCTGGGGGTACCTGTCCCCTGAATACTGCCGCTGGTAGACAGGCAGCGGAGCGGGTGCTGGAGCAGAGCGTCGGTCCCACTTGTCCCATCCCCTTCGATGCTGCTCCCATTCACGGCCCCAGTACTCACCCCAGCGTGGCGGCGCATCCGGCCGCCACCCGTAAAAGTACCCGGGAGGAAGCCGGTAGTAGCGCACCGGGACTCGCAGGATGAACAGCGGCACAAACTCAGGCACCACCAGTACCCAGGGCCCGTTGTACCAGGAGCTCGCGTACCAGTGGTCGCGCTGGTATACCCAGTACATGCCGTCGTAAAAGAAGAAGTTGGAATCCAGTCGCGGAGCGTAGTAGACCGGGTAGCCCGGTACCCTGACGAATTCCGGGAACAGCGACAGGTGAATCCCGATGCTCACCTGGGCAATGGCCGAAGTCGCCGACCCAAGCAGTATCAAAAGCCCAATGAGTAAGTGGCGCATTTTGTCCTCCAGTTCGATCACCAGGGGCGGAGTGTCGGCTGCGCAAAGTCACGCCTACCCCGATGCTTCAAAAAAACTGCCATGCCAGAGGGGCCGATTCCGCCAGTGGCATGCCTGGCACCATCGTACGCCCGGCGAGCGGACAGGTCCAGCACGAAGCCCGGCCTGGCTAGTGCAGTGTTGCACGCTATCGGGAACATAAAACCGCGTCTTTTGCGCCATGGCGGCGTTGCAAATCCGCGCGATACCTGCGGGTATCGCTGTGGTTTGCGCCTTGCCCTGACCCAAAATCCATCGCTTTTATTCGTCCCATCAAGCATGCAACACTGCACTGGATATCCCTACAACGCGCGCGGGCAGGGGTCGGCGTCGAATCAAAGCAGATCAGAAGCTGGATCAGAAGTGCCTGGCCACTGCGTGAACGACCACTTGAGCGGCCGTTTGAGCGGCCGTTTTTTGGCCGTCAACAGACAAGCCAGCCGACGCTAAAGAGCACCCGGCGGTTTAAGGGTGACCAGAAGAATGATGGCGGTGATGGCTGCGACCGTGAAGCCGGCTGTCAAGCGCATATAGCCGGGTGCTTGCAGCGCTGAATCACCGCTCATGCGCCTGATGGTGGCCGACTGGTTGCCGTGCAGCGCGGACAGCAGGACGACCCCTGCCAGCTTGGCCCACAGCCATGGCGCGCTATACCAGCCACTCATGACCGCCAGCGTGATGCCCAAAAGCCAGACCAGCCCCAATGCGGGTGTTGTGACTTTGCGGTCCCATCGATGGATGGCGACCAGCAAACGGTGCTCGTTCGCCTCGCGTGGCAGCGTTGCGTGGGCCAGCGACCCCAGCACCAGGGACAGTGTCAACATCCCGCCGATCCAGGTCACGACGGCGACGATGTGAAAAGCCTTGATGGAAAGATAGATCACCGCGAACTGCCGCCTTGTGTGCTTTCGGGGCCTTCAGTCACCAGGTTACCAGGTCACCAGGTCACCAGGATTTGTTTGCAGGCAAGGCGTGCGGGGCAATCTCATGGCACTTTCATGGCACTTCAGGCCAGCAGAAATCGACCAGCAGCCCCTGTACTCACAGCGTGAAAATCTTGCCCGGGTTCATGATGTTTTTCGGGTCCAGCGCGCGCTTGATGGTGCGCATCATCTCGACGGCGGCATCACCGGTTTCCGTCACCAGGAAATCCATTTTGTGCAGGCCCACGCCGTGCTCGCCGGTGCAGGTGCCTTCCAGCGCCAGCGCGCGGCTGACCAGCTTGTGGTTCAGTTCTTCGGCCACTTCACGCTCTTTGGGCTGCTCGGGGTCGATCAAATAGCCAAAGTGGAAATTGCCGTCGCCCACGTGGCCGACGAGGAAGTAGGGAATGCCGCTGGCGTCGACTTCGGCGACCGACTCCAGCAGGCAGTCGGCCAGGCGCGAAATCGGCACGCAGGTGTCGGTGGAGATGGCGCGGCAGCCGGGGCGCGACTGGATGGCGGCGAAATAGGCGTTGTGGCGCGCCGTCCAGAGCCGGGTGCGCTCTTCCGGCGTGCTGGCCCATTCAAACGCCTGGCCGCCATGGCCGCTGGCGAGCTCCTGCACCAGCTCGGCCTGCTCCTTCACGCTGCTGGGTGAGCCATGGAACTCCATCAGCAGCATGGGTTCTTCGCGCAGGCCCAGCTTGGCATAGGCGTTGACCATGCGGACGGTGTTGTGGTCGATGAGCTCCACGCGCGCAATCGGCACGCCCATCTGGATCACTTCAATCGTGGTGCGCACGGCCGCCTCGATGCTGGGGAAGGAGCAGATCGCCGCTGAAATGGCTTCCGGCAGCGGATAGAGTCTGACCGTGACTTCGGTGATGACACCCAGCGTGCCTTCGCTGCCCACCATCAGGCGCGTCAGGTCGTAGCCGGCCGATGATTTCTTGGCGCGGGTGCCGGTGCGGATGACCTCGCCGCTGGCCGTCACCACTTCCAGCGCGAGCACGTTTTCGCGCATGGTGCCGTAGCGCACGGCGTTGGTGCCGCTGGCGCGCGTCGCGCTCATGCCGCCCAGCGTCGCATCGGCGCCGGGGTCGATGGGGAAGAACAGGCCCGTGCTTTTCACTTCTTCATTGAGCTGCTTGCGCGTCACGCCGGGCTGCACCGTCACGGTCAGGTCTTCCGCGTTGATCGACAGCACCTTGTTCATGCGGCTCACATCAATGCTGATGCCGCCCTGCACGGCCAGCAGATGGCCCTCCAGCGAGGTGCCAACGCCAAAGGGGATGACCGGCACGTTGTACTGGCTGGCCAGCTTCACGGCGTCGGCCACGTCCAGCGTGCTTTCGGCAAAGACCACGGCGGCGGGTGGCGGCGCGGCGAACGAGGACTCGTCACGACCGTGCTGCTCGCGCACCACCAGCGCGGTGGAGCAACGCTCGGCGAAGCGGGCCTTGAGTGCGTCCAGCAGCGCGGCAGGTGTCTCGCGCTGATGAATTTCCGGCAGCAAATGGACGGGTAGGGGTGCATTCATGGGTGTCTCCAGGTCAATGGCACAGTTTACGACGTGCGCGTCGCGTCTGCCAAAGAAAGCTTGTGGAGTTCCCGGACGCCGGGGCGTTGCCGGAGCACCTGGAAGTCACGCCGCCGGTGCAGGCCGGCGGCGCGCCAGGAGCGAAGATGCGTAAGGGGTCAGGAGCCTGCTGCGCTGCTGAATTCGCCGCGCGAGATGAAGGTGTCGTGATCGGTGTCGATCAACTCGAAACGCTGCGCCACGGCCGGGAAATGCTCGGCTTCCTGGCGATCCAGTTTGCCGTCCCGGTTGGTGTCGGCCCGGTTAAACGCCGCCTCCAGGTCATTGCGGGTCACCCGGTTTGGCGGGATGGTACCGGTTGTTGCCGAAGGTGCCATCTGTGCCGACGGATTGGTGGGGCTTGCGGGACTGGTAGGTGAAGGCGGTGAATTTTGTGCCCGCGCGGCAGCGGCGGCGCCCATGGCCAATGCAGCCACCAGCACCACGCTGCGCAATTCAAAGTTGCCAAAGTTGGGAATAGAATGGTTTTTCACCGTCATGCAGAGATGTCCTTCAAAGGTTGCTTCAAGGTTGAACAGGGCCTGATTGCATCGCAAAGCGCGCCAGGCGGCCAGCACTCTTGCAGGGTGTTTCTCTGCTGACATGGTGGCGGACCACGACACATTTGCTTGCCTCGCGTAACGCCGCGCGAGGCTTCACCGGTTTCACGGCGCCTCACCCCCTTCACACCTCACCCATATGGCCAACAGACTTTCACAGATCGCAACACGCACGGGCGACAACGGCACCACGGGGCTGGGCGACAACACGCGCGTCTCCAAAGACAGCCTGCGTGTTCATGCCATGGGCGACGTCGATGAATTGAATTCGCAGATCGGCGTGCTGCTCTGCGAAGAAATGCCGCCCGGCGTGCGCGACCTGCTGGTCGAAGTGCAGCACCAGCTGTTCAACCTCGGCGGCGAGCTGTCGATCCCGGGCTTTGAGCTCCTCAAGCCCGAGGCCGTGGCCCTGCTCGATGCGGCGCTGGCCGAGCACAATGCCCAACTGCCGCGCCTGGCGGAATTCATTTTGCCGGCCGGCTCGCGGGCCGCGGCGCTCGCGCATGTGTGCCGCACCGTGGCGCGCCGCGCGGAGCGGGCGGTGGTGGCCCTGGGCGCGGCCGAGCCCCTCAAGGAGGCGCCGCGTCAGTACCTCAACCGTTTGAGCGACCTGCTGTTTGTGCTGTCACGCGTGCTCAACCGCATGAATGGCGGTGACGATGTGTACTGGAAAAGCGAACGCATGGCGAGGGCGGCCTCGGAGGAGTGAGCGCATCTTAAAGCCGGCAGCGTCGAGCCTGGATATCACGACTGCTTCGGCTGCAGCATCGCCATGGTGATGCGCGACACGCAGGTCAGCTCGCCCGCGTCGTTGGTCATCTCGATCTGCCAGACCTGGGTGCTTCGGCCAATGTGCACGGGCCGCGTGATGCCGGTCACCCAGCCGCTGGTTGTGCCCTTGAGGTGGTTGGCGTTGATATCCAGTCCCACAGCGCGATGCCCTGCAGGCGCTGTGTAAGCGGCGCCACACGAGCCCAGTGTTTCGGCCAGCACCACCGACACTCCGCCGTGCAGCAGCCCATAAGGCTGGACCGTCCGGCGGTCCACCGGCACGCGGGCGCGGATGAAATCATCGCCCACTTCCAGAAATTCGATGCCCAGATGGGTGACGGCGCAGTTCGCGTTGGACGCGGTGAGCAATTCGATGGAGATGGGCTGTTTCCAGATGCGCATGGTGATTCCAGACTGATTCGGGGACAGGGCGCCCTCCACTATAAGGTGGCCGCCTACACCCCTTGGGCAACTTGTCGCGCCTTCCGCTGCCAGGGCCGGGCGTAAGCTGGAGAAATGGTCACGAAAGCACCCTCTCCATGACACGCGCACACCGCTGGCTGGTGGGCCTCGGTCTTGTCCTGGGCCTGCCGGTTTTGCTCTGGGTGGCGATGATGCGCCTCGTGCCCTCCGATGACGAGCTGGCGCGTCGCGCAGCCCTGCAGCTGGAGGCGTGGCTCGGTGTCAAGGTCAACGTGGGTGCGCTGCACTGGCGGCTGCTGCCGGCGCCGACGCTGGTGATGGAAAACATCATCACGGTGCAGCCGCAGCCCATCGTCATTCAAAAACTCACCGCTTATCCGGACCTGCTGGCGCTCTGGCAGCGCCGCGTGAAGATGGACCGTGTAGACCTGCACGGCGCCACCGTGCCGCAGTTGTCGCTGGGTTGGGCCCTGGCGCGGCCGGAACACGGTCGCGAGCCAACTGAATCGAGCGTCGGCGACATTCCGCTGGCGCGTCTGGTGTTTCGCGACGTGACCTGGATTTCGCGGCACGGTGTTCCCGTCATTTACGACGGCGAGGTGGACTTTGATCCCGGCTGGCGGCCGCGCCACGCCCTGTTGCGCCGTCCCGGTTTCACGCCCGTCACCGACCTCACGCTGACCCGCGAGGGGCAGGATGACCGGTGGGCTGCCCGCATCAACGTGGGCGGCGGCACGGCCCACGGCACGGTGGAACTGCAGACCCGCCCCAACGGCCGCTTCCACCTGGAAGGCGCCTTGCAACCGAAGGATATGGAGGTGGAGAGTGCGCTGGCCGCCTTCAACCGCCGTTCCATCGTCGCGGGCAAGGCCTCTGGCAATACGGTGTTGTCCGCCCATGGCGACAACGTTGTCGAACTGGCGCAGTCGCTTCACACCAGGACCACGTTCGCCATGGGCTCTTCGAAGCTGCTGCGGTTCGACCTCGACAAGGCGATTCGCAGCGCGGGCCAGGAGTTCGCCGGACAGACAGCGCTCGAATCAGTCACCGGGCAGCTCGACACGCAGAACACACCGCAGGGCATGGTGGTCGACTACACCGGTATCAAGGCAGGGTCGGGTGCACTGACCGCATCGGGAAAGGCCCGGGTGGCCAACCAGCAAGTCCAGGCTGAACTCTCGGTGGATCTCGTGGACGGTGTGGTCGGCGTACCCTTGCAAATCAACGGACCTCTTGAGAACGTGAGGGTGTCCGTATCCCGCGGTGCGCTGGCGGGTGCCATGGTGGGCACGGCGATACTGCCCGGCGTCGGCACGGCGATTGGTGCCCGTATCGGCGCCACGCTGGGCAAGATCCTCAGCCCGGATCCCGCGGGCAAGCCGGTTCCCCGAAGCGGCACGGGATCCCCCGGAAAGCAGCCCTGAGGCTCCCCACTCCCGAACTGGCGGGCGCGAAGTCCACACATGTGTTTATTTTTGTTAACGCCGTAATGGCCCGTAACTTGCCCGTCCTTGGGGTATTCCAGTGGAGTAAAGTTTTAAGTCGATAAATCTCCAGCTTTGCGGCAATCCGCTATTCGGGCAATCCCCCGGTGTCGATGTCCTTGCAACCTGACCCAAGGTCCTGACCATGTCCCCAAAGCAGTCCGCCTCTCCCCTTTCCACTCCGCTTGCGCGCGCGCTGGATCAGAATGACACGGCGAAAGAGACGATGGAGCAGGCGGCCGATGAACTGATGGTGATCAACACCGTACTCAAACAGGAAATTCCCGACCCCTTGCAAACCGGCGAAGTCGCACAGGCCCTGCGAAAAACTGACGAAATCGAACGCAGGATTCAGGAGTCCGCCGACGAGCTGGCGCAGGTTCACCAGGTCCTGGCGCAGGAAATCGGCGCACGCGTCGACCTGGAGCGCGAGTTGGTGGCGACCAAAATTGCCCTGGCCCAAGCCAGAGGTCAGCGCCTGCACGAAGTGGAGCCCTGCTCGACAGGTGGTCAGGGCGGCAGCCCGCGGCCCCGCTAGTACTCCGACCCAGAAATATCGAAACATGAAGGCGCGCCTTCGAACCCATGCCGTCGCTGCAAATCCTCGCCATAGCTACAGCTATGTCTGCGGTTTGCGCCTGGGCCCAATACGGTTCAGTTAAGCCCTTGCCCCCTGGTTTGTCATCGCGGACTTGATCCGGGATCCATGGATTGCGGGTCAGGCCCGCAATGACAAGTCAAGGTTTTGGTTCGGGCCCGAATCCATCGCTTTCATTGTGTTCCGATGCCTCTGTGTCGAAGTACTAGTGTGCAACACCACACTAGCGCTGGCGGTTGAGCAGCGCATACAGCAAGATGGCGCCGAAGGTGGCGGTGCCAATGCCGCCCATCGCAAATTGCCCGAACTTCAGCGTGAAGTCGCCGGTGCCCAGCACCAGCGTGATGGCCGCCACGATCAGGTTCCTGTTGTCTGAAAAGTCCACCTTGTTGTCGACCCAGATCTTGGCGCCGGCCACGGCAATGAGGCCGAACACCACGATGCTCACCCCGCCCATCACGGGCAGGGGAATCGCCTGGATCAACGCGCCGAACTTGGGGCTGAAGCCCAGCAAAATGGCGATCAGTGCTGCCACGACAAACACGGCCGTTGAATAGATCTTGGTGGCGGCCATCACGCCAATGTTTTCGGCATAGGTGGTGACACCGGTGCCGCCGGCGCTGCCCGAGACGATGGTGGCCACACCGTCGCCGATGAAGGCCCGGCCGATGTAGACATCCAGGTTTTTGCCGGTCATGGCGGTCACCGCCTTGATGTGGCCGAGGTTTTCCGCCACCAGGATGATGGCCACCGGCGCAATCAGCAGCATCGCGTTCAGGCTGAAGACCGGCGCGGCAATGCCTGGTAGACCGACCCAGCCTGCGCTGGCGATCCCCGACAGATCCAGTGGCTTGCCGAGGCCCAGCCCATTGGTGAGCACGGCATACACGATGCTGGCCACCAGCAGGCCGACGAGGATCAGCAAACGCTGCACCATGCCGCGGGTCATCACGGCCACCAGTGCCACGCTCACGAAGGTCACCAGCTGCATCCATGCATCGAAGTTGCTCGCCGCCATGTTCTTGACGGGTATGCTCGCCAGGTTCAGGCCAATCACCGCCACGACGGCGCCAGTCACCACCGGTGGCATGACGCGCTCTATCCAGCCGGTGCCGACAAGCTGCACGATCACGCCAATCAGGGTGTAGGCCACTCCGCAGGCAATGATGCCGCCGAGGGCCACGCCAAGGTTGGCATTGGGCCCCTTGCCCGCATAGGCCGTGGCGGCAATCACCACGCCGATGAACGAAAAGCTCGAACCGAGGTAGCTGGGCACCTTGCCGCCCGTGACGGCAAAAAAGATCAGCGTGCCGATGCCGCTCATCAGGATCGCGATGTTGGGGTCAAAGCCCATCAGGATGGGCGCCAGCACCGTGGCGCCAAACATCGCAATCACGTGCTGCACGCCCATCACCGCAGTTTGCGGCCACGGCAGCCGTTCGTCCGGCGCGATCACGCCTCCCTGCTTCAGCACGTCGACGCTCTTCTCCTTCCAGTCCAGCATTCCCATCACTTCCTCCCTTTGTAAAGTGTGGCAATGCTAGGGGGAATGGACGCATCCCACAAGAGCGACCGGATGCCGGCAGAACGGGCACCCTGCGATCTGCGGCCGGTGATGGCCGGCCTCAGGCCAGGAACGAGGCGACGTGTTGCAGCACCCCGGTGTCTTTCAGGATCTTCTGGTGCCCCAGCCCTTCGGTGGCCACCAGGCGTGCGCCTTCGATCGTTTGGCTGTACGCCACGCCGTCGGCGAAGTGGTTGATGTTGTCCTGCCGGTCATGCACCACCAGCGTGGGCAGGTGAATGCGCGGGCCCACCGCCGCCGGCTCAAACTGCGGCATCAGGATGCCTTCGCGCGCTTCGACGCGATGCTGCATGGCTGCGCGCGTGGTCTCGCTCAGGCCAAACACGTGGGCAAACAGGCGCGTGTACTCATAAGGTGAGGCGGGCGGGGCCAGCAGCACCAGCCGGTTCACCGGCAGGCCGCGGCTGGCGGCATAGGCGCCGGCGTTGGCTCCCAGCGAATGGGCCACCAAGCCGTGCACGCTGTAGCCCTGCTGCTGCAGGCGCGCCGAGACGTACTCGATCACACGTGCGAATTGCGGCAGGTTGCTGGTCGAGCCGCGGCTGCGTCCGTGCGCGGGCATCTCGACGATCATGGGCCGCATGCCCTGCGCCGCCAGCGTGTCGGCCAGCGCCAGCATCTGGCCGGCGTGTCCGCCCCAGCCGTGCACCAGCAGAACGACCGGGCCCTGCGGCGCGATCGGGCGTGAATAAAGCGTCAGGCTGGCGTCTTCAAACGGCCACTGTTCCAGGTGCCAGGCAGGGCTCCAGGCTCTGCGGCGGCTCAGCCACTTGGGCGGCAGCGGCGTGCCAAACAGGCGATAGGCCGCACGCACGGCCAGCGCCGGCCAGATGCGCTGCGAGGCTCCCAGGCCCCAGCGGAACACCCGCGTGAGCGGGCTGGCGTTGTAGTAGGCTGTGGCTGCCTGCAGGGATGTACGTGTCATGGGACTCTCCGTTTTTGAGTCAGCAGGGGGCCGGCCCCGGCTTCAGTCATTCAGTAATAGATCCAGTCTTCATTGCTGCGCGGCAGATGGCGCAGCGAGGCCAGGGCGGCCGTCACACCGCACACCAGCAGAAAACCGATGAACGAAAAAATGATGATCAACATGGCATCTTCCTTTCTTCGCACGGTCGTGCGAAATTAGAGCAAACACAACAAACAAGGGCACGTGGGCGTCCCTCAACAATCAGGTTTTGTAGCTGTTAATCAGGCGCTCCCAGGATGCCTGGGTGCGCTCGGCCGCGCGCGGGTCGCGCAGAAAGCGCGCATCGTGCAACAGCCCAATGGACAAGCTGCTGATTTCGCTGACCAGCTGCTCGGGGTCGGTGTCTGGTTGCAGGTGGCCGGCCTCGATGGCCTGCAACACGGTACGGCGCAAGGCGGCGCGCCAGCGCGTCACTTCCTGCAGCAGCGTGTTGCGCAACTCGCCCTCCTTGTCGTCCAGCTCGAACGCGCCGGCCGTGTAGATGCATCCCTGCTGCACTTCGACGTCGCGCGTGCGCACAATCCAGCGGCGCACGATTTCGTTGAGGCGTGGCAGGCCTTTGGGCTGCTGCATGGCCGGTACAAACACATCGGCCAGAAAGCGCCGGCCAAACTCTTCAATGACGGCTTTTTGCAAAGCCTCGCGCGAGCCGATGCGCGAGAACACGCCGCTCTTGGACAGGCCGATCCGGTCGGCCACGGCCTGCAGCGTGATGGCCTCCAGGCCTTCCGCCGCTGCGAGATCAATTCCCGCGCCAATGATGGCGGTCCGGGTCATCTCGCTTTTCTGGGTTTTGGCGTCCATGCGGCGAATATTAGCACGATTGTGCGAAATTGCAAATCACGCACTTCATGAGGCGTGCTGACCCTTCTCACGTCAAGGTCGTGGCGTTAAGCTTGCACCATGAGCGCACCCTTTACTCCCCAAATACGCCTCTACCAGGACTGGTTGAAGGCCACGCGCGGCCTGTCCTTTGACAGCTATGACGCACTGTGGCGTTGGTCGGTGACCGACCTGGAGGCCTTCTGGCAAAGCATCTGGGACTATTTTGAGTTGCAATCGCCGACGCCGCACACAGCGGTGCTGGCCGACCGGCGCATGCCTGGTGCCCGGTGGTTTCCGGGCGCCCAGGTCAACTATGCGCGGCAGGTCCTGCGGCACGTGGACAAGGCCCACGCCGCAGGTTTCCCCGCGCTTGTCAACCACAACGAAAAAAGCCTTGCCAGCGGCCAGCACCGCGAACTGAGCTGGCCTGCTCTGCGCCAGCAGGTCGCGTCACTGGCACTGCACCTGAAGGCCCAAGGTGTGGAGCCGGGCGACCGCGTGGCCGCCTATTTACCCAACATTCCCGAGGCCATGGTGGCTTTCCTGGCCGTGGTCAGCATAGGCGGCGTCTGGAGCATTTGCGCGCCCGACATGGGCACCCACGCCGTGCTGGACCGCTTCAAACAGATCGAACCCAAGGTGCTGATTGCCTGTGACGGCGTGCGCTATGGCGGGCGCGATTTTGACCGCACGGCTGTGCTGGCGGAGCTGCGCGCCGCGCTGCCCAGCCTGCAGCATGTGATCGTTCATGAGAATCTTGGCAGCACAAATTCAATAGCCGACAGCACCCTTCTCGAAAGCGCGACGGCCCGAAATGATGCGCAAACTGCGGCGTTTGAACCGCTCTGGCTGCCGTTTGACCATCCGCTGTGGATTGTCTATTCCAGCGGCACCACCGGCCTGCCCAAGCCCATCGTGCATGGCCACGGCGGCACGCAACTGGTAGCGCTGGCGTTGAAGACCCTGCACAACGACATCGGTTGCAGCTACGAGGCCAACAGCTGGGGCGAGCGCTACCACTGGTACAGCTCCACCGGCTGGGTGATGTGGAACGCGCAGCTGAGCGGCCTGCTCAACGGCACCACCTGCTGCCTGTTTGACGGCAACCCCGGCGGCAGCAAGGACAAACCCGACTGGACCACGCTCTGGCGCTTTGCGGCCGACCTTGACGTGACGTTTTTCGGCGCCGGTGCCGCCTTCTTTGCCAATTGCATGAAGGCGGGGGTTGAGCTGGCGGAATGCGGCGATCTGACAAGGATAAGGGCACTCGGCAGCACCGGTTCGCCGCTGAGCGAAGACACGCAGCGATGGGGGACGCAGCAATTCCGCAAGCTCCATGCCGTTCGCTCTGAGCCTGTCAAAGAGCCCTTCGACCTTGCTCAGGACCGGCTTCGACAAGCTCAGCCCGAACGGGAAGATATCTGGTGGTGCAACATCTCCGGCGGAACGGACTTCGCCGGCGCTTTCATCGGCGGCAACCGCGAATTGCCGCTGGTCCCCGGCGAGATGCAGTGCCGCCTGCTCGGCTGCGCGGTCGAGGCCTGGAACGAGCAGGGCCAACCTGTCATCAATGAAGTGGGCGAATTGGTCTGTACGCAGCCCCTGCCGTCCATGCCTCTGTACTTCGTCGGCGATGAGGGCAACCAGCGCTACCTCTCCAGCTACTTCGACATATACCCCAATGTCTGGCGGCATGGCGACTGGCTCAAGATTGGCGCCAACGGCGGTTGCGTGATATACGGCCGCAGCGATGCCACCATCAACCGCCACGGCCTGCGCATGGGCACCAGCGAGCTGTACAGCGCGATAGAGGCGCTGCCCGAGGTGCTGGACTCGATGGTGGTGGACCTGGAGTATCTGGGCCGCGAAAGCTACATGCCGCTGTTTGTGGTGCTGCGCGAGGGTGTCGCGCTCGACGACGCCCTGAAAGCCCGTTTGAATGGTGCGATCAAAACCGCGTTGTCGCCGCGCTTTGTACCCGATGCCATTTTTCAGGTGCCCGAAATACCGCGCACTCTGTCGGGCAAAAAACAGGAGCTGCCAATCAAGAAACTGTTGCTGGGGCAACCGATCGAGAAGGTGGTGAACCGGGACGCGATGGCCAACCCGGATTGCCTCGCATGGTATGTTCAGTTCTCGCAAAACTACCTTGCCGAAAGGGGCGCATGAATCGACGAATGATGGGGGCGGCCGCCCTCGCTGTCCTTGGCCTGCTCACTGCATGCGCGACCGGACCCGCCTCCGCTCCCCCGGCCGACGTGCCAGCAGCATCTGCCACCTCCGGGCTGCGTGTGACCGGCACCGTGTCCTACCTGCAGCGCGTGGCCTTGCCGCCCGACAGCGACGTCATTGTCCAGCTGCGTGACATCTCGCGACTCGACTCGCCATCGGGCGTGTTGGCCGAGCAGCGTTTCACGCCCCGCAGCCAGGTGCCCTTGCCGTTCGAACTCAGCGTGGATCCGGGCCGGATAGACCCGCGCATGCGCTACGCCGTGGCAGCGCGCATTCAGCGCAACGGCAAATTGCTGTTCATCAACGACAAGCTGCACCTGGTGCTCACGCAAGGCCATGGCAACCGTGTCGACATGGTGCTGCACATGGTGTCCAAACCCTGAAACCCTGAAACGCTCAGGCCGCCGCCGGCTGACGATTCACCAGCACGACACCGACGGCCACCAGCGCCAGCGCCGCCAGCAGGCCGGGCGTCACACTTTCCCTGAGCCACAGCGCGCCAAACAGCAGCGCAAACAGCGGCGTGAGAAAGACAAACACTGAAATCCGGGTCGCCGGGTAGTGCCCCAGCATCCACATCCAGGCCAGGTAACTGGCGAAAGCGCCGATCACGGTCTGCAGCAGCAGCGAGGTGATGGCAAACGGGCTGAATTGCCAGACCCACACCTCGCCCAGCGCCAGTGACAGCGCCGGGAAGGCCAGGCCGCTGACGGCCAGTTGGTAAAAGAGCAGTTTTTCCGCCGCGATGTTGGTCAGGCTGGAGGCGCGAATGACCACGGTGGTGAGTCCCCAGAGCAGCCCGGCCAGCAGCGCCAGCAAGTCACCGCGCGCCGTTGATCCGTGGCCGGCCGTGAAGCCTTCACGCAGGGCAAACACCACGGCGACAAAGGCCCCGAGCAAGCCAACCCATTGCAGGCCGCGCAAGCGTTCGGCCTTGACCCACAGCGGCACCAGCAGGGCGACCCAGAAAGGCGAGGTGTACAAAAACACCGTCAGGCGCGAGGCGCTGGTGTACTGCAGGCCCAGGTAAATGCAGGCAAACTCCGCGCCAAACAGCGCACCTGCCAGCAGGCCGGCCCGCAGGGAGCCGTCACGGCCAAACAGCGCAATGCCGCGCCACAGGCACCACAGCCCCAGCAGGGCCGTGGCGCCCAGCAAACGCAAGGAGGCCTGGAACATCGGCGGGATCTCGCTGATGGTGGCCTTGATCAGCACCTGCTGCAGGCCCCAGAACAGGCAGCAACCCAGCAGCAGGGAGACAGCGAGGGTGTCGAGGTGGGTCTTGCGTGCGGTCATGCCTTGATGGTAGCCGGGGCTCCCCGCGGCCCGGCGGTGGGTGACAAGGAATACCATCACATGAACTGACAGGACAGGGTGTTGCTGTGGACCATAAATGGCTGGAAGATTTCATTGTGCTGGCGCGAGAGCGCAGCTTTTCAAGGGCAGCCGAACTGCGTCATGTGACGCAGCCGCAGTTCTCGCGCCGCATACGCGCACTGGAGCTGTGGGCCGGCGCCGACCTGATCAACCGCGCCAGCATGCCGCTGGGGCTGACTGCCGCTGGCGAGGAACTGCTGCCGGTGGCGCACCGGGCGGCGGCGAGCCTCAACGACGCCCGCGCCCGCATACGCCATGCGCGTGGCAGCCTTGACTGGGTCACGCTGGCGACCGGGCGCACGCTGTCACGCACGGCCGTGCCGGACTGGCTCGCGCGCGTCAAGCGTTCGGCCGGCGAGTTTCGGCTGCGCATCCTGACAGGCTCCATCCATGAGGGGGCCACGGCCCTGGAGCAGGGCGCCGCCGATTTCCTGTTGTCGTTTACCCATCCGCGCCTGCCGCTGCTGCTGGACGAGCAGACGTTTGAAGGCATCACGCTGGGCACCGACGAGCTGGTGGCCGTGAGCGCGCCGCGCGGCGATGGCCAGCCGCGGCATGCCTTGCCTGGCACGGACCGCCACCCGGTGCCGGTGCTGGGCTATGCCCCGACGCTGGCGCTCAGCCAGATCCTTCAGGACGGACTCAGCCGCAGTTCGCGCGAGCTGCACCTGCACACGGTGACCGAATCGGACTTTGCCGAGTCGCTGCATGAGCAGGCGCTTCAGGGCGTGGGCATGGCGTGGCTGCCCCGCGGGTTGGTGGATGGCGACCTGCGCAGCGGCCGGCTGGTGGAGGCGGACGGCAAAGGTGCGGCGGTCCGCTTTGAAATCCGCCTGTACCGCCCGCGGAGCCCGCGCAACGATCTGGTGCAGCGCATCTGGTCGGCCAGTACCGCAGCCGGCGCCTGAGTCCGGGGCTCGCATGCTCCCATGCGTGATGCGCATGCGCGGCGCGCGGACGACTTCTAGACTGGCGCCATCAACAAGGAGCCCGTCATGCCTGAAACGTTTACCCTCAACCGCCGCGGCGTCGGCCGCACACTCTGCCTGGCCGCAGCCGGGCTGCTGTGCCTGCCCGCTGCATGGGCGCAGGCCTGGCCCGCCGGCAAGCCCATTTCCCTGGTGGTGGGCTACCCCGCCGGCGGGAGCGTCGACCTGGTGGCACGCATCATTGCGGAGCCGCTGGCCAAGCGCCTGGGCACCCCTGTGGTGGTGGACAACGTGGGCGGCGCCGGTGGAACGATAGGGGCGCAGAAGGTGGTCAATGCCGCAGCCGACGGCTATACGCTGTTGCTGGGCTCCGGAAGCGAAGTTTCCATCGCAAGGCTCTTCAATGCGGCGGTCAGGTACAACGGCGAAACCGACCTGGCCCCCGTCGGGTTGATCGGCGTCACGCCGATGGTCTTCGTGACCAGCCCCCGGACCGGTGTGAAAACCATCGAGGAGGCATTGGCCAAGTCCAGGCGCGAACGCAACCAGTTGAACTTCGCATCGTCCGGCATCGGCACGCCGCTGCATGTTTCAGGCGAACTCATCAACCTGCTGGCCGGAACGACCTTTCGCCATGTGCCCTATCGCGGCGCGGCGCAGCAGCTGCAGGACCTGCTGGGGGGCAATATCGAGTTCAGTGTCTCGGTGCTTTCCTCTGCTTTGCCGCACATCGAATCGGGCAAGATGGTTCCGCTTGGTGTGACGACAGCAACCCGCTCACGGGCGGCGCCGCAGATTCCCGCACTGGGCGAGAACCCGCGCCTGAAAGGTTATGACATGAACGTCTGGTTTGGCCTCTTCGGGCCCGCGAAATTGCCGGCGCCCCTGGTGGCGCGCCTGAACCGGGAGCTCAACGACATTTTGCGCGAGGAAGCCGTGTGGCAAAAGCTGCAAAAGGCCGGCATTTCCAACGAAGGAGGCACGCCGCAGGCGCTCACGGCCTTTATCCGGGCGGAAACCCAGCGCGTGCGCAGTGTGGTCAACAAGGCCGTGGCGACCGGCGCGGCCTCGTGAGCGGCGGTCCCATCAAGGCCCATGCGGTGCAACTGGAGCCGCCCGGGCTGTCCGGCTGGGCGGCTTCTCCCACAGGTACGGCCTATGTGCACGAGCGTGCCTCGGTCGAGGCCGGCCCGGAAGTCCTGCTGACGGCGCTGGTGCACGGCAACGAGTACTCGGGTGCGTGGGCGCTGGATGCGTTCCTGCGCAGCGGACTGCACCCCCGGCGGGGGCGTATCACTGCTGCGTTCTGCAACACGGCGGCCTTCGCACGCTTTGAGGCCCGCCATCCGGACGCATCCCGGTTTGTCGACGAGGACTTCAACCGCGTGTGGTCCGCAAGCGTGCTGGATGGCAGCAGACACAGCGCCGAATTGTCACGTGCCCGCGAAATCCGACCCTTCGTCGACCGCGCCAGCCATTTGCTGGACCTGCATTCGATGCATGAGCCCTGCGGGCCTCTTCTGGTCACCGGCCTGCTGCCACGCAACATCGCTTTCGCGCAAAGCCTGGGTACGGCGAGCCAGGTGGTCGTGGATGCCGGTCACGCCGATGGCGTGCGCATGCGGGACTACGGGCCGTTTGCGGAAAAAGAGGGCTCCCGCATTGCCCTGCTGCTGGAAGCCGGGCAGCACTGGGAGCTGGCGTCGCTGCAGGCGGCGCGCAATGTGCTGATGCGTTTTCTGGTGGGCTGCGGGGTCATGGATCATGGCGACGTGCCGCCTGGCTGGCTGCTGCCCGACGCGATGCCGCCACCGCCGGTGATGGTCACCCACCGCATCGTCGCGCGCTCGGCCGATTTTGCGTTTGTGCAGGACTTTCGTGGCGGCGAAATCATTCGCCGCGCCGGCACACCGATTGCGCACGATGCCGGCGAGGCGGTGGTGACGCCTTATGACGACTGCGTGCTGGTCATGCCATCGGTGCGGCAGTTGCGGCCCGGTGTGACCACCGTGCGCCTGGGGCAGCGGGGCGACGGGATGGTGTAGCGGGGGCGGCCAGGTCGCGTAGAACCCGGATGGATACTTCAGTCACGGACAGTCGTCGCGCCCTGCGCCTGTCGGCCAGGCAAGGCGCGCCGGATTCACCGATGAGGCATCAGCGCCGGCTCACAAAGGGTGCTCGGTGTAGAACCTGCCGCCGTGAAACAGCAGCGGCGCTGCGCCAGCGCGATGGCTGCAGCGCTCCACTTCGCCGACGAAGATCACGTGGTCGCCTTCCTCGTAGCGGCTGCGGTTGAAGCATTCGAAGGTGGCGGCCGCGCCGCTGAGCAGGGGAGAGCCGCTCGCGCCTTCGGTGAACAGCACGTCCGCCCAGCGGTCTTCGCGCCGGCTGGCAAAGCGTTCGGCCAGCGCTTTCTGATCCGCCGCCAGGATGTTGATGGCGTAGTGCGACCCGGCGCTCAGCGCAGCCATGGAGCCCGCTGCCTGCGCCAGGCTCCAGAGGACCAGGGGCGGGTTGAGCGACACCGAATTAAAGGAGTTGGCCGTCAGGCCGACCAGCACGCCGGCCGGCGTGCGCGCGGTGACGATGGTGACCCCGGTGGCAAACATGGCCAGCGAGGCCCGGAACTCTCGTTGGGAAAAGCTGGGACTGCTCGCTTTGCGCGGAATGGAAGGGGTCGGCATAGACGGGTAATTTAACTGAAGCGCTTGAAGCGCACCGGCCACAGGCTTGGCGGCCCTCCCGCCTGGGTGCGATGCTGGATGGGTGAGCGGGTTGGGGGCCGAAGCTGGCGGGGCAGCCCGAAACCTCAAGGCAAGTGTGCGCGAATCAAAGGAGGCGATGCTTTCTTGCGCGGTAGGCCAGCTTCGCCCGCGTTGTGTTGAGCAGCCGCGCTGCGGCGGACAGATTCCCCTGGGATGTGGAAATCGCCCGCAGGAGCGTGTCGCGCTCGGTCTGATCCAGAGACTGCGGAGCCTGCGCCGTGCTTGACGGTGTGGCTATCGCCAAGGCTTGTGCGCAGCCTGCAGGCTCTGCGAAGTTCAAAGTTGCGGAGCTTCCCTTCAGCCGCAGCGTCATGATGTCGGCGCTCAGGGTTTCACCGCTGGTGAATAAGTGGTGCACATCAATCAGCCCTTCCATGTCGGCCATGATCACAGCGCGTTCGATCAGGTTTTGCAGTTCGCGGATGTTGCCTGGAAAGGCATAGTTCAGCAGGGACCGAACCGCTGCCTGCGTGAAGCCGCCAGTGTTGCAGCCGTGCTTGCGCCGGTAATGGTTCAGAAAGTGGTTCATCAACAGGGGAATGTCATCACGCCGCTCGCGCAGGGGCGGCAGGTGAATGGGGAAGACATTGAGCCGAAAGAACAAATCCTCGCGAAACTTTCCCTCCAGCACGGCTTGACGCAGCGCTTCATTGGTAGCCGCCACGACGCGCACATCCACTGCAATGCTGCGCGTGCCGCCCACCCGTTCGACCTCGCCCTCCTGCAAGGCGCGCAGCAGCTTGCCTTGGGCGACGTAGCTCAGCGAGCCAATCTCGTCCAGAAACAGGGTGCCGCCGCTGGCTCTCTCAAAGCGGCCTGGCCGCGAGTGGCTGGCTCCGGTGTACGCCCCGCGTTCCACGCCGAACAGTTCGGACTCGATCAGGGTTTCCGGGATGGCTGCGCAGTTCACCGCCACAAACGGCCGGTCCTTGCGCGGGCTGATCTTGTGCAGCATGCGGGCAAATTTTTCCTTGCCCACGCCGGACTCGCCGGTAAACAGCACGGTGGCCGAGGTACGCGCCACGCGGCTCAGCTGGTGGCAGGCGGCGTTGAAGGCCGAGGAGGCGCCGACCATCGCATCGCCGGCGGAGGCCTCGACCTGGGGCAGTTCGGCGGCGCTGGGGGCTGGGCGGGCGTAGGCTGCGGTATCGACAAACTCCCTGACGTTGAGGTAGCGCATGTCTTGCGCGATATCGTCCCACTGGTCGGCCGATTTGCCTACCACCTGGCAATGCGCTTCGCCCATGGAGCGACACTGCGTTTCCCGGAAGACGACGAGATGGCCGAACAATGTGCTGACATAGCCCGTGGCATAGCCCACCTGCATCCAGCAGGCGGGTGAGCCGCCAATCCCGTAGGCGGCGATGTGTTCATCGTCTTCGCTGGAGTTGTGCCACAGAAATTCGCCTTCATAGCTGCCCGTTTCCGGCTTGTACGAGGCCCGCACCACCTCGACTTTCACCACCCCCTCCAGCGCATGCAGGCGCGTACCCGCGAGGGCGATGGCCGACGGGTCTGCATCGGGCCACTGCCGCCGCACCAGTTGGGCATCGCGGGCGCCGCTGACATAGCCCGCACGGGTGAACAGTCCGCGGGCCTGCTCCAGCCCCAGGCTGTCAATCATTTCGCGCCGCAGGGAGCCCAGGGCTTCCGTGTGCAACAAGACCATGCGCTGGTCTTGCAGCCAGATGCGTCCGTCCCCCGGAGAAAAAAACAGGCATTCGCTGATGTCGGCAATGTTGGGGTGGGCATCGCCGCCAATGTGGGCATTGGCAAATCCGCCCAGGGCTTTTGCCACCAATGCGCTGTCGAAGTTGCCAAGGGTCGTGCCCGTGGCCCGGGCCACGTCGGCCAGGGAGATGCGCGAAGTGTTGCCCATGGGTTTACTTTTTATTTAATCAATTGCGCAAATGTAGTTCACATTTATAACCATTTGATCAAAAAATAAAACAGGGATTTCCCTTTGCTGCGCCGCAGTAATTTGACTTGGGGTATGTCCCTAATTCCCCTCTGGAAAAGGCCTCAATGCGGGGCAGCAGGCGGTTGCGATTGTGGGTGTTGGTCTGTGCATTGCAATACATCCGGCATGTCACAGAAAAAGTGACGAACTGATAAACCAACCGAAAGGGCTTTTCCCATGGGTGCAGCAGATGCAACAGCATTTTTTAATTTTTCCGGCCTGAAGCAAGCTGCCTTGGGTGGTGGTGCGCGCGATGTGATCGAGCCCGCCACGGGCCAGGTCTTGTGCACCGTGGGCATTGCCGATGCGGCCGACGTGGCCGCCGCCACCGCCACTGCCGCTGCCGCGCAAAAAGCGTGGGTGGCGGTGCCTCCGCGTGAAAAGGCTGAAATTTTTCGCCGTGCTGCTGCCCTGTTTCAGCAGCATGGTGATGAATTGGCGCTGTACGCCGCACGCGAGACGGGCGGTATTTTGGCCAAAGGCCAGCATGAAATTCGCGAAGCCGCGCTGATATGCAACCTGGCCGCCAGCATTCCCCTGCAGTCGCAAGGCCATGTGCTGCCCAGCGTGCCGGGCCGCACCAGCATCGCGCGCCGTGTGCCGCACGGCATTGTGGGGGTGATTTCGCCCTTCAACTTCCCGATGATCCTGACCATCCGCTCGGTGGCCCCGGCCTTGGCCGCTGGCAATGCCGTGGTGGTCAAGCCCGACAGCCGCACCCCCGTAACGGGTGGCCTGATGATCGCCCGCATCTTCGCGCAAGCCGGTTTGCCCAAAGACTTGCTGCAGGTCTTGCCTGGCGACGCTGAAGCCGGTGAGGCCCTGGTCATTGACCCGTTGGTGCCGATGATTGCTTTCACCGGTTCGCCCGCTGTGGGCCGCCGCATTGGTGAGTTGGCTGGCCGCCACCTGAAGAAGGTGTCGCTGGAGCTGGGCGGCGCCAACTCCCTGATCATTCTGGACGATGCTGACCTGGATGTGGCCGCCAGCAATGCCGCCTGGGGTGCTTACTTTCACCAAGGCCAGATTTGCATGGCTTCCAACCGCATCCTGGTGCATGAGAGCATGGCCGCCGAGTTGACCAGGCGACTGATTGCCAAGGCCACGCATTTACCGATGGGCAACGGTGCCAGCGGCCAGGTAGCCCTGGGCCCGCTGATCGATGCCAGGCAGCGCGACCGCGTGCACGCCCTCGTGCAGGACAGCGTGAAAGCGGGCGCCAAGCTGGAAGCCGGTGGAGTTTTTGACGGCCTGTTCTACAAGCCGACCGTGCTGACGGGCGTCAAGGCCGGCATGCGGGTGTATGACGAAGAAACCTTTGGCCCCGTCGCCAACATCATCACTTACAAGACCGATGCAGAAGCCATTGCCCTGGCCAACAACAACACCGGCAGCCTGTCTTCCGCCGTCATCTCCAGGTCGGTAGGCCGTGCCATGGCAGTGGGCCAGCAGCTTAAGTCCGGCATGGTCCACATCAACGACCAGACCGTGAATGACGACTGCGTCAACCCCTTCGGCGGCCCCGGCATTGCGGGCAACGGCACCAGCGTGGGCGGACCGGCGGACTTTGAGGAATACACCATGTGGCAGTGGATGACGATCAAAGACACGGCTCCCAACTACCCGTTTTAAGTCAAATTTTCGAGGAGACATTTATGAGTTTGCAAGGGAAAACCATCGTCGTCACAGGCACCTCGTCCGGCATTGGTGCCGAGGTGGCCCGGCTGGCCCGCTTCCAGGGCGCCAAAGTCATTGGCATGGACCGCAACGATCCCAGCTTGACACTGGATGATTTCGTGAAGGCCGATCTGGGAACCGCCGCCGCCATTGATGCCGCCGTGGCCCGGCTGCCCGCGCACATTGACGCGTTTTGCAACGTTGCTGGCGTGCCCGGCACGGCCGCCGGCGATCTGGTGGCCCGCGTGAATTACCTGGGCCTGCGGCACCTGACGCAAGCCGTGTTGCCGCGCATGCCGCGTGGCGGCAGCATCGTCAACGTGGCCTCCATCCTGGGTGCCGAATGGCCGCTGCGGCTGGACCTGCACAAGGAGCTCGCCGCCGTTAAGGGCTTTGAGGCCGGTGCCGCCTGGCTGCGCGACCACCCCGTGCCGCATGCCACCTGCTACCAGTATTTCAAGGAAGCCCTGATCGTCTGGAGCGCCACCCAGTCGCAGGAATGGTTCCTGGGCAAAGGGGTGCGCATGAACTGCGTCGCACCGGGCCCGGTGTTCACGCCCATCCTGGGCGACTTCGTCTCCATGCTGGGCGAAGAGCGGATTCAAAAAGATGCCCACCGCATGCTGCGCCCGGCCTTTGCCGACGAGGTGGCTGCGGTGATCGCCTGGCTGTGCAGCGATGCGGCGCGCTGGGTCAGCGGCGTGAATATTCCGGTCGATGGCGGCCTGGCCTCGACCTATCTCTGAGTAAGCGATAGACCCCCACAGACCCCCACAGACCATAACTTGAGGAGACATGCATGACAAAAAAAATCACCCCCTTCCAACTCGGCGCCCTGGCGCTGGCGAGCAGCCTGCTCTGCGCGCTGTCGGCCCAGGCCATGGAGTTGGGTTCCAACCCCGACACCAGGATACGGTTGGACTTCACGCCAAAGTACAGCACGGCTTATCGGCTGAAGGATGCTTCGGCGGCCCTGACGGTGCCGTCGCCCGATGCCGGCGTGGCCAATGAGAACGACGGCAATGCCAATTTCAGTAAAAAAGGCATCGTCTCCAACCGCATCGATTTGCTGACCGAGTTCGATGTGACCCACGGCAACTTCGGTCTGCGCATCAGCCATTCCGCCTGGTATGACTCGAAGTACCGGGGCACCAATGCGAACGACGGCACACTGGGGGTCAGCAACTTCGTCGGCCAGCCCGCCAACCAGTTCATTCCAGCGACCAGCGCCCAGCATGGCCGCGATGACGAGTTTCTCGATGCCTTTGCGTTTGCCAAGGGCAACCTGGGCAGCATGCCGGCTTCGATCCGCGTCGGCAAGCATGCCTTGCAATACGGCGAAAGCCTGTTCTTCGGCCAGAACGGCATTGCCAATGCGCAAGGCCCGGTGGACATCGCCAAGATCGTCTCGGTGCCCAACTGGCAGTTCAAGGAAGTTCTGCTGCCGGTGGAGCAGATTTCCGGCTCGCTGCAGGTGGCGGAGGGGGTGACCCTGGGCGGCTACTACCAGCTCAAATGGCGGCCCAGCAAGATCCCTGGTGTGGGCAGTTATTTCTCGAATCAGGACTACATCGGCGGCGGCCGGGTCTACCTGGGGCCGACCACGGTGCTCAACACCGACAACAGCAAGGACCAGACGCCGGGCAACAGCGGTCAGTTCGGAGCCCAACTGCGCTGGTCGCCTGCAGGCAGCGCGTTTGAATACGGCCTCTACGCCGCGCGCTATAACGACAAAACGCCATCGGTACCGGTGTTCGACCTGATCAATGGCAACGTCCACAAGGTTTATGCCAAGGGCATCAAGACCTTTGGCGCCAGCGTCACGTCGTCCGTGGGGCAGCTCAACTGGGCGCTGGAAGGCTCGGTGCGCACCGACGCACCGCTGGCCAGCGACCCGGCTGTGTTGGGCGGTGCGCCCTTCATGCCGCCGGCCAACTGTGACGGATCGGCCAGCAACCCCTGCCACGCCATCGGCAAGACGGCGCACCTGAACCTGTCGGGCATCTATGTGCTCACCAAGTCCAGCCTGTGGGACGGCGGCGCCCTTTTGGCCGAGCTGGCCTGGAACCGGGTCTTGAGCGTGACCAGGAACCCCAGCGCCGTTGGCTTCGGCGGGCTTGATCCCAACACCACGCGCGATGCCGCGGCCTTTCGCATGATTTTCGAGCCGCAGTACTTCCAGGTACTGCCCGGCCTGGACCTGTCGATTCCGATCGGCCTGGGCTACAACTTTGGGGGCCGCTCCTCGGCCATCTTCAACTTCGCCGGCGGTGTCAGCAAAGGGGGCGACTTCAGCGTCGGCGTCAAGGGCAAGTACCAGGAATGGAATGTGGGCCTGAACTACACCGCTTTCTTCGGCAAGGAGAACACTTTCACCGTCACCGATGCGCGTACACCCACCCGCATGCTGTCCTACGGCCAGACGCTGAAAGACCGCAGTTACCTGTCCTTTACGGCTTCCCGCACTTTCTGAAAACACATATGACCGAGACATACACCATGATGAAGTTCGCAAAACCCCCCTTGCTCGCGGCAGCTTTGTTGACCGCTGCCCTGACCGCCCAAGCCGCCGTGAGCGCGGACGAGGCCGCCAAACTCAAGACCACGCTGACCCCGTTGGGCGCGGAGAAGGCTGGTAACAAGGACGGCACGATTCCCTCCTGGGACGGCGGCCTGAGCAAGGCCACACCCGGCTACAAGAGCGGCGATGCCCGCCCTGACCTGTACCCCAACGAAAAGCCCACCCTGTCGATCAACGCCAAAAACATGGCGCAGCACGCCGACAAGTTGAGCGACGGTGTGCAGGCCCTGATGAAGAAGTACCCTGACTTCCGCATCGACGTGTACCCCACGCACCGCACCGCTGCGGCCCCTCAGTCGGTGTACGAAAACACCCTCAAGAACGCCACCCGCGCCAAGACCATTGAAGGCGGCTACGGCATGGAAGGCGCTTTTGGCGGCGTGCCATTCCCCATCCCCAAGGACGGCTATGAGGCCATGTGGAACCAGCGCACCGCCTGGCGCGGTGGCAACGTGACCCTGCCGATGCGGGTGTGGGTGGTGACGGCTGATGGCCGACGTGCCATGGCCTCGGGTGGCACGCAGACCCTGAGCCAGGCTTTTTATGCCAGGGACGGCAGCCTGGAGAAGTTCGACGGTTACTACTCGCTCGGCAAGTTCGTCGCCAACGCGCCGGGCTCCAAGGCGGGCGAAGCGATTCTGGCGCTGGACGGTGTTTCAGAAGCCGCACCGCGTGGCCTGTGGCAGTACCTGGTGGGCCAGCGCCGTGTGCGCAAAGCGCCTTCGGTGGCCTATGACACGCCGGACTCGGTGACCTCCGGCATCGGTTTGTTCGACGAAGCCTTCACCTTGTTTGGCCCGATCGACAAGCATGAGCTGAAGCTGGTGGGCAAGAAGGAGATGTACATCCCTTACAACAACAACCGTGCTGCGTCAGCCAAGGTGGAAGACCTGGTGACGCCCAACACGCTGAACCCGGCCCAGGTGCGCTGGGAACTGCACCGTGTGTGGGAAGTGGAGGCCACGCTGGCCCCGGGCAAGCGCCACGTGGTGCCCAAACGCAAGTACTACATCGACGAAGATTCCTGGCAAATCGCGCTGTTTGACGGCTGGGATGCCAAGGGCCAGCTCTGGCGTACCAACTACGCCCTGATGCTGACCATGCCAGACGTTCCCGCCGTATCGAATTTTGTGCTGTGGGGCGGCTACGACATGCAAAACGGTTCTTACTACCTGAACATGGCCTCCAACGAAATGCCCAGGCAGTATGAAATCGTGCCCCCGATTCCGCGCAGCTTCTTCAGCGCTGAATCCTTGTCCAACGAAGGCGCGCGCTGATGAGCGGATTCGCACACGCTGGCGTTGCGCGGCGGGCTGCCCTGCTGGGGCTGCTCGGCATGGCGGCCACGGCCACGCTGCCCGCGTGGTCGGCCACTGCCCCGGCCGTGCTGTCGCAAGCCGCCCTGATGACGCCCAAGGCTCTGGGCGCGGCCACGCTGGCCGTGACCCGCGCAGGCAAGCGCCTGGTGGCCGTGGGCGAGCGCGGCACCGTGCTGCTGTCGGACGACCACGGCGCCCGCTGGAAGCAGGCCCAGGTGCCGGTGCAAGCCACCCTCACGACCGTGCGGTTTACCGATGAAAAAACCGGCTGGGCGGCAGGCCATCTGGGCGTGATTTTGCGCAGCATTGACGCCGGCGCCACCTGGCACAAGCAGCTCGACGGCATCCAGGCCGCTGCGCTGGCATTGCAGGCCGCGCAGGGCACGGGAGATGCAAAGGCGATTGCCAATGCCCGGCGCCTGGTGGAAGAGGGCGCGGACAAACCGTTTTTTGACCTGGAATTCATCGACGCGCAACGCGGCTTTGCCGTGGGGGCCTACGGCCTGATGTTCACCACCGTGGACGGCGGCAAGACCTGGGCGGCGGTGGGGCCGCGTTTGCCCAACCCCAGATCCTTGCACCTGTACGGCGTGCGCGCCCATGGCAGCACGCTGGTGATCGCCGGCGAGCAGGGCTTGCTGCTGCGCTCCACCGATGGGGGTGCCAGCTTTAGCGCGCTGGAGTCGCCCTACAAAGGCAGCTTTTTTGGCTTGCTGCACACCGCTGGCGATGTCTGGGTGGCCTACGGCCTGCGCGGCACGGCCTACCGCTCCACGGACGCGGGCACGCACTGGGAAAAACTCGACACCGGCCTGCCCATGGCTGTCGGCGCGGGCGCGGCTTTGGCCGGCGGCGGCTTTGTGCTGATGGGTCAGGCCGGGGACGCATTGGTGGGGCGCGACGATGGGCCCGCGCTCAAGCGTGTGCCTGCGCGCGAGCCGGTTCCGGTGTCTGGTGTCGCCATCGCAGCCGATGGCAGCCTGGTGCTGGCCAGCCTGCGCGGCATGCGACGGCTGCCTGCCCTGTCTGTTGATTGAAGAAAATTTTATGCACGCCGATTCCTCCTCCATCAACGCATCCAGCCAGCCTGTCGTCGCGCGGCTTGAAGATTTCGACACGCGCTCCGGCACGCTGCTCGAACGCGCTTTTTTTAACCACCGTCCCTGGGTCATGGCCCTGTGCCTGCTGCTGACCCTGGTGCTGGGCTGGCAGGCGACAAAACTGCAGTTGAACGCCAGCTTCGAGAAGACCATCCCGACCTCGCATCCCTACATCGTCAACTACCTGGCGCACAAGGGCGACCTGGCGGGCCAGGGCAACGCGCTGCGACTGGTGGTACAGGCCAAAAAGGGCACGATTTTCGACAAGCGCTATCTGGATGCGCTGCAGAAAATCAACGACGAAATTTTCCTGCTCCCCGGCGTGGACCGGCCTTTCATGAAGTCGCTGTGGACCTCCAACACCCGCTGGGTGGCGGTGACCGAAGAGGGCCTGGACGGCGGCCCGGTGATTCCTGACGTCTACGACGGCTCCGCCGCCAGTCTTGCCGACCTGCGCGCCAATGTGGAACGCTCGGGCGAGATCGGGCAACTGGTGGCCGGCGATTTCAAATCCAGCATCGTGTTTGTGCCCCTGCTGGACCGCAACCCCGAGACCGGCAAGGCGCTGGACTACGGTGATCTGTCGCGCCAGATCGAAGTGCTGCGCGCCAGGTACGGCAGCGACACGCTGGAGATCGGTGTGACCGGTTTTGCCAAGGTAGTGGGCGACCTGATTGAAGGCCTGCAGCAGGTGTTGCTGTTCTTCCTGCTGGCTCTGGCGATCACCACCATGGTGCTGTTTGCCTACACCCGCTGCGGCCGCAGCACGGCGCTGGTGGTGGCTTGTTCCCTGGTGGCAGTGGTCTGGCAGTTCGGCCTGCTGGCGCTGTTGGGTTATGAGCTTGATCCTTACTCGGTGCTGGTGCCCTTTCTGGTGTTTGCCATCGGCATGAGCCACGGTGCGCAGAAGATGAACGGCATCATGCAGGACATTGGCCGCGGCACGCACCGGGTGGTGGCGGCGCGCTATACCTTTCGCCGCCTCTTCATGGCCGGCCTGACGGCGCTGCTATGCGACGCGGTGGGCTTTGCCGTGCTGGTCATCATCCAGATCAAGGTAATCCAGGACCTGGCCCTGATCGCCAGCATTGGCGTGGCCGTGCTGATCTTCACCAACCTGGTGTTGCTGCCGATTTTGCTGTCCTACACGGGCGTGGCCCCGTCGGCAGCGGCGCGCAGCCTGCGCGAAGAAACCGTGCAAGCGGGCGCCAGACGCCCCTGGCTGTGGGCCTTGCTGGACCACTTCACGCAAAAGCGCTGGGCCACGGCGGCCATCGTAGTCTCAGGCTTGATGGCGGCGGGCGGTTATGCCGTCAGCGTGAACCTGAAGATTGGCGACCTGGATCCCGGTGCCTCCGAGCTGCGGGCCGACTCGCGCTACAACCGCGACAACGCCTACCAAATCTCGCACTACGCCGCCAGCGCCGACATCCTGACCGTGATGGTGACTACGCCGGTGGACCAGTGCACCAGCTACGGCACGCTGGCCAGGCTGGACAGCCTGGCCTGGGGCCTGGAGCAGTTGCCGGGCGTGGAGTCCACCAACTCCATGGCCGCGCTGTCCAGGCTGGCCATGGTGGGCTACAACGAAGGTAACTTCAAATGGTTTGAGCTGCTGCCCAACGACGGCGCTCTGGGCGGCGTGCAAACCCGCGCCCCGCGTGAGCTGTTCAACCAGAACTGCTCCTTCCTGGCGTTGTACGTGTACCTGAAGGACCACAAGGCCGAAACCCTGTCGCGGGTGGTGGCCGAGGTCGAGAAATTTGCCGCTGCCAACAACACGCCCGAGGTCACTTTCAAACTGGCCGCCGGCAGTGCCGGCATCGATGCAGCCACCAACATCGTGGTGGGCAAAGCCATGCAAGAGATGCTGCTGTGGGTCTATGCGGCGGTGGTGGTCCTGTGCTGGATCACCTTTCGCTCCTGGCGTGCCGTGGTGGTGGCGGTGCTGCCGCTGGTGCTGACCTCCATCTTGTGCGAGGCGTTGATGGTGTGGCTGGGCATGGGCGTGAAGGTTGCCACCTTGCCGGTGATTGCACTGGGCGTGGGCATCGGCGTGGACTACGCGCTGTATGTGCTGAGCATTACCCTGGCCCGCATGCGGGAGGGCGCCAGCCTGTCAGACGCCTATCACCATGCGCTGCAGTTCACGGGTCGGGTTGTCATGCTCACGGGCATCACCCTGGCGCTGGCTGTTGGCACCTGGGCCTTTTCGCCCATCAAGTTCCAGGCCGACATGGGCATTTTGCTGGCCTTCATGTTCGTCTGGAACATGGTCGGGGCGCTGGTGCTGCTGCCTGCGTTGGGGCACTTTTTGCTGCGCAAACCAGTGGTGGCGGTGGTTGCGCCAGCCGCGATTTCTGTATCAATCTAATCTTTAAATCCATGACGACATCTCCTGTTCGCACCACGCTGGACGCTACGCCTCTCGACCCCGCCTTTGCCGGTTTTCTGGCCCAAGCTGCGGCCCAGGGAGCCCCCCCTCTGGAGGCCTTGCCGCCTCCCATTGCGCGGCAGGTCTACCGGGACCTGGCCAACGCCTTGGGCCTGCCCGCCCCGGCCATTGGCAAGGTGGAAGATAAAAGCATTCCCGGCCCCGGTGGCGTGCTGCCTTTGCGGGCATACAGTCCCACGACTCAGGGGCCGTGGCCCGTGCTGTTGTACGTGCATGGAGGAGGTTTTGTGATGGGCGATCTGCAAACGCATGACGAGGTCTGCCGCACCCTGTGCCACCTTACGGGCATGCTGGTCGTGGCGGTGGACTACCGGCTGGCTCCCGAGCATCCGTTCCCGGCCGCCCCTGATGATGCGGAAGCGGCCTTGCGCTGGATCTGCGTCCATGCGGACACCCTGGGTGGTGACCCGCATCGCATCGCCGTGGCGGGCGACAGCGCCGGGGCACAGCTGGCCCTGGTGGCGGTGCGGCGGGTGCAGTCCCCCGCGGTGCGAGCCCTGGGCCTGATTTACCCCGTGGCGCAGCACCCGGACGAGCCCAGTCCGTCGTACCAGGAAAATGAAGGCAAGTTCCTCACCAAGGGGGTCATGCAGTGGTTCACCGCCAGCTATCTGGGCGGGCCATCACCCACGCCGCCGGATCATCCCGATGTGGCGCTGCTGAAGTCCGAGCTGGCGGCGCTGCCCGCCACCTGGGTCGCCACCATGGGCCATGACCCGCTGCGTGACGAAGGCCATGCGCTGGCCCTGCGTGCCGAGGCCGCAGGCGTTTTGGTCGCGCACCAGCACTACCCCAGCGCCATCCACGCCTGCATCCATTTCAGCGCCGTGTCCCCCATTGGCCCGCAGGTGCTGGCGGACTTGGCGCAGTGGTTGCGCGAGCAGGCTTGATGTGCCAGGCCGACTGGCGTGGTCTGTGATGCGCTAGCGCAGCAGGGTTGACATGGCCGACAGGCAGTTGACCATGCGCACCGCAGCCTCCACCGTCGGTGCTTCAAAGCCGACTTCATCGCCATCCAGCCGCTGCAGGGTGGGCCACTGGCAAAACAAATCGGCCAGCGCCGGTGTCTGGGTCTGGATGTGCACGGCGATGGGCCCCGCCAGCACAAAGGGGCGGGCCGTGCCGAGCTGCGCCAGCGCGGCCGCCACGCCCACCTGGATGGCGCTGCAGGCCTGCGCGGGCGAGAGGCTGATGCCGCTGGTCTGGCCGGTGGCGCGCTTGGTTTGCACAAAAGTGGCATGCGGGAACACGGGCCGGTGTTCCTCGATGAACACATCGTCGCCGCTGGCCATCACCACCGGCACGCCGTACTCGCCGGCCAGCGCGCCATAGATGCCGGCTTCGCCCAGCTCGACGCCGTTGAAGCGCACGCGTGCAAAAGCAAAGCTGTTGATGGTGTGGGCCAGGATGCCGCGGCCCTGCGCACGCGAGTGGTAACCGATCATGCACACAGCGTCCATGCCGTTGTCGACGCCGGCCATCATGCTCAGGTAGCGCGGCTTGCCCATGACGGCCTGGGCGCGAGCATCCAGCAGGTCTGGCGGCATGTTGCGAAAGCCACCGTGCGAGTCGTTGACCAGCACCTCGGTGGCGCCGGCCTCGAAAGCGCCGGCAATGGCGGCGTTGGCCTCGTGCGTCATCAGCAGGCGGGCGCGCTCGTACTCGGGGTTGCCGCTGCGCACCTGCTCGTGGTGGAAAACGCCGGCAACGCCTTCGATGTCGGTGGAAATCAGGACTTTCATGGGAACTCGTTCAGGGTGTCTGTGGATGTGTCGGCGCAGCGCCGTCGGGCAGCAGATCGGCCAGTGCCTTGCGGTGGTGGCCGTTGCGGCCGGTCACGGCACGGGCGCAGCAGAGGGCGTGGACGATGGCCTGCTCGGTGCTGTCGGCCACGGCCTGAAACAGCGGGTCGATCAGGCCGTCATGCAGCATGGCCACGGCCGGCATGGGTCTGTCGGTTTGCTGGGGCACGGTGTAGGCGGTGGAAAACGCCAGGGCGATGTCGCCGCTGCCGTGGCCGAACACCGAACCGGTGCGGGCCAGGCCGGCGCCGGCGCGCAGCGCCAGCCGGCGCAGCTGGCGCGCATCGAGCGGCGCATCGGTGGCAATCAGCAGGATGATGGAGCCCTTCTCGGGTTCGTCAGCCTCCAGCGCCAAGGGGCCGGCCAACTGGCTGGCCAGCCGGGCGCCCAGGGCCTGCCCGGCCATGACCAGCTGCGGCAGCCGGCCGTAGTTGGCCAGCACCAGCGCGCCGACGGTGTGTTCGCCGCCGCCAGGTGCCGGCACACGGCGCGACGCCGTGCCGATGCCACCCTTGAGACCAAAGCTCGACATGCCGCGCCCGGCACCGACCGAGCCTTCCTCGACGTCCGTGCCCGCTTGCGCGCAGGCTTGCAGGTAGTGCTGCCCGGTGACGGCCATGCGCTGGATGTCGTTGAGAAAGCCGTCGTTGCATTCAAATACCAGCGGATTGACCGTGGGCAGGCTGCGGCCGGTTTCGGGGTTGGCGGCGATGCACTGGCGGATTTGTGCCTCGGCCACGGGGGCGACCGAAAAGGTGTTGGTCAGCGCAATCGGCGTTTCCAGAACGCCGAGTTCCTCGACCTGCACCAGTCCCACACTCTTGCCGAAGCCGTTGAGCACGACCGCGGCCGCGGGCACCCGGTCGCGGAACAGATCGCCGCCATGGGGGCAGACCACCGTCACACCGGTCTGCACTTCGTGGGCGTCAAGCGTGCAATGGCCCACGGTGACACCGGCCACGTCGGTGATGGCATTGCGCGGCCCTGGCGGCAGGCTGCCGATGTGGGGCAGCAGATGGCGAAGCATCACGAAAAGGCTTTCCTACTGGCGGTCAATTTTGGGGTCCAGCGCATCGCGCAGGCCGTCACCCAGCAGGTTGAAGGCCAGCACCGTCAGGAAAATCGCCAGGCTGGGAAACAGCGCCACGTGCGGCGCGTTGACCATGTCGGCGCGCGCTTCATTGAGCATGGCGCCCCATTCGGGCGTGGGCGGCTGAGCGCCCATGCCGAGGAAGGACAGGCTGGCCGCAGTGATGATGGAAGTGCCCAGGCGCATCGTGAAGTAGACGACGATGGACGAGATGGTGCCGGGCAGGATGTGGCGCATGATGATGGTCCAGTCCGAAGCGCCTATGCTGCGCACCGCCTCGACATAGGTCATCTGCTTGAGCACCAGCGTGTTGCCGCGCACCAGCCGCGCAAAGGCCGGCACGCTGAACACCGACACGGCCACCACCACGTTGACCATGCTGCTGCCCAGGATGGCGACCACACCGAGCGCCAGCAGGATGCCGGGAAAGGCGAACAGCACGTCGGAAATCCGCATCACGATACGGTCCCACCAGCCCTCGTAATAGCCGGCCAGCAAACCCAGTGCGGTGCCGATCAGGCCACCGATGGCGACCGACGCAAAGCCTGCGGCCAGCGAAATACGCGCGCCCACCAGAATGCGGCTGAAGATGTCCCGGCCCAGCGGGTCAACGCCCAGCCAGTGCTGCCACGACGGTCCGGCGTTGAGCTTGTCGTAGTCGAAAAAGTTTTCGGCGTCGTAGGGAACGATGACCGGCGCGAGCAGGGCCAGCAGCACCAGCAGCAGAACGAAGGCCAGTGCCGCCATCGCCACGTGCTGCTTCTTGAACTTGCGCCAGAACTCAGTCCAGGGCGTGCGCACGCGGGTGTTTTGCGTGGCCACGGGTGTCGCCGCGATGGCGACGACGGCTTCGTTGACGATGGTCTGTGTCATGGCTGGCTTGTTCTCATTTGTAGCGAATGGTGGGGTTGATGAAACCGTAGAGCACGTCCACCACCAGGTTGATCAGGATGAATTCCAGCGAAAACAGCAGTACCAGCGTCTGGATCACGGGATAGTCGCGCATGGTCACGGCATCGACCAGCAGGCGACCCAGGCCGGGCCAGTTGAAGACCGCCTCGACGACGATGGAGCCGCCCAGCAGGAAACCGAACTGCAGGCCCATCATGGTGATCACCGGGATCAGCGCGTTGCGCAGGCAGTGCTTGAAAATCACCGTGCGCTCTTTCAGGCCTTTGGCCCGGGCCGTGCGCACAAAGTCTTCCTGGATCACTTCGACGAAGGAGGCGCGCGTGAAGCGCGCCATCACGGCGGCCACGGCCGCGCCCAGCGTCAAGGACGGCAGGACGTAATGCCTCCAGCTGTCGGCTCCCACGGTGGGCAGCCAGCCGAGCTGCACCGAGAAGACCTGCATCAGCAGCATGCCAAGCGCGAAGGCCGGAAAGGAAATGCCCGAGACGGCAATCGTCATGCCCAGCCGGTCCGGCCATTCATTGCGAAACACCGCGGAGACCACGCCTATGGCCATGCCGAAGATCACCGCCCAGCTCATGCTGGTCAGTGTCAGCAGCAGTGTCGGCAGAAAACGTTCGGCGATTTCGGTCGACACCGGGCGCCGTGTGCGCAGCGAGGTGCCGAAGTCGCCTTTGAGCATGTGCGTGAAGAAGCTCACGAACTGCTCGGGCAGGGGCCGGTCCAGGCCGAGCTCCTGGCGTACCAGTTCCACGGTCTGCTGGTCGGCATCCTGTCCGGCGGCCAGACGTGCCGGATCACCCGGCAGCATGTGGACGAACAGGAACACCAGCACTGCGACGATCAGCAGCGTGGGCGTCAGGCCCAGCAGCCGTTTCAGAAAATAGTTCAGCATGGTAGAGACTGGTCAGGGCGCGCGCCAGCGGATGCTGGCGCGCGCGGGATCGGTGCAAAGAAGGCGCAAAGGAAATGCTTACTCGGCGACCGCGATCTCGTCCGCATTGATGTTGCCGTCAGGCATCACGTAGACGCCCGACAGGCGCTTGCTTGTGGCGTACAGGTTTTTCTCCGTCACCAGCGGCGCCCAGGGCGCGTCTTTCATGATCTGCTCCTGTGCCTGGCGATACAGGTCGGCTTTTTCCTTGTCATCGACCGACTTCAGGGCCTTGGCGATAGCGCCGTCCACCTTCTCGTTGCTGTAGTAGGCGGTGTTGTTCAGCTTGGGCGGCCAGGCTTCGGTGGCCAGCAGCGGGCGCAGCGCCCAGTCGGCTTCACCGGTCGAAGAAGACCAGCCGGCGTAGTACATGCGCACTTTCGCGGTTTTGGGGTCCGGCGCGGTTTGCACCCACTCGGTACGCTGGCCGGGTTCGAGTGACTGCACCGAGATCTTGATGCCCACCTGGGCCAGCTGCTGCTGCACGAACTGGATGGTTTTCTGCGCGGTGGTGGTGGTGTAGGCGCTCCAGAGCACCGACTCGAAGCCGTTGGCGTAACCGGCTTCCTTGAGCAGCTCGCGCGCCTTCTTCGGGTCATAAGGCCAGGGCGCCATCTTGTGGGCGTACTTCACCCCTTGCGGCACGATGCCCTCGGCCGGGACGGCATAGCCACCGAAGGCCACTTTGGCGAGCGCTTCCTTGTTGATGGCGTAGTTGATGGCTTCGCGCACCTTGAGGTTGTCGAAAGGCTTTTGCTGCATGTTGAAGCTGAGGTAGCGCGTGATGATGGACGGGCCGCTCACCAGCTTGAGCTTGGCGTTTTTCTCCAGTTCGGTGGCCTGCTCGTAGGGCAGCGGGAAGGCAAAGTCGGTTTCGCCGGTCTGCAGCATGGCGGCGCGTGTGTTGTTCTCCAGCACGGGTTTCCAGGTCACGCTGTCGACCTTGGGGTAGCCCTTTTTCCAGTAGCCGTCGAATTTCCTGACCTTGACGAAATCGGTCTGCTTCCACTCCACAAAAGTGAAGGGGCCGGTGCCCACCGGGTTGAAGGCGATGTCCTTGTTGCCGTACTTTTTGAGTGCCGTCGGGGAGATCATCGCGGCCGAGGCGTGCGCCAGCGAGTTGATGAAGGGGCCAAAAGGCTCCTTGAGCGTGATGCGCACGCTGTACGGTGCAATCGCCTCGACCTTGTCCACGCGGTTGAACTGGTTGAAGCGGGCCAGTTTGTTGTCGGGGTTGAGCACCCGGTCCAGCGTGACCTTGACGGCTTCGGCATTGAAGTCGGTGCCGTCATGGAACTTGACGCCCTGGCGCAGCTTGAGGGTGTAGACAAGGCCGTCTTTGGAGGCGGTGTAGCTTTCGGCCAGCACGTTCTGGATTTTGAGGTCCTTGTCGAACTCGAACAGGCCCTGGTAGAAGGACTTGGTGACTGCCGTGGTCAGCGTGGTGTTGGTGTTGTAGGGGTCCAGCGTTTCGGGCTGGCCGCCGATGGCCAGTACCACGTCCTTGGCGGCAAGGGCCGAGCCAGTGGAGGCCAGGGCCAGCAGCGCCAGCAGGCTGGCAGCCAGGGCCTTGGGTCGAAGCGGTGTCATACGTTCTGTCATGGGGAAAACTCCTGGTTCAGGTTGAGGGAAATGATGGAGGGAAAGCGGATCGATGGGCGAGTCAATACGCACCGGCAATGCGGTGCTGCGCCACAAAATGGCCGGGGCTGACTTCCACCAGCGGCGGCACGACGGGCTCGTCGCCAATGGCGCGCAGGGGGCTGGGAATCTCGTCAGACATCAACTGGCGGCTCAAGTGGCGTCGGCTCGGGTCGGCCACGGGCACGGCCGCCATCAGCTTGCGGGTGTAGGCGTGCTGCGGGTTTTCAAAAATCGCGCGGCGCGGGCCGATCTCGACGATCTGGCCCAGGTACATCACGGCCACGCGGTGGCTGATGCGTTCGACCACCGCCATGTCGTGCGAGATGAACAGGAAGGCGATGCCCAGCTCGCGCTGCAGGTCCAGCATCAGGTTGACAATCTGGGCTTGAATCGAGACGTCGAGCGCCGACACCGACTCATCGGCAATCACCACCTTGGGGTTGAGCGCCAGTGCGCGGGCAATGGCGATGCGCTGACGCTGCCCGCCCGAGAACTCGTGCGGATAGCGCTGGGCGTATTCGGCCGGCAGGCCGACTTTGCCGAGCAGCCAGTCGACCCGCGCCTGCGCCTCCTTGCCCTTGGCGATCTTGTGCACCAGCAGCGGCTCCATGATGGAAAAGCCGACGGTGACACGCGGGTCCAGCGAGGCAAACGGGTCCTGGAAGATAAACTGGATATTGCGGCGCAGCCCTTGCAGCGTGCTGGTGGGCAGGTCGCGGATGTTCTGGCCACCGAACTCGATGAGGCCGCTCTGGCTTTCGACCAGGCGCAGCAGCGAGCGGCCGGTGGTGGACTTGCCGCAACCCGATTCACCGACCAGCGCTAGTGTTTCGCCGGGTCGGATGTCGAAGCTGACTTTTTCCACCGCGTGAACGCGGCGTGCCACGCGGCCAAAAAGCCCGCTGCGCACATCAAAGCGCGTCACCAGATCCTGTACCCGCAAAATCGGTGCGCTGCCGGGTGCGATGGTGTCTTGCGGTTGAGCCGCCTCGCGCGGTGCCGCATCGGCCTCTTCGGTGCGCAGCAACTCGAATTTGAGCGGCAGTTCGGTGCCTTCCATCGCGCCCAGCCGTGGCACGGCTGACAGCAGTGCGCGCGTGTAGGGATGGCGAGGGCGGGCAAAAACCTCCTCCGAAGCGCCTTCTTCCACCTTGTCGCCGCGGTACATCACCAGCACGCGGTCGGCCACTTCGGCGACCACGCCCATGTCGTGCGTGATGAAGACCACGCCCATGCGCATTTCGTCCTGCAGCGCGCGTATCAGTTGCAGGATTTGCGCCTGGATGGTCACGTCCAGTGCCGTGGTGGGCTCGTCGGCAATCAGCAGCGAGGGTTTGCACGACAGCGCCATGGCGATCATCACGCGCTGGCGCATGCCGCCCGAGAGCTGGTGCGGGTAGCGGCTCAGCACATTGCGCGCCTCCGGAATGCGCACGAGTTCGAGCATGCGCAGGGCTTCGGCGCGTGCGGCGCTCGCGCTTTTTCCCTGATGTTCCTGGATGGATTCGGCAATCTGGTCCCCGGCGGTGAACACCGGGTTGAGCGAGGTCATGGGCTCCTGGAAAATCATCGCGATGTCTGCGCCCCGAATGCTGCGCAGCGTCGCGTTGCGCGCCTGCGCTAGGTCAAGCACCTCGCCGCTGCGCCGCCGAAACGCCATGCTGCCGTTGATGATGCGGCCGCCGCCATGCTCGACCAGGCGCATCAGCGCCAGCGAGGTGACCGATTTGCCCGAGCCTGATTCGCCGACGATGGCCAGGGTCTCGCCGCGGTCCACATGGAAGGAGAGATGGCGTACCGCATCGACTGTGCGCTCGGAGGTGGTGAAGCGCACCGACAGGTCGTTGACGGCCACAACCCGGTTGTCGGGCAGGTACAGGGCGCTGGGTTGAGAGGCTTCGGCCACGGTGGGTTGCATTGGGGTGCGCTTTTGGGGTGGATGCGTGTGAGATGTTTGTGGAAACAGCAAGGAGCGTGCCGCAGATGGCGATCAGCGAAAAATCGCGGTCTGCGGCGCTTCACCGACGCGGGCATGGCCGCGGTACATGCCTTCGGTGTTGAAGGGAAGGCTCAGCTTGCCCTGCACGTCGACGGCAATCAGGCCGCCCCGGCCGCCCATGGCGGGCAGCACGTCCATCACCACCTGCTGCGCCGCCGCGTCCAGCGACAGGCCGCCGTAGGCCATGCGCGCGCAGAGGTCGTAGGCCGCCACGGTGCGTATGAACATTTCGCCGGTGCCGGTGCAGGAGACGGCCGCCGTGCGATTGTCGGCATAGGTGCCGGCGCCGATCAGGGGCGTGTCGCCGACGCGGCCGGGCCGTTTGTTGGTCATGCCGCCGGTGGAGGTGGCGGCGGCCAGGTTGCCGTGTGCATCGAGCGCGACAGCGCCCACGGTGCCGAATTTGCGGTCATCATCCAGCGGCGCCGCGCCGGCTGCCGAGGGACGGAACACCAGGGCCGCGCCGTCATGGTCCAGCATGGCCTGGTCGGTGGACAGGGCGCGGCGCAATTGCTCGCGGCGGGCCTCGGTTGAAAAGTAATCGGGCGAAACCATCTCCATCCCCAGGCCTTCGGCGAAGGCTTCGGCGCCGGCGCCCACCAGCAGCACATGCTCGCTGTGCTCCATCACGGCGCGGGCGGCGCGCAAGGGGCGGCGCACGCGGCTCACGCAAGCCACCGCGCCGGCGCGCAGGGTGGCGCCGTCCATCACGGCAGCGTCCAGCTCATGGGTTTCATCATGGGTGAAGACAGAGCCATGGCCGGCATTGAAGAGCGGGCAGTCTTCCAGCAGGTCAACGGCCAGGCTGACGGCATCGAGCGCGCTGCCGCCATCGGCCAGCAATTGCTGCGCGACCCGCAGGATGCCCTGCAGGGCAGCGTGGTAAGCCGCGGTTTGCTCGGCGCTGATGTGGTTGCGGCTCATGGTGCCGGCGCCACCGTGGATGGCGATGACGGGCAGGGGCTTGGAGGGTGTCACTTGGGGGCCTTTGAGGATTTCGATTTGGCGTTGGCCTTGCGGGGCGCAGGCGCCGCGGCCTCGGCCACGGCGCGCAGCCGGCCGCTGTGGCTGCCGTGCAGCCAGGGCAGCACCGACTCGGCCAGCTGCGTCGCCGCCTTGAGCGAGCCCTTGGCGCTGTGGGCGACAGCGCTGCTTAACGCTTCGATGAGTGCCAGTGCGCTGGCCTCGGAGTTGGCAAAGTACTGGCTGTCGGTATGGGCATAAAGCGCCACCGTGGCCAGCGGCGCCAGTGGCGACGTCACACGATCCGTGAGCGCCAGGACCGGCACGCCGGCTTCGCGCGCGCGGCGCGTCAGCAACACGGTGTCGGCGAAATACCGGGGGTAGGCAATGGCGATGAGCAGGTCTGTGGGCTGCAGGCGTGTCAGGACGCGCGCGGCGTGGGAGGAACTCTCAATATTGGCCAGCAACTGCACGTTGTCGCAGTACGGGTCCAGGCTGCGCTGCAACAGCCCGCCCAGCCAGCTGCTGGCGCCAAAGCCCATGATGTAAATGCGTTTTGCGTTCAGGATGGCGCCCACCGCCTGCTCGCAGCTGTGGGCATCGAGCGATTGCCGCGTCAAATCGATGTTGCGCTGGTTTTCCGCCAGAGCGCTCGCGAACACGTCCGCCACCGTGGTGGGGTGTTCGAGCGTGCTGCGCAGCTTCTCGACCGGGGCCAGCGTGGTTTCAAAGCCCAGCACCAGCGCCGCGCGGAACTGCTGGTAGCCGTCAAATTCGAGCGCCCGCGCAAACCGGTTGGCGGTGGCCACCGAAACCCCCAGCGTGGCGGCCAGCTCGTCGATGGGCATGGTGGCGGCCTGCAAGGGGTGGGCGAGCACATAGTCGGCCATCTGCCGGTGCGAGCGTGTCAGCGTCGGCAACACGCGTGCAATGCGCTGTGCCATCGAGGGGTTGCCGGGAACTGTTGTCATCAGGGTCGGGCGTGAAGTTGAATGTATATAAATTTACAAAACGACTCATGATAGCGAAATTTTTGATCATTTGGAATCGATGCCAACCCCCGCGATGCGCTGTCCGGCGATGGCAATGGCCTCGCCCAAGGGACGGGCTTCAGACACCGGCGCTGGAGGGGTGGCACGGTTCAGTGCGCCATTTTTCAGATTAAAAATGGCTGCTATCCCTCGTGATTCGGATCTAAGATGCTATTAAAATAATAGCTAGTGACGGACCCGGTGGATGGGTCAGGCCGGGCGCCGGAGGGCGGCGCAGAGGCGGGAGGTGCACTGAAGGAGTGCCCGCCGGCGGCCGCTCAGGACTTGAGCTTTTTATAGGCCCGGTCCATTTCGGGCGCCTTGCTGGTGTCCTTCAGCCCCTTGCGCACATCCCGCTCCGCCTGCTCGATGAGGGGGCTGGTCTGTTCGCCGGTCATGTCAACCGCCTCGTCACGCTCATGCGGCAGCTCCAGGCTGCTCTCCACGGACCGGTCTGCCGGTGTGATGGGCTGATCGGGTAGCGGCCGCTGGGCGCGCGGCGATTTGCCGGGCATGCCTTTGCCGGCAGCGGATGGATCGACAGGTTCGCCGGGCCGGCCGGCCGGTTTGGGTCTGGACATGTGTCCGAGTTTGAGCGCCCTGTTGTTGCGGCGCTGTCAGCCCGACAAGCTACCGGCTGTAGGAAAAAGCCACGTTGCCGAAGCATGAAGCCATGGCCGGCCGTGCGTGCCAGAATGACTGTGATCGGTAGTCAGGTCTTCTTTGGGTTTTCTTTGGTTTTCTGGGCTTTTCATGATCCATATCCGCGAGATTGATCACATCGTTCTTCGGGTCATTGACCTGCAGCGCATGCTCGGGTTTTACACGGGCGTGCTGGGCTGCACCGTTGAACGCCGGCAGGACGACATCGGCCTGGTGCAGCTGCGCGCCGGGCGCTCGCTGGTGGATCTGGTGCCGGTGGACGGCAAGCTGGGGCGGGCCGGTGGTGCGGCGCCCGGCGCGCAAGCGCGCAACGTCGACCATTTCTGCTTTCGCGTCGAGCCCTTCGATGCGGTGGCCATTCGCGGGCACCTGGCCGCCAACGGCGTGCAGGCGGGCGAGGTGGAGTCCAGGTACGGCGCAGAAGGCGAGGGGCCTTCGATTTACCTCACCGACCCCGAAGGCAATACCGTGGAGCTAAAGGGGCCGCCAGGCGCGCCCGCCTGAACACCCTCGGCACGGTCACAGCTGGCGCCAGCCCTGCCAGGCGGTGAAGGCCGCGCTCAGCATCAGCATGGCGCCAACTGCGCGCGCCAGGGCAACGCTGGCCGCGGGGCGGCTGGCCAGCCACCGGCGCGTGCCGCCGGCCGCCAGCGCCAGCGAGCCATACACCCCGGTTTGCGTGATCGCAATGATCAGCCCCAGCGCGATCGCCTGTAGCCACAGCGAGCCGTACTCAAGCCGCAGGAATTGCGGAAAGATGGCCAGCATGAACAAATAGGCTTTGGGATTGAGCAGGCAGGTGAGTGCTGCCTGCCGAAAGGTGCGCCATGGTGAGCGCGAATGGACGGCGGGCAAATCACCAAAGACGGAGGTGCTTTGAATCAATGACCAGCCTATCCACGCGATATAGGCGCTTCCCGCCAGCAGCATGACGTGAACCATGCCGGGAACGAGTTGCAGCAACAGGCCCAGTCCCAGCACGCCGGCCACCACATGGCAAATGCCGCCGGCCACAATGCCGCTGACCGCGAAGAGGCCTGACCTGCGCCCGCCGGTCAGCGAGCTGGCCATCACAAACGCCATGTCCATGCCGGGCAGGACGATGATGCCCAGTACCATCAGGAAAAACAGCCAGAGATGGGAGAAGTGGTCCATGGGTGACGTGCCCTTTCTTTTTCAGCAGCGCAGCAATTCATCAGTAATTCATCAGCAATTCAGTAATGGGCTGCGTAGTAGGCAGGCCGGGTCAGGGTCATCACCCAGTTGGCTTCCCAGTGGCGTCCGCCATCGTCCGAGAAGGCCTGCTCCCAGCGGGCCCTGCCCGGCGTGATCTCCGACCACAGAAAGCGCACCCGGACCGGCCGGCCCTCGTGCGTGTCGGTGCCTTCAAAGCGGCCGATGCCCTTGGCAAAGGCGCCGACCACAGGCGGCTGCAGCAAGCCGTCGCTGCGGCTCACCCAGTAAATGCTCCACTGCCGCGTTTGCGGGTTGAAAAAGCGCAGGGCCATGCCGATCACGCCTTGTCCCTCCACCATCAGGTCGTTCATGTTGCCCAGGCCACCCAGCAGCAAGGCGCCATCCTGAACGGCTTCAAAACTTTCCCATTCGGTGCAGCCCTGCAAGCGTTTGAGCAACCGCTGGTTGCTGACCAGCCAGCGCCCGGTGATGAAATTGAAGTCGTGGCGTCCATCGGTGAGCTGGATGGGTTGCGCGGCCTGAGCGGGATTGGCGGTTGTCATCATGGTGATTTTTCCGAAAGAAGCAGTGAGGAGTGGGTGAGCAGTGCTGGTCGTGAAGCACCGTAAAAATCCAGTCTAAAGAAGTAATAGGGCGATTTCAGTCCTAATTACGGAGTAGACTTTTTGACCATGTACTCTCCGACCACACGCGTGCTCACGGTGTTGGAATTGCTGCAGGCCCACGGCCGGCTGAGCGGCGCCGAGCTGGCCCGGCGGCTGGAGGTGGATGGGCGCACGCTGCGCCGCTACATCGCCAAGCTCGAGAGCCTAGGCATTCCGGTGGTGGCGGAGCGCGGTCGTTATGGCTGCTACAGCCTTGTCGCCGGCTTCAAATTGCCGCCCATGATGTTCACGGACGACGAGGCGCTGGCGCTGTCGATCGGCTTGGTGGCCGCTCGCGGGCTCGGGTTGGCCGAAGCGGCGCCTGCCGTGCAAAGTGCGCAGGCCAAGCTCGAACGCGTGATGCCCGGCAAGCTGAAAAACCGGATCCGGGCCCTGGGCGAGACGGTGACGCTGGACCTCACCCGGGCGGTCGCGCCCGGCGACAACACGGCGCTGCTGGCCCTTAGTGCGGCCGCCCATGGCTGGCAGCGCGTGCACCTGAGCTACCAGTCGGCCGACGGCGTGGTGACCGAGCGGGACTTTGATCCCTACGGCCTGGCCTACCGTGGTGGACGCTGGTACGTCGTCGGCCTGTGCCACCTGCGTGGGGGGCTGCGCTCATTCCGGCTGGACCGCGTGCAGCAGGTCCAGCCGCTCAATGCGGTGTTCACGCCGCCGGCGGATTTCAATGCGGTGCAGCACCTGGCGCTGGGCCTGGCCACCATGCCGCGGGCAATCACGGTCCGGGTGTTGTTGCACGCGGATTTGCAGTGCGCGCAACAGGCGCTTCCCGAAAGCATCGGCGTGTTCCAGCCGAGTGAAGAGGGGGTGTTGCTGCATAGCCAGACCGACCATGTGCCCTGGTTTGCGCGGCAGCTGGCACGGCTGCCGTTTGCATTCGAAATTCAGGAGCCGCCTGCCTTGCGCGAGGCGCTGCGTGCCTGGGCGCAACAGCTGCTGGACCAGCATGCGGCATGACACGCCATGTCCGCACGGGCCGCCCCAGGGCGTTGGGGCTTGTTCCTGTTGACAGGCCCTAAGTCGCCAGAGCCCTTTGCGGCTCGCTCGGGCGGGCAAATCCATAGAACCCGAAATCCATCGCCGGGACCTCGCCGCTGATCAGTTCGGCGATCGCCTTGCCCGAGCCCGCGCCATGCGTCCAGCCCAGCGTGCCGTGGCCGGCATTCACCCACAAACGGCCGACCCTGGTCCTGCCGATATAGGGGATGTTGGTCGGCGTGGCCGGGCGCAGGCCGGTCCAGAAATTCGGCTCGCCGCCTTGATCCGCCAACCGGGTGTCGCAGACGCCGGGCAGCACCTGTTCAATGCGGTCGGCCAGCATCTTGCAGCGGGCCTTGGCCAGCGGCGTGTCCAGCGACAGGTTGTAACCACCCACTTCGATGGTGCCGGCGACGCGTAGGTGGTCGCCCAGCCGGCTCATCGCGCACTTGACTTCGTCATCAATGGTGCTGACGAAAGGAGCCAGCTCCGGCTTGAGCAGCTTGAACGTGGCGCTGTAGCCCTTGCCCGGGTAGATGGGCAGATCGACGCCGACCGTGCGCAGCAGCGGCGCCGTGTAAGAGCCGCAGGCCGCCACCACCTCATCGGCCTTGAGGCGAACAATATTTTCGCGTTTTCCGTTTTCCGTACGGGCGCGAACCGCGACCGATTCGATCGCGCCACCGGCCTTTTCGAGGTGGTCAATGTCGTGGCCGTAGAGGAAGCGGACACCCCGGTCGGCGCAGCGCCGGGCCAGGGCCTGGGTGAACATGCGGGCATCGCCGCTTTCGTCGCTGGCGGTGTAGGTGCCGCCCACGATGCGGTGTGCAAAAGCCTGGAAGGCCGGCTCGATGGCGAGCAACTCGGCCGTGCTCACCACGCGCCGCGCCACGCCGTATTTCTGCATCAGCACAGCGGCGTCGCCGGCGGTGTCAAAGGATTTCTGGTCGGTGTAGTAATGCGCGATGCCGCGCTCCAGCCGCTTGTATTCAATGCCGGTGGCGTTCACCACTTCCTTCAGGGCGGCGTGGCTGTAGGCGCCCAGCGCCACCAGCTGCTGCACGTTGCGTTCAAAGGCGGCGTCATTGCACTGGGCCAGAAATTGCAGGCCCCAGCGCCATTGATGGATGTCCAGCTTGGGACGGAACAGCAGCGGAGCATCATTGCGGAACATCCACTTCAGCGCCTTCAGCGGCGCATCCCGGTTGGCCCAGGGCTCGCAATAGCTCACGGAAATCTGCGCGGCGTTGGCGAAACTGGTTTCCAGCGCCGCATCGGCCTGCCGGTCCACCACGGTCACGTCATGGCCGCGTTCCAGCAGGTGCCAGGCGGTGCTCACGCCAATAATTCCTGCGCCCAAAACAACAACTTTCATGACCGTTCCTTTCCGTGCATTCGAGTGTGCAGGATGTTGCTTTCAATTAAAAGAAAAATTAAACTCTTAGTGAAAACATCAGAACAGCTAATACTGAGGAAGCTCCCATGAGTACGTTTGACCCCGATGCGCTGGAGTGCCTGGCGGCGATTGTGGAAGAGGGTGGTTTTGAACGCGCAGCCCAGCGCCTGTCGATCACGCAGTCGGCGGTGTCGCAGCGTCTGCGCGCGCTGGAGGCGCAGGTCGGCACCGTGCTGATCGTGCGCAGCCGGCCGCTCAAGCCGACCTCCGCGGGCCAGCTGCTGCTCAAGCACACCAAGATGCTGCGTCTGCTGCGCGCCGACCTGGAGCGCGACCTCAAGGAGCTGGCGCCGAGCTGGCTGGGCGGCGCGCGCGAGGAAGAGCGCATCTCGATCGCCATCAACGCCGACAGCATTGCCACCTGGGCCATGCAGGCGCTGACCGACCTGGCGCAGCAGGGCCTGCCCATGGAAATCATCGCGGACGACCAGGACTTCACCCAGGAATGGCTGCGCGAAGGCCAGGTGCTGGGTTGCGTCACCACACTCAGGCAGGCCCTGCGCGGCTGCAAGGTGGTCTCTCTGGGCGCCATGGAATATGTCGCCGTGGCCGCACCGGAATTTGCGCGGGACCGGCTGGCCCATGCGACGCTGACCGCCCACAATTTTCGCGACATCCCCTTCGTGGCGTTCAACCGCAAGGACGACATGCAGAGCGAGTTTGTCGGCAAGGCCTTCGGGCTCAAGCGTGTCACGCTCAATCAGCTGTTTGTGCCGTCGTCGGAAGGCCAGGTGCGTGCGGTGCTGGCCGGTTGGGGCGCCAGCGTGGTACCGCGGCTGCTGGCGCAAGGGCTGATTGATCAGGGTCTGCTGGTCAATGTGCTGCCGACCTGCACACTGCCGATCCAGCTGTACTGGCATTGCTGGAATCTGGAGTCCGAGGTGCTGGATGCGCTCACCGCGGCACTGCGGCAGGCGGCGGCCCTGTCGCTGGTGCCTTGACGCGCCGGGCGACAGCCGCCAGCCTGCATGCAACCGAGAGCCGTTCCCCGCTGCCGGCCCGGAGGCTGACGGCTCGCTGACGCCTGTCCCTTTTTTAGGGGAAAGTCTGGTGCGTCCCCGCGCCCGGCGCCACCTATCCTGCATGGCTACAGGAGACACAACATGTTCATCAACTCACGTCTTGCCGGCTTCGGCGTTGCCGGTGCCGTTGCCGCCATCGTGGCGCTGGGCACCGCGCTGCCGGCGGCAGCCCAGGGGGTTTCCGCTGCGGCGGCACCTCCGTCCCCGGCCGCCAACACGCTCAAGATTGGCGTGATAGGTCCCTTCACCGGTGCGTCATCCGACTTCGGCGTGCCCATGCTCAACGGCATCCAGCAGGCTGTGGACGAGATCAATGCGGTGGGCGGCTACCTGGGCCGCAAGCTGGAGATTGTGCGCAAGGACGACAAGGCCAACCCCGATGTGGGCCTGAAAATGTCGCAGGAACTGGTCGCCGAAAAAGTGTCTGTAACCCTTGGCTTTTGCAATACCGGCGTGGCCGCCAAGTCGCTGGAGGTCTACCAGGCCAACAAGCTGCCACTGATCATTCCGTGCGCCACCGGCTCGCCGCTCACGGCGAAATACCCCGCAGCGGAGAGCTATATCTTTCGCACGTCGGCCAGCGACAGCATCCAGGCCCCGTTCGTCGTGGAGGACATCCTCAAGCGCGGCTGGAACAGGGTGGCGGTGTTTGCCGACACCACCGGGTATGGCGAAGCCGGCCTGCAGGATGTGGAAAAGGCGTTGGCCGCCAAAAACCTCAAGCCCGTTTATGTCGCCCGTTTTGCGCTGGGCGTGAAGGACCTCGGCGAAGAATTGAAGGCCGCCAAAGCGGCGGGCGCCAACGTGGTGTTCAGCTATACCGTGGGACCGGAGAACGCCGTGATCGCGCATGGCCGCCAGGCCCTGAACTGGAAGGTGCCGCAAGTGGGCGCATGGACCTTGTCATTTCCGTTTTTCATCGATGGCGGAAAGGATGCGGCCGATGGCGCACTGATGGCGCAGACATTCATTGCCGAGCCCAGCAACGAGCGACGCGCTTCTTTTCTGACCAGTTACGCCCGCAAATTCAATGTCAGGAAAATTCCGGTGCCCATGGCGGCTGCGCAGGGCTATGACGCCGTCTACCTCCTGATCTACTCGCTGTTCGGCATACGCGACGGCAACCTCAGCGGCCCTGCCATCAAGGCCGCCCTTGAAAGCAAGAGCCGCACCTATTACGGCGTGGTGGCTACCTATGACCAGCCTTTCAGCAAGCAGGACAAAGACGCCACCACGCAGAACATGCTGGTGATGGGCATGGTGAAAAATGGCGCAGTCACGTTTGCCTACCCCGAGGATGCCAAGCGCAACCTGTTTGTGCAGCGCAAGCAGTAGCCGCCCGCGCGCACCTGCAAGCCCGCGAGCCGCAGCCCGCGGCCGAGCCTATTTACAAACATCATCGCTTTCCGCACACTCGGGCAAGATGCGTGCATGGCGCTGCATCGCAGCGAAAGGCACAAGGAACCGGGATGCTGAGTTGGGGAGGGCTTCGTTTTCGTCTGGTGTGGCTGGCGCTGATTGCGCTGGTACCGGTATTTGGCCTGTTTGCCTGTACGGCCGCCAAAAACCAGCAAACGGCGCTTGAGCTGGCGCGGTCCAGGTTGCAGTCCGACGTGCTGCTGGCCGCGGCGCACCAGCAGCGTCTGGTGGATCGGGTCGCGCAGTTGCTCGGCGACATCGCCAGCGGGCCGTCGGTCAAGGACACGCGAAACCGGCTGTGCGTGCAGTACCTCAAAAACCTGCAATCGCAGGATGCGGCTTACGCCAACCTCGGCGTCGTGGGCCTTGATGGCAAGGTCTCCTGCCATGCGATGGATTCCGGCTTTGATGTGTATGCGGGCGACCGGCCCTTCTTCCAGCAGGTGCTGGCCGGCCGCAAGTTCTCGGTGGGTGAATACAGCACGGGGCGCGCCAGCGGGCGCCCCGGGATCAGCTTCGCCGTGCCGGTCTACAGCAGCGAGGGCATGCTCAATGGCGTTGCGTTTGCCGCTTTGGATGTCGGCAAGATGGCGCAGGCCCTGGCAGCAGGCCCGGTTCTTGACGGCGCCCAGCTGCGGCTGATGGACAGGCGCGGCACCATCGTGGCGATGCATCCGGCTGGAGCGGGCTTGCAGGGCACCCCCGAGCGCGATGCCGTGGTGCTGGAAGCCGCACAGGCCCAGCGCTCAGGAATACGCGAAGCGGTGGATGCGAACGGCGTGGGGCGCGTCTATGCGTACGCGCCGGTCGGTGGCACGGGGGGTGACGGTTTGTTCCTGGCGATCAGCGCACCGCGTGACGTCATTACCGCGGGTCCGCAGAAGACACTCCTCATCAACCTGCTGGCCCTGTTGGGCATGACGGCTTTTGGCATGGGCTGCGCATGGTGGCTGGGCGGGCGCTCGATTGTCAAACCGGCCGCCGCAATTTTGACAACCGCCAACGAGATTGCCGGCGGCAACCTGGCGGCGCGCGTCAGGCTCGGCCCGCTGCACCGGGGCGAATTCGGCGAAATCGGTTCATCCTTTAACCGCATGGCCGAGTCCCTGCAGGCGCGCCAGGACGAAGTAGGTGCTGCATTGGGCCGGGTGGACAAGGAGCGCGCCTTGCTCGACCTCATCATTAACAGCATGAGCGAGGGCGTGGTGGCGGTCGATACCGGGGGACGCTTCCTGCTGTTCAACGACACGGTGGGCAAGCTTTTTTCGGCCGCCGAGTTGGGCTCCCCGCTCGATGAGTGGCGCCGTGATCACGAATTGCTGGCGCTCGACGGCGAAACGGTCTACGCCTCTGTGGACCGGCCGCTAACGCAGGCCCTGCGCGGCGCTACGGTCGATAACCGGGATGTGCTGTTTCGCAAACCCGGCTTTGAAGACCGTGTCCTGAGGGTCAGCGCCAGGCCGCTGCGGGACCACGACAATCAACTGGTGGGCGCTGTGGCGGTGTTCAATGACGTCACCGACCTGAAGGCTGCGGAAAGTTTTTTCCGTGGCCAGCGGGAGGTGCTGGCGCTGATAGCCAGCGGCGCCCCCCTGTCGCAGTCGCTCGAAGCCATTGTGCGGCTCATCGAAGGCCGGGTGGCCGGCGGTCTGTGCTCCATCCTGCTGGTGGAGGGCCAGCAGTTGCACCATGGGGCTGCGGCCGGCCTGCCGGAGAGCTTTATGCGGCTGATCGACGGGCTTCCGGTTGGCCAGGGCGCCGGCGCCTGTGGCACCGCTGCTTTCCTGAAGCAAGCGGTGATTGTTGAAGACATCGCGACCGATCCCCTGATGAAGGACTTCCGCGAGGTGGCCAGGACCTACGGCCTGCAGGCCTGCTGGTCAACGCCGGTGATCTCGGGGGAGGGCGAGGTGCTGGCCACGTTTGCCGTGTACCACCGGACGCCCTGCAAGCCGCGGGACAAGGACCTGGAGCTGCTGGAAACCGGCATCCGGCTGGCGCGCATCGCCCTGGAACACACCCGTGCGCAGGCTGCGCTGGTGAGCAGCGAAGCGCGTTTTCGTGAACTGGCGGACAACATCCAGGATGTGTTTTACAACCGCGACGCCCGCACCGGCCGCATGTTGTATGTCAGCCCGGGTTATGAGCGGATCTGGGGGCTTAGCTGCGAGAGCCTCTACGCCGATCCCAAGTCCTATCGCGGTGCGGTTCTGCCCGAAGACCGGCCCGTGCTGGAGATGGCTGATGAGCTCACAGCGGCCGGAAAGGTTTGTGATCTCGAGTACCGCATCATCTCCCCGGATGGCCAGACGCGCTGGATACGCGATAACGCTTACCCGGTGTTCAATGCCGCAGGTGAGCTCGAGCGCGTGGTGGGCACGGCACGCGACATCACCGACCGCAAGCTCGCCGACCGGGCGCTGGACAGCACCAACCGTGCGATGCAGATGCTCAGCCGCTCCAGTGTGGCGCTGAACCGGATCGACGACGAGGCCAGCCTGCTGGCCGAGGTTTGCCGCGTGGCCGTCGAGGTGGGCAGCTACCGCATGGCCTGGGTGGGGTATGCCCGGGACGATGAGGCGCGCAGCATTGAGCCGATGGCTCATGCCGGCGAAGAGGCCGGCTACCTGGCGATGGTCAATGTCAGCTGGCAGGAGGACGATGCGACGGGTCAGGGTCCGGCTGGCCAGGCCATTCGCAGCGGGCAGCCACAGCAGACCGGGGACATCGCCGCTGCCAGCAACCATTTTTTCTGGCAGGAGGCGGCCCTGCAGCGCGGCTACCGAAGTGCCATCTGCTTGCCCTTGCGCGACGACGGGCGGCGCGGTTTTGGTGTGCTGTGCCTGTATGCCGCAGAGGTGCAGCATTTTGTCGCCGGGGAAGTCAGTCTCTTGCAGGAGCTCGCCGACAACCTGGCCTTTGGCATTGTCAGCCTGCGCGCCCGGCTGGAGCGTCGCCGCAGCGAGGAGTTGGTGCGCCAGACTGCCGCCAAGATGCGCGAACAGGCTTCGCTGCTTGACCGGGCGCAGGACGCCATCATGGTGCGCAACCTTGACAGAACCCTGCGTTACTGGAACAAGGGCGCGGAGCGGCTGTACGGCTGGACCGCCGAAGAGGTGCTGGGCAAGACCATGGACGAGTTCATGTACCGCAGCCCGCAAGTGCTCATCAGCGCGATGAACCGGACTCTGGCCAACCATGGCGAGTGGACCGGCGAGCTGGAGCAGGTGGCGCGCGATGGCTCCACCGTGTATATCGAGGCGCGCTGGACTGTGGTGCGCGATGAGCACGGCCAGGTCAACGGCGTGCTGGGCATCAACACCGACATCCGCGAGCGCAAGCGGGCGCATGAAGAAATCCTGCGTCTCAATACCAGCCTCGAAGAGCGCGTGCAGCAGCGCACCGCGCAGCTGGAGTTTGCCAACAAGCAGCTGGAATCCTTTTCCTATTCGGTCTCGCATGACCTGCGCACCCCGCTCAGTGCCATTGACGGGTTCAGCGATCTGCTCGACAAGGCGCTGGCCAAAACAGTCAGTGGTCCGCAGGCGGATCGCAGCCGGCACTACCTGTCGCGCATTCGTGCCGGTGTTTCACAAATGGGCGAACTGATAGACGCCATGCTGTCACTGGCCCAGGTCTCGCGCGCGAGCCTGCGATGGGAGACGGTGGACCTCAGCGCCCTCGCTCTGGACGTGCTGGCCCGCCAACGGGACAGGGAGCCCGGCAGGGTGGCGCAGCTGCAAGTCGATCCGGGCCTGGCGGCTCAGGGCGATCCGCGGCTGCTCCAGCAGGTGCTCGAGAATCTGCTGGGCAATGCCTGGAAATTCAGCGCCGGGACGGCCCGTACCGAGATCACCTTCGGCCAGCAGGCGGGCCCTGGCAGCGAAACGGTTTACTTCGTACGCGACAACGGCGCGGGTTTTGACATGGCGTATTCCGAAAAACTGTTCGGTGCCTTCCAGCGGCTGCATTCGCCGTCCGAATTTTCGGGAACCGGCATCGGCCTGACCACGGTGCAGCGAATTATTGCGCGCCATGGCGGCAGGGTCTGGGGCGAGGCCGCCCTTGGCCGCGGCGCCACGTTTTACTTCACGCTGGGCGCTGCGCGACTTTGAGCGGACGGGCCCGCGGCCGGCGCCGCAGGGGGCTCAAAGTTAAAGGCCATGCGTCAGCAGCGTCTCACGCAGGGTCTGGGCCTTGTCGGGATCAAACTGTCCCTCGACCCTGGCCAGTACGTCTCCCTGGCGGTTGATGACCACGGCATAGGCCTGCTCTACGCCATTCAGGCCTGCGGCCCGCACGAAGCTGGCACGGTCGGTGAACACCGGCACCAGCCGGGCCCGCTCGGTATCGGCGGTGTAGTGCTGCCGCAACTTGTTTTCAATCGCACTGCGGCCTGTCGGCGTTCCAGGGTCATGGAGAACGGGCATGCGCATCCAGGCAATGGACGGGTCGTTCTGCAAATTGAGTCCCTGGATCCAGCTCTCAGCCTGGCCGCGCTGGTCCCGCTGGAAGGTGATCAGCGCCAGCGTGCGCTCAGAGGGTAGCCCATCCGGCACTGCTACGGGTTGCTGCAGCAGCGTATGCGTCATGAAGGCCGGCAAGCGGCCCATCACGCTGGATTCGTTGGGTGCCACAAGCGCAAAAGCAAAGGCCAGGCTTGCTGCTCCAAGCCAGGCGCCAAGGTATGACGTTGTGTTTTTCATGACGCGCTCCCTGGGGGAGTCAGTCCCGCGCAAAAAATGAATGCTGCCCTGGACCTCGATCCATCCCTGAGTGCAACTTACATCCAAACGCAGGCTTTGCGCAAATCAACAATTGGAACAAAGTGTGAATACCGCTGGGTAGCGCCGTGCTCAACAGGTTCACCAAACATCTGGCGCGTCCGGCTTGTGGCCTAAAATGCGCCATGCCCCCCCGTAGCTCCGTCACCGTCAACCGTGCCGTACCTGCCGCTGCAAAAATCAGTGCGCTCAAAGCCGGCCCGGCCAGGGTTTCCTTCAAGGTGCAGATGTTGCAGGCGCGCGAGGAGGCGATTGTCCAGGCCACCAATCGCCTGCTGGCCGAAAAAGGCTTCGACCTGATGACGGTTGACGAGGTTGCCGCCGAAGTCGGTATTGCCAAGGCCAGTCTTTACAAGCACTTTTCCAGCAAGGAAGACCTCGCGGCGGCCGCCATGGTGCGGGTGTTGGGGCATGCCCGGACGTTTCTGGCCGGGCTGGCCGCCGACGCGCGGCCGATCGAGCAGCTCAAGGCCGTGGTGCGCTGGATGATGCAGATGCGGCTGGCCGGCGAGATGCCCTCCCTGCCCAGCCAGAACTCCAGCCTGCGTGCGGCGCTGATGGCCAACAAGGCCTATCTTGACGGGTTGATGGTGATCAGCGACCAGATCGGCGGCTGGATTGAACAGGCGCAGCAGGATGGCAGTCTGAACCCGGCCTTGCCCCCCATTCTGGTGCTCTACACGCTCTATGCGCGGGCCTGCGACCCGGTGCTGGAGTTTCTGAAGGCCGGTGGACAGCACAGCGACGCGGAGATCGTCGAGCTGGTGGTGGGCACCTGTTTCGAGGGGTTGAGCAGTCGGTAACCACGCCTGTGCAGCTGTGCCAGCGCCCGATTCGCCTGACATTGCATAACCTTTCTTGCGTGACCTTTCGGGCGTCACTGCTGTCCCGCAGGTGGGGGCTATTTTCATGTTGGGAAAGATTCGATGGGGGCACTGCGCTTGAAGCCATGAACATTGCATCACACAGGAAACTCTTGCGGCTTCAGCCCGCATCCGCGCCTCGGCCCGAGATGCGGGCGGTGTGGCCCTGTCATGCGCCGGCTACCGACGTGACCTCCCATGTGCCTCTTTCGCGACCGGTTGTCGTCCTGCCATGAGCCGGCAGGTAGTGCCCGCTGAACCGCCCTCCATCAACCGCCAGCGCGCTGCCGCGGGCATGGCGGGGCTGGCACTGGCGGTGGGGCTGGTGTTCACCGGGCTGGGCGCGTTCTGGGTGCATGACAGCATCCAGGCCGAAGCCAGGGCGCGCTTTGGTCGCCAGGTGGACCGTCTCCAGTCCGATGTGGAAAATCGCCTGAACGCGCCCTTGGTGGGCCTGCGGGGCGCCGCCGGTGTCTATGCGGCCAGCCATTCGGTAGAGCGTGCTGAATTCCGTGCCTACGTGGAGTCCCTGCAGCTGCAGCGCGATTTCCCCGGTGTGCGCGGCTACGGCTTCCTGGCATGGATGCTGCGTGATGACCTGGGCCGCTTCGTCAGCGCGGAACGGGGCGATGGCGCACCCGCCTTTTCTGTCAATGCGGCCGGCAGTGCACCCGACCTTTACGTGGTGAAATACATCGAGCCGGAGGCCGACAACCACCCCTTGCTCGGTGAGGACCTGGGCGCCGACGCTGTGCGTCGCGAAGCCATCGAAGGAGCCCTCGCCACCGGCATGCCGACACTGAGCAAAGCGGTCATGTTGTCGGGAGCGTCCCGGCAGGAGCGCGGGTTTGTCTACCTGCTGCCGGTTTTCCGCACCGGCACCGACCCCTCCACGCCGGCGCAACGCCGCGCGGCCCTGGTGGGGTTGCTGTTTGCGCCTCTGGCGGTGGGCGAGGTCATGAGTGGTGCGGTTGCGGCTGTGCAGGGGCAGGCGGACTTCGAACTCTTTGACGGTGCCAGGGCCACGGCGGATCAGCTGATTTATGACTTTGACGGGCACCTGGCCGCCGTCAGGGGCGAGATTGGCCCGGCGCACTATGCCGACCGCCTGCTTCACGCGTCACGTGCCATTTCAGCCGGTGGGCGCACCCTCACGCTGCATGTCAGCTCGACAGCCGCTTTCGAGGCGCAAGCCGCGAGCCCCTTGCCGGCCCTGCTGGGCCTGGGCGGCGCAGCGCTGAGCCTGTTGCTGGCGATCTGCATCTGGCTGCTTGGCAGCAGCCGGGCGCGAGCCCTGGCTGCGGCCCAGCGCATGACCCTCAGCCTGGCCCATGAGCAGCAGCGTCTGCTCAGCATGGTGGAAGGTACCAATGTCGGAACCTGGGAGTGGAATGTGCAGACCGGCGAGATCCGCCTGGACGAGCGCTGGGCCGGAATCATCGGCTACACGCTGGGCGAGTTGCAACCGGTCAGCATCCAGACCTGGCGCGGCCAGTCGCACCCCGATGACCTGGCACGTTCCGATGCGTTGCTGGAGCAGCATTTTGCCGGGCAGACCTCCTACTATGACTTCGAGGCGCGCATGCGCCACAAGGATGGCCGCTGGGTCTGGGTGTTGGTGCGGGGCCGGGTCTCGGCGTGGACCGATCGCCGCAGGCCCGCCCTGATGGCGGGCACCCTGATGGACATCACCGAGCGCCAGATGGCCCAGCTGGCTCTGCGCAACAGCGAGGAACATTTCCGTCAGCTCTATGAGACCAGCCTGGACGGCATTTTGCAGACCCGGCCCGATGGACAGGTGCTGCATGCCAACCCGGCCGCCTGCGAGCTGTTTGGCATGAGCCTGGACGAACTGCGGCAGCGTGGCCGGCACGGCCTGGTCGACCCCGGCGACGCGCGCCTGGAGCCGTTGCTGGAGGAGCGCCAGCGCGAAGGCAAAGCTTACGGCGAACTCCGGATGCTGCGCAGTGACGGTTCCTATTTCGAGTGCGAACTGTCATCATCGATGTACCTCGACCAGGGCAATCAGGCCTGCGCCAACATTGTTTTGCGCGACATCACCGTGCGCAAGCGCTCGGAGGCGCGCATCACGGAACTCAATACCGAGCTGGAGCAGCGGGTCAAGCGGCGTACCGCGCAGCTGGAAGCGTCCAACCGGGATTTGCAGGAGTTTGCCCATTCGGTGGCGCATGACCTGCGCCAGCCCATCATTGCCATTGGCGGCTTCAGCGGTTTGCTCGAACGCATGGTGACAGACCCGCATGGCAAACATTACCTCGCGCGCATCAAGGCTGGCGTCCAGCAGGCGGGTGAGTTGACCGAGGCCCTGCTCGCGCTGGCCAACCTGTCGCGCGTGCAGTTGCGTCCGCAGGCGGTGGACCTCAGCGCCATTGCGCGCAGCGTGATGGACAACCTGCAGCAGCAAGACAGCAGACGCGTGGCCAGCATCTGCATCGAGGGCAACCTGGTGGTGCAGGCCGATCCCATGCTGCTCCGGCTGGTCATGGAAGAGCTGTTGGGCAACGCCTGGAAATTCACCTCGCGGCAGAGCTGCACCGAAATCAGCTTTGGCGTGCGCGAGGTGGCGGTGGGTGAGGTCGCCCAGACCGTCTATGAGGTCAGGGACAACGGGGTCGGTTTCGAGATGGCACACGCCGGCAAGCTGTTTCGCAGCTTCCAGCGCCTGCACTCGCAGGTGGATTTTCCCGGTGTGGGGGTGGGCCTGGCCAACATCCGCAGAATCATCGTGCGCCATGGCGGGCAAATCTGGGCCCAGTCGGCCATTGGCCAGGGTGCCAGCTTCTGTTTCACGCTCGCATATCCCCGGCCTTGAGCGGGCTGGGGATGCCGGCTTGAAGTGCTATCAATTGTGTAGCTTTCAATCCTTGGAAAAAGAGGGCGGTCCAATTTCGATCAGCAAATCGGGCTTGAACGCCAACTGCTCGCCTTTGCGCGCATAGCCCAGCGGGTTGGCCATTACGCGGCAACCGTCCTTCACGTAATCAACCGGGCAATGCAGGTGGCCATGCAGCCACAGATCCGCGCCGGCAAACAGCTCGTCCAGCGAATTGCAAAATCCCGCCGTGCCCGGCACCAGGCCATAGCGTGGGTCAGCACTGAGCAGGCTGGGAGCAAAGTGTGTGATCACTACGGTGGGCCCGGCAAAGGGTGCCGACAGCGCCTGCCGCAGCCAGGCCTGGCTTTTCAGGCCTTCTTCACGGACGGCATCGGCCAGCATGGGCTGACCGCCGCGGAAGGCATGGTGCCTGTTCAGGTAAAAATTGGCCGCGCGAAAGGCTTTTTCGCGGGCCTTGAGCAGCGCTTCCTCCGTCACCGGCCCCGAGCGCGCCGCGGCGATGCCCAGCGCATCAAAATCGGTCCACAGCGTGCAGCCGACAAAGCGCACGCCCTGCAGCACAACGGTGTCACGCTCCAGCCAGACCATGCCCAGCCGCTCGCAGGTTTCCCGCAGCCGCGCTTCGGTCTCATCAAAATCCAGCCCGTCGTATTCGTGATTGCCGGGCAGGAAAAACACCGGTGTCGGCCAGCCGGCGCCGCCCTGGCTGACCGGCAATGGCGAAAACCGCGCCAGGCCAAAATCGCCGATGTTCAGGCTGCCCAGTTGCGAGCCATTCTGGTACGAGCCGATGTCGCCGGCCAGCACCAGCAGGTCGGCGCCGGGCAGGGGCTGCGCCCTGAAATGGGGATCGGATTCGAGATGCAGGTCGGACAGGAGCTGGATGTTCACCGGGTGATTGTGCGGTAAGAGCGCTGCCCCTCGCCATTGCCCCCGCCATGTGTGCACCGCGGTCATGAGCTTGGGCTTGAAAAAAGCGTGCCGGGTGATAGGCTGGCTCTTTCACTCTTTCACTCTTTCACTCTTTCTTCATTTCTCTACGCCTGAAGCGTCAAAGCCATCACCGGAGAAGCTGCCATGAAACCGCGCATTACCCTGATCACCCTGGCCGTCGACGACCTGCAGGCCTCCCTGGCCTTCTACCGCGACGGGCTCGGACTGGCCACGCAGGGCATCGTGGGCGAGCAGTTCGAACACGGTGCGGTCGCCTTTTTTGACCTGCAGTCCGGGTTCAAGCTGGCGCTGTGGCCGCGCGATTCGCTGGCGCATGACACCGGCCTGGCCAAATCGGCGCGCAGTGCCACCGAGTTTTCGATCGGGCACAACGTGGCGACACGGGAAGAAGTGGACGCGGTGATGGACCAGGCACGGCGGGCGGGCGCGAAAATCGTCAAGCCAGCCCAGTCCGCGTTCTGGGGCGGCTACGCCGGCTATTTCCAGGATCCGGACGGCCACCTGTGGGAGATCGCCTGGAATCCCCAGTTCGGTCTTGCAGATTAGGGTTGTGTGTGGGCCGTGCCTGGCAGGGCCCGTCACCCCGGGTCATGTCCGGCCGCGCGGCAAACTATGCGGGTTTTGCATGGACATGGCCTGGATGCGGCTTGTAAACCTAGGGAAAACCCTTAATCTAGGTTCATTGCAACTTTCTCGCCCCTTTGGGCGACCTCGAACATGTACACCCTGATTTCCCTGATCGTCCGTTTTTTGCCCTCGGCGCAGGGCGCTGCCCCGGTCCATGGGGTGGCGCACAACCTGATGGAGCGTGCCGAATCGCGTGCCGGCCGGCATCCGCACCAGGCGCAGGAGCTGCGCGACGCCGCCCGTGCCTATCTCAGCGTGATTCGCTGAAGCCGCCGCAGGCCCGGGCGGGGCCGCGTGCCGCGTTGTTGCTGCGTCCGTTAAAGCTTGACGCCTGCGCCTTTCACGGCCGGAGCCAGCACGGACACCTGCTCCTTGACAAAGCCGGTGAAGGCCGCGCTGCTGACCGGGCTGGTGGAAATGCCCAGGTCCAGCATTTTCTTTTTGATCTCGCTGCTGGCCAGTATCTCGTTGCACGCGGTATTGAGCCGCGTCACCAGGTCGGCGGGCAGGTTGGCCGGCCCGCTCAGGCCAAAAAAGTTGTCCAGCACCAGCTTGCGGTAACCAAACTCGACCACGCTGGGCACATCGGGCACCAGGGGTGAGCGATTCGCCGAGGTCACGGCCAGCGGCACCAGCTGGCCGCTCTTGAAGTAGGGCACAAAGGCGGTCAGCACATCAATGCCGATGGGGATCACACCGGCGAGCAGGTCGGTCGTCATCGGCGCCCCGCCGCGGTAGGGAATGTGCACCAGGTTCACGCCCATGGCTTTTTTCATCAGCTCACCGTAGATGTGGCCAATGGACGCCGGGCCGCCCGAGCCAAAGTCGAGCCGGCCGGCCTTGCGCGCCTGGGCTTCCACATCGGTGATGGTCTTGATCGGGGCGGCCGGGTTGGCCATCACCACGCAGGGCGCGTTGCCGATCAGCGCAATATGGGTAAAGCCGGCCACCGGGTCGTAGGGCTGCTTTTCCAGTGCAAAGGGGCCAATGGAAATCGGCGTGGAATTGCTCAGCATCAGGGTGTAGCCGTCGGCGGGCGCCTGCGTGACCACCAACCCGCCCACGCTGCCACCGGCGCCGGGCCGGTTGTCCACCACCACCGCCTGGCCGAGTTTTTTGCCCAGCTGTTCTGCCATGACCCGGGCCACGATGTCGCTGGCGCCCCCGGCAGGGAAGGTGACCACGATCTTGATCGGCTTGTCAGGCCAGGCGGCGAGCGCCGGCAGCGCCACGCTGGCAGCGCCGGCGGCCAGCACCTTCAGGGCGGTGCGGCGCGGAAGCCGCGTCGTGGAAGAGGCGAGGGTGGCGGGCAAGAGGGGGCAAGGCATGGCGGGCTCCTGAAAACAGTGGGTGTACAAAACTGTATGCAAAAAACATGCCCCGGCCTGCCGAGGCCTTGCTGCTGAACGTTGGAGGGCGTCCCGGTGCGGCTATTTCGCTACCAATGAAACAGCTGGATTCCCCGATATTACTGGGCTGTGGCCGTGTTTTGTCCCCAAAGAGATGCGAGAAGTGGCGAGAAGGGGCGGCACATGCCTTCTGCACCAGTTCATCAACGCCGGCGCCCGCGCCCGATGTCAATTCGAAAAGGCCTTGTCGGCCGCCCGCAGGACCGCCTCGCGCAGCCACACATGGGCGCCGCGTTGTTGCGAGCGGCGATGCCACACCGCATCCACATGCACCGCCGACACGTCAAAGGGCAGGGGACGCAGCACCAACTGCTCAGCGATACCGGTGACGCGCACAAAATGGCGCGGCAACACCGTCAGGAGGTTGGAGTTGGCCACCACCCGCCCCGCCGTGAAGAACTGGTTGACGGTTAGCACCACCTGACGTTCTCTTCCCAGCGAGGCCAGCGACTCATCAATAAAGCCATAGGGCCGGCCTGAAAAACTGACCAGCATGTGCCGCGCGGCGCAGAAGCGGTCGAGCGTCAGGGGCCCGCTGGCCAGCGGGTGCCCCTTGCGCATCACGCAGACATACTCGCCGTCATACAGTCGCCGATGCTGGAAGGGCATGGGCTCGCCGCTCTGGGCGTGGGCCGTCAGGTCGGCCAGCACCGAGGGGAAATAGCCGACGGCCAGATCGCAGGCTTGCTCGTCCAACAGGCGCCGCGGGTCGCGCGTGGTCAGCGGTATCACCCGCATCGACACCCCCGGCGCCTCCTGCTCCAGCGTCTCGATCAGCCCTGGTATCAGTTCGGCTGCCGTGGCATCGGCCATGGCCAGCACAAAGGTGGTGGTGGCTTGGCCGGGCACAAATTCGTCGGGGATCAGCGATTCCTGCAGCCGCTGCAGGGCTTCCCGCACCGCCGGCCAGATGGCGCGCGCGCGGGGCGTGGGCGCCATGCCCTGACCGCTGCGCTGCACCAACTCGTCTCCCAGCGTCTCGCGCAGGCGGCGTAGCGCATTGCTCACGGCCGGCTGGGTCAGCGACAGATTGCGCGCCGCCCGTGTCAGGCTGCGTTCGGCCATGACCTCGTCAAACACGCGCAGGAGGTTCAGATCGAGGGTACGGAAGTTGGTTGGGTTCAAGGGGCGCTCCTTCGTCAGCGGGCCAGGTGGCATGGTTTGGATCGACTTGTATATCACCATTGTGAATGACATTCATCATAAAGATAAAGTTGAACAACATTAGTAATTACCCTAATATTCTCCTACCCGCTGCCAATCTTGCCAGTCGGGCAGTTAACCAACGGAGGAGTTCGCCATGACCAGCTTTGTCAATATCAAGTATTCCAACCAGCACCCCGGCGTTGCCCGTGTTGAGTCGGCCATTGATGCCGCCAGGCAGCTGCGTCAGGGATTCTCCGGCACGCGCGGCCTGGCCACGCTGCTGCTCTCCGCCATGGCGGCTGCGGTCATGGTGGTCGCCTACCAGGTGATGGACAGCGTCACTGAAGGCCATCTGCTGGTCATGTGGATCGCGCTCTGGGCCGCGGCTTTCGCTGCGCTGGCGCTGTTTGCGGGCACCGCGCGCCGGCTGGCCACCCAGCTGAAAACCGGTCTGGCAGACTGGTCGCAAAGCCTGGCACAGGCCCGCGCCGACCAGCGCATGTGGGCTGCGGCCAGGAACGACTCCCGCGTGATGGCCGACCTGCAGGCCGCCATGTCGCGTCAAGAAGCCGCAGCTGAGGCCGCGACACCGGCCACGGCCGCAGAGCGCACCGTGAAACTGGGCAGCTCGGTGATGCGTGCTTACCAGCGCAACTACATTTGAGCTGAGCCCGGGCCGCTGGACGGCCACTTCATGGAAAAAAAGCCACCTCATGAGGTGGCTTTTTTTCGTCTGGCTCCAGCTTGTCGAAACGTCAAAGTGCCAGAGACAGCCCGGGCGCCAAGGCGCCCGGGCGCGGGCGGATGTCAGGCCGCCAGCCGGCGCTCGATGGCGGACATGGTCTGGTCCAGTTCTTTCGGCAGGTGGTGTTCAAGCTGCTTGAACAGTTCGGCGTGCAGCTCCAGCTCCTTGAGCCAGGCGGCCTTGTCCATGCTGATCACGCTGTCGAACTGCTCGGCGCTGAAGTCGAGGCCGGTCCAGTTCAGGTCTTCGTAGCTGGGGCTGACGCCGGTGATGTGGTCATTGCCCTGGCCGCTGCCTTCGATGCGGTCAATCATCCACTTCAGCACGCGCATGTTCTCACCGTAGCCAGGCCAGACGAATTTGCCATCCGCACCTTTGCGGAACCAGTTGGTGGTGTAGATTTTCGGTAGTTTGGCGCCGGAACCGGCGAGCTTCTGACCCATATCCAGCCAGTGCTGGAAGTAGTCGCTCATGTTGTAGCCGGTAAACGGCAGCATGGCGAACGGGTCGCGGCGCACCACACCGGCCTGGCCGGTCGCGGCAGCCGTGGTTTCGGAGCCCATGGTGGCGGCCATGTAGACGCCTTCCACCCAGTTGCGCGCCTCGGTCACCAGCGGCACGGTGGTCGAGCGGCGGCCGCCGAAGATGAAGGCGTCGATCGCCACGCCTTTCGGGTCGTCCCAGGCGCTGTCGAGCGCCGGATTGTTGGTCGCGGCCACGGTAAAGCGTGAATTGGGATGTGCGGCCTTGGCGCCGGTTTCCTTGGCAATCTGGGGTGTCCAGTCATTGCCCTGCCAGTCGATCAGGTGGGCCGGCAGTGCCTTGCCGGGTGCATCCTGCTCCATGCCCTCCCACCACACGTCGCCATCGTCGGTCAGCCCGACGTTGGTGAAAATCGTGTCGCGGTCCAGGCTGCGCATGCAGTTCGGGTTGGTCAGCATGTTGGTGCCGGGCGCCACGCCGAAGTAGCCGGCTTCCGGGTTGATGGCATACAGCTTGCCGTCGGCCGCGGGCTTGATCCAGGCGATGTCGTCGCCGATGGTGGTGACTTTCCAGCCGTCAAAGCCGGCGGGTGGCACCAGCATGGAGAAGTTGGTCTTGCCGCAAGCCGACGGGAAGGCCGCTGCGACATGGTATTTCTTGCCCTCAGGGTTGGTCACGCCGAGAATCAGCATGTGCTCGGCCAGCCAGCCCTCGTCGCGGCCCATGTTGGACGCGATACGCAGCGCAAAGCACTTCTTGCCCAGCAGCGCATTGCCGCCGTAGCCCGAACCGTAGGACCAGATTTCGCGGGTCTCCGGGTAGTGCACGATGTATTTGGTCTTGTTGCACGGCCATGTCACGTCTTTCTGGCCGGCGGCCAACGGCGCGCCCACGGTGTGTACGCAGGGCACGAAGTCGCCATTGACGCCCAGCACGTCGAACACCGCCTTGCCCATGCGCGTCATGATCTTCATGTTGACAGCCACATAAGGGCTGTCCGACAGCTCGACGCCGATGTGTGCAATCGGCGAGCCCAGCGGGCCCATGCTGAAAGGCACCACATACATGGTGCGGCCCTGCATGCAGCCGTCAAACAGCGGCTGCAGCGTGGCGCGCATCTCGGCCGGGGCCATCCAGTTGTTGGTCGGGCCGGCGTCTTCCTTGCGGGCCGAGCAGATGTAGGTGCGGTCTTCCACGCGCGCCACGTCGGAGGGGTCGCTCAGCGCCAGGAAGCTGTTGGGGCGCTTGGTTTCGTTGAGCTTTTTGAAGGTGCCGGCATCGACCAGCTGCTGGCACAGGCGCTGGTATTCGGCGTCGCTGCCGTCGCACCAGTACACGCGGTCGGGTTTGCACAGGGCCACCATGTCGGCAACCCAGGCAATCAGTTTTGCGTTCTTGACATAGCCGGGCGTGCCCAGTTCCAGTCCTTGCATCACGGGGTGGTTCATTGAAAACTCCAAAGTTGAAAAACGTTATTTCGATAAACGCCGGTGAATGTGGGCAATTGCGGCGGCAGTTGCTGCGACATCGGGCGTCTGTCGAAATGGCGCTGGGTGCCGATTGACGCGAGGCCGGCTCCGGCCCGAAACAATCGGCGACTACCATCGGACAGGTCTCGGCCGGCGTACGGAACCGCAACCGGAATTGCGGTGGCGCCAGGGCAGAAAGCGGCTGAGGGGCTGCTTGTGGGCTGCGTCAGGGGCCGGCCAAAAATTCATTTTAAGAAGATCGCGACGGGTTACCCGCCAGTTACGGTCAAAAGATATGCAAAACTTGCATGAGGTTATGCATGAATTATGCGGGCCATATGGCAGCCGTGAGCTGCCCGCCTCGATGCAAGGACAGGGAGAATTGATTTCATGAAAGCCGCCTTTCTGTACGCCCTGGTCGCGTCGCCACGCAGCGTGCTCAAGGCATGGATCCGGCGCTGGTCGGGGGGGGCACCTCGGCGCCGCGTGGCGGCGGCAGGCCTGCTGCACCTTGCACTGGCGCTTCAGCTGGGCTCCGGACTGGTGAGCCCGGCTTCGGCGCAGGATGCCGGGTCCTCCAGGCCCGCGCTGATCGCGGCAGCCGCCAATCTGCAACCGGTACTCGCAGAGCTGGTGCCGCTGTTTGAGCGGGGCCAGAAAAGTCGGGTCCGGGTCAATATCGGCTCGTCCGCCAACCTGGTGCGGCAGATCCAGCAGGGTTTGCCGGCCGAACTCTTCCTGTCGGCCGACGAGGACTTCGCGCTGCGCCTGGCCGACGCCGGGCTGACACCGGATCGCGGGCTGGTGTACGCCACCGGGCGCCTGGTGCTGCTGGTGCCGGCCGGCTCCCCGCTGGCGCTGGACCCGCAGTTGCGCGGACTGAGATCCGGCCTGAGCCAGGTGCAGAAATTTGCCATTGCCAACCCGGAGCTGGCGCCCTATGGCCGGGCGGCGGTGCAGGTGCTGCAAAAGCTGGATCTCTGGCCCGCCCTGCAGGGAAAAATCGTGCTCGGGGAAAACATGGCCCAGGCCACGCAGTACGTCAGCACTGGCGCGGCGCAGGCCGGCATCACGGCCCTGTCATTGGCGCTGGCGCCCGAGCTGGCGACACGCGTGCGTTATGTGTTGCTGCCCGATGATCTGCACGCGCCGCTGCGCCAGCGCATGGTGCTGCTGAAGAACGCTGGGCCCGCTGCCCATGCGTTTTACGAATTTCTGCAGTCAGCGCCCGCGAAGGCCGTGCTGATGCGCTACGGCTACGTTTAAGGCCGTGGTCTCCATGGCCAGGACATCAGGTTTCCTGCTGCGGCTGGCGGCCTTTGAGGGCACTTCCTGCATTTCGTGCATTTCCTGCCTTTGCAAGCGTTTGCGACAATAGGCCGCTATGGACTGGCAAGCTGCCCGCGTATCCCTGACCCTGGCCGTCTGTTCGGCGGCCTTGCTGTTGCCGCTGGGCGTGTGGCTGGCGCGCTGGCTCGCCGTCACGCCCTGGCGTGGCCGGCCCGTGGTCGAGGCCCTGCTGATGCTGCCCCTGCTGCTGCCGCCCACGGTCGTCGGCTTTTACCTGCTGATCACGCTGGGCCAAGGCTCGGCAGTGGGCGGCTGGCTGGCGCGCGCACTCGGCTTGCGGCTGGTCTTCAGCTTTGAGGGCCTGCTGCTGGCGAGCGTGCTGGTCAACCTGCCCTTCATGGTCCAGCCGCTGCAGCGCGCCTTTGCCGCCATTCCCGGCAGCCTGCGCGAAGCGGCCTGGGTGTGCGGCCTGAGCCCCTGGCGCGCCTTCTGGAAAATCGAGCTGCCGCTGGCCTGGCCCGGCCTGCTGGCCGGTGTCGCCCTGACGATGGCGCACACGCTGGGCGAGTTTGGCGTGGTGCTCATGGTTGGCGGCAGCATTGCCGGCGAGACCAAAACCCTGTCGATTGCGATTTACGACCGGGTGCAGGCCTTTGACATGCCCGCCGCCCACGTGATGGCGCTGGTGCTGGTGCTGGCTTCGCTGGGCGCGCTGGCCCTTGTTTTTGCGGCCGGCAAAGCGCGTCCGCTGCAGGAACGATAGCGCCTGGCGCTGTCACCTTGCCCGTCCCGAGTGCCCATGCTGCAGGTCTCACTTCAAAACCACGGCCCGATCCGGCTCAATGCCGACTTTGACTGCGCCCCGGGCGAGTTGCTGGCGCTGCTCGGCCCCTCGGGCAGCGGCAAGACCAGTGTGCTGCGGGCGGTGGCGGGCCTGCTGCAAAGCCCGGGCCTGCAGGGCCGCGTCAGTGTCGGTACCGATGTGGCGGATGTCTGGTTTGACAGCGCGGGCGGCATCCGCCGGGCGCCGCAGCAGCGCCGCGTCGGCCTGGTGTTTCAGCACTATGCCTTGTTTCCGCATCTGACTGCTGTTGAAAACGTCGCGCTTGCGGCTCATCCGGCAAAGGCGACAGCCTATTTTGATGCCCTGTTTGAGCGCATGGGCCTGGCTGGCCTGCAAGCCCGGCGGCCCCATCAGTTGTCCGGTGGCCAGCAGCAGCGTGTGGCACTGGCGCGGGCGCTGGCGCGGGAACCCCAGGTGCTGCTGCTCGACGAGCCCTTTTCGGCGGTGGACGCGCCGACGCGCCAGGCGCTGTATCACGAGCTGGCGGTCCTGCGCCAGAGCGTGGCGATTCCCATGGTGCTGGTGACACATGATCTGAACGAAGCGCGCCGGCTGGCCGACCGGGTCGTGATCCTGGATGCCGGCGAGTCGCTGCAGGTGGGCCCGCCCGCCCGGGTCTTTGCCAGTCCGCGCAACGCCCGCGTTGCCGAACTGGTGGGCATACAGAATCATTTTCAGGGACGGTTTTTTTCCAACAGGCCTGCCGATGCGCCCGGTTTTGGCCGCCTGGTCTGGCATGGCCAGGCGCCAGCCGGTGCTACCCCGAATAGCCTGCCGGGCGCAGCGGACGTCACCCTGGCGGTGATTGACAAGCGGCGGCTGGACGATGGTGCCGAAGTGTCGTGGGTGGTTGCCGGTGAGTTGCTGGACCTGTCGGCCACGCCATCGGCGCAGGCGGTCAATACCTTTGCCTGTACCCTGCGGGAAGTCCTGCCGCTGGGCGAGATCAGCCTGTGCACGCTGGTGCCATTGCAGCTGCCATCGCAATGCCTGACACTGAACCTGTCGACGGCTGCCCTGCGGCAACTCGGCGCCGCGCCCGGCAGCATGCTGCATCTGCACATTCCGCCGCAAGCCGTTCACATCATGCCGGTGCGGCAGGGCTGAAGGGCCGGACAACTGACAGGCGCGCGGCTTGCCCAACGAAAAAGTCCGCCTGTGGCGGACTTTGGCATTCCCGGCAGGGGGTGTATCAGGCCAGAAATACGGCGATGAAAGCCAGCAGGAACATCAGCACGCCACCGACGACAGGCAGTACCAGGGGCATCAGCGGCGCGATCGCATCCACGACATCCTGCTCTTCGGCAGGGGTGGGGCTGCTGTGCGCTGCAGGGGTGGTGTGGTCGGCTGAGCTGGACATGGTGGTTCCTGGATTTCTTGGTAACTTGTCGGATTTTACCTTTATCTTTACGGCCTGGGCTGCGGCAATGACCCGCCTGCGGTAATCTTTGGCCTGCGAATTTAGCGGAAGGAACGCATGAATACCCCAGCCCGAATGTTTGCCGTGTGCGCCGCTTGGGCGGCGGTGGCTCTGTTGTCAGCCTGCGCGGCCAGCGGGCCCGGCAGCCCGTCGGCCAGGCCCGTGCTCTATCCCAACGCCACGCTCAACCGCGTCGGCGAGGTACAAGGCCGGGCCGAGGCCGACGCCTGCATGGCGCGCGCCGTATCGGCCGGCCTGACGCCCGAGCAAAAGAGCAATGAAGTGGGCCGTCGGGCCGGCGAGGGCGCGGCCACGGTGGGTGTCGCCTCGGCTGTCGGTGCGCTGATCACGGGCCGCGGCACCGACGGCGTGTTGCGGGCCGGTGCCGCAGGGGCTGCCGTGGGCGGCTCGGCCGGTGCGGTGTCGGGGGCCTTCCATAGCGACCGGCCCAACACCACCTACCGCAGCTTCGTGCAGCGCTGCCTGAGCGAGAAGGGCTTTGACGTGATCGGCTGGAACTAGGGCCTGTGAACGCTATTTATGCAAATGCGAATGGGGTGAAAACAGCGCCAATCAAGGCGCGCGACGACGCCCAGACCGGGCGTCTGGGCTAGGAGCGCAACGCAGAGTGGCGCTGTTTTCACCCCATTCCCTTCGGGTTGCGATCAAAAAGGCCCTGCGCGGCGTTGCAAAGCCTTGGCGGGGTCTACCCCGCCTGCGTTTTGCGCCTTGCTCATGGCCTTTTTGACTCGCAACGCATCTTGCATAAATAGCGTTCACAGGCCCTAGTCCGGCGAGTCCCCTCCCGCCAGCCGCAACGGGACGATGAAAGCCATAGGGGGCGGCGGACGTTCAGTGCTGCTCGGACGCCTCAAATCCGGCTGCGGCCAGCGCCGCCAGCACCTGCGCGATGTGCTCGCGCCCGCGCGTCTGGATCACCAGCTCGATCTCCACATTCTGGACCGACAGCGTGGTGAAGGCGCGCTGGTGGTGTACCTCGTCGATGTTGGCGCCCGCATCGGCTACCGTCGCGGTGATCTTGGCCAGCGAGCCTGGCACGTCACGCACGCTGACCTTGATGCGGGCCAGCCGCCCGGCGCGCACCATGCCGCGCTCGATGATGGCCGCCAGCAGCAGCGGGTCGATATTGCCGCCGCACAGCACCAGCCCGACTTTCTTGCCGGCAAAGCGCGCCGGGTATTTGAGCACCGCCGCCAAGCCGGCCGCGCCCGCACCCTCGACCAGGGTTTTTTCAATTTCCAGCAGCATCACCATGGCCTGCTCGATATCCCCTTCATCGACCAGCACCAGGTCGTCCACCAGCTTTTCAATGATGGCTTGCGGGATGACCCCCGGCGTGCCCACGGCGATGCCCTCGGCAATGGTGCTGGTGCCCTGCGGGTGGTGCGTGCCCTTGATGGCGTTGACCATGGCCGGAAAGCGCGAGGTCTGCACCCCCACGATTTCAATCTCGGGCTTCAGGGCCTTGGCGGCGATGGCCATGCCCGCGATCAGCCCGCCGCCGCCCACGGCGACGACCAGCGTGTCCAGGCCGGGGACGGCGTGCAGCATTTCCAGCCCCACGGTGCCCTGGCCCGCCACGATAGCTTCGTCGTCGTAGGGGTGCACAAACACCAGGCCCTCGCGCTCGGCCAGCATCAGCGCGTGGGCGCGCGACTCCTCCAGCGTGTCGCCGTGCAGCACCACCTCCGCGCCAAAGCCGCGGGTACGCTCGGTCTTGACGCCGGGCGTGAAGCGCGGCATCACGATGACGGCCCTCAGGCCCAGGCGCTGGGCATGATAAGCCACACCCTGGGCATGGTTGCCGGCGCTCATCGCGATCACGCCGCGGCGCCGTTCGTCGCCTGAGAGTTGCGCAAGTTTGTTGCAGGCGCCACGCTCCTTGAAAGAGGCCGTGTACTGCAGGTTTTCAAATTTCAGGTAAATCTGCGCCCCGGTCAGCTGTGACAGCGTCCTGGACTCCACGCAGGGGGTATCCAGCAAATGGCCCTGCAGGCGCTGGGCGGCTTGTTCAATATCGGTCAGACTGAGCATGAAGGTTCTCCTCGGCAGATTGTGTGCCCTGAACATGCCATTTTCAGCCGCTTGTGTGGCACATTTCACACGAGGGCCTTCAAGTAGCGTCTTCCATGATGCTTCAAGCTGCGTTATGGTGTGTCTTTAGAGCTGGGTTTGCGTCAAAGGTTTTTTTTGCAAACTGGGGGTTTGTCCATGAGCAAGCGTTCCGCGAGTGAGCAGCAGTGGCTGTTGTCTCCCGGCCTGAAAGAAGCGCCGGTGCTCGATCTCATGTGCTCGCACTTTGTGCTGACCCTGGCAGCCCGCCAGGGCGCCAAGTTCAATGTACGGCGCGACCTCAACAGCCTGCTGTCGCTCTCGGGGCGACACCTGGTCTGGCCGCTGCCGGCGATGCAGCGCCTGCGTGAATTCCTGGGGCGCCGCTGCAAGGACAACGAACTGTGGCGCGGCCACGAAACCCTGAGCGACGCCGAGTTCATGGCGCGCCACGGCGCCTGGCGTGGTCCGTATGAGGAGGGCACGCTGTTCTTCTATCTCGATGAGCACGCCAAGGACCAGCCCAAGGATTTGCTGTCCGTGCTGGCCGCCACCGGCGAGTGGCTGACGCACGCGCTGAAAAAGCAGTCCACGCTGGTGGAGAAAAACATTGATGCGCTGGCCAACCTGCTGCAACTCAACCGGGCCGAGCGTGCGCTGCTGCTGTATGGAACCCTCGCGCGCTATCAGCGCGATCTTCGCTCGCTGCTGGTCGAGTTCAAGGTCAGCAACGCACCCGAGGCTTACGCCGCCATCGCCGACGTGGCCGGCGTCAAGGCACCGGAGGTCGCCGAGGCATTGCGCGCCGGCTCGCGGCTCGAGCGCATTGGTATGGTCGAAAACCTGATTTCAGAGCACAACATCACGGACCTGGCCGACCTGATGAAGGTCAGCGAAAAGCTGCCGCCGGTGCTGATGCGCGAATACCGCGACCAGAACGAGCTGATGGCCGTCTTTACCCGGCCCGCTGCGCGCAGCAGCCTCGGCTTGGCGGACTTCGCCTTTGTGCAGGACGACGCCCAGGTGCTGGTGTCCCTGCTGCGCAATGCGGTCGCCGCCCGGGAGCAGGGCGTCAATGTGCTGCTCTACGGGCCACCCGGCACCGGCAAGACCGAGCTGGCCAAGGTGGTGGCGCATGCGGCCGGGCTGGACCTGTTCGAGGTCGAATATGCCGACCGCGACGGCAACTCGCTGAGCGGGCGCGATCGCTACCGCTCCCTGCAGATCGCCCAGGTTTTCCTGAAGGGCAGCACGCACTCCGCCCTGCTGTTTGACGAGGTGGAGGATGTGTTCCCGCCGATCTCCAGTGAAGCCGCGCAGTTCATGGCGCGCTCCGAACAGTTGCCGCCCGCCAGTGCGGCCAACGGCTCGGTCAGCGGCAAGGCCTGGGTCAACCAGATCCTGGAGTCCAACGCGGTGCCCACGCTGTGGGTGACCAACCGCATCGAGCAGATCGATCCGGCCTTTCGCCGCCGTTTTGCCTACCACCTCGAGCTTCGCTCACCGCCGCCCGGTGCGCGCGAGGGCGTGGTGCGCAAGACGCTGGAAGGCGTGCAGGTCAGCGAGGCGTTTGTGGAGAAGCTCACCGCGCGCAAGGGCCTGACGCCGGCGCAGATACGCACGGCCGTGCGGTTTGCCCAGCTGGCCAGCGCGCCAGCGGACACGGTGGACGCCCAGGTGGATGCCGAGGGGATGAAGGCCATGCTGGCGGGCGGCCGCCCGGCGCTGATGGAGTCCCTGATCGAGCGGCAGCTCAAGAACGCCGATGTCGCACTGGGCAATCCGGCGGAAGCGGCGGGCCGCCGCAGCGTGACGACCTACGACCTGGCGATGCTGCATGTCGAGTCCCGTTTTGAGGTGCCGCGCATCGTCGAGGCGCTGAAAAGCCGGGGCCACGGCTGCCTGTGTTTTTACGGCGCCCCCGGCACGGGTAAAACTGCGCTGGCCGAACACATCGCCAAAACGCTGGACCAGGCGCTCATCATCAAGCAGGCCAGCGACCTGATGAGCAAGTATGTGGGTGAGACCGAGCAGAACATGGCGGCCATGTTCCGCGAGGCCGAAGCCGAGAAGGCCGTGCTGCTGCTCGATGAGGCCGACAGCTTTCTGCAGGACAGGCGCGGCGCGCAGCGCACCTATGAGGTCACCGAGGTCAACGAAATGCTGCAGGGCATGGAGCGCTATGCGGGCATCTTCATCTGCACCACCAACCTGATGGAAAGCCTGGACCAGGCCGCCTTGCGGCGCTTTACCTTCAAGATCAAGTTCATGCCGCTGACGCGCGAGCAGCGCGAGAAGATGTTCGTGGTCGAGGCGCTGGGCGGCGACGCCGCGCTGTTCACGGCGGCGCTGCAGGAGCGGCTGGGCAAGCTCTCACAGCTGTGCCCCGGTGACTTCGCGGCCGTCAAACGCCAGACAGATATTCTGGGCGCGGTGTTCAGCCCTGACGAATTCATGAGTCAGCTCGAAGCCGAGCACCGCATCAAGCCCGAAGTGCGCGAGTCGCGCAACATGGGCTTTTTGCACTGATCGGAATTTCAGAACTTGACAAGGCGGATGGTTTTGCGCGAGCCATTGCCCCTGTCGGTGACGGCCTGCACCCTGCGCGCCCGGCAGCCGCCGGCACCGCAGCTGGCGGTAGCGCCCGGCGCGCCGACAGGTTCAGGCGCGGCTCAGCTCAGTCCGGTCACGGGGAGGGCGGCGCCATGCACGGCGCGGGCGGCATCGGAGGCCAGGAACATGATCACCTGGGCCAGGTCCTGCGTCGAGACCCAGCGCGCGGGGTCGGCATCCGGCATGGCCGCGCGATTTTCCGGGGTGTCCAGAATGGTCGGCAGCACGCAGTTCACGTTGATGTGTTGCTCGCGCAGCTCGGCAGCCATCGCCTCGGTCAGGCGGATGACGCTGCTCTTGGAGGCGCAGTAGGCGCCCATATGGGCCACGCCTTTTTGCGCCGCAAAAGCCCCAACGTTGACAATCTTGCCGCCGCCATGCGCCAGCATGTGCGGCACCACGCTGCGCGCCATGTTCAGCAGCGTGCGGGCGTTGATGTCCAGCAGGAAATCCCAGGTGCTGTCGCTGGTGGCGTGCACCGCCTCGCCCATACGAAAACCGCCGGCCAGGTTGCACAGCACATCGATGCGCCCGAAGCGGGCGAGCGCTGCTGCCTGCGCGGCGGCGACCTGTGCGGCGTCCAGCAGGTCGGTGGCCACCAGCAGGCGGTCGGTGCCGGCGGTGCCGTATGCCCGGTGCAGCGCATCGAGTTGCCGGTCCAGCAGCACCAGTTGTGCGCCCTGTGCCGAAAATGCGGCCGCCACCGCTTGCCCCAGGTTGCCTGCGGCGCCGGTCACCATCACGGTGCGATGCTTGAAGTTCATGCTGCTGCTCCCTGCCGTTTGGCGTGGTGGTAATGGCCCGATCCGCGGGTGAACATCCGGTCTGTTGGCAGCACCGTTCCCGGCGTGTGGTCGGGCTGGTCCTGCACCCGCGCGTAGCTGGCCGCAAAATCGATCTTCGCCAGTGCCAGCAATTCGTCCAGGTCGTCAATCACAAAGTAGCTTTCCTGGAAATCGTCAATCCGGTACTGCGTGCGCATCACCCGCTCCAGCTCAAAGCCCAGCCGGTTCGGCGAGGCATCATCGAGCGCAAACACGCTTTCCGCGGCGGACGAGGCGATGCCGGCGCCATAAATACGCAAGCCGTCCTGTTGCTGCACCAGGCCGAATTCGACCGTGTACCAGTAGACGCGCGCCAGCTTGTCGAGCACGCCCAGCTTCTGCGCGCGCAGCCCACCCACGCCATAGGCCTGGATGTAGTCCGCAATGGCCGGGTTCATCAGCATGGGCACGTGGCCGAATACGTCGTGAAAAACATCGGGCTCTTCCAGGTAGTCCAGCTGGTGCCGCCCGCGGATGAACTGGCCCGCGGGAAAGCGGCGGTTCGCCAAGTGTTCAAAGAACACATCATCGGGCACCAGGCCCGGCACGGCAACCACCTGCCAGCCGGTGCGCTGCATCAAGGTGTCGGACAGGCGCCGGAAATCGGGAATCTGGTCTGCGCCTATCGGCAGCCGGGCCATGCCCTCCACGAAAGCATCGCAGGCGCGCCCGGGCAGCAGGCGGCGCTGGCGTTCGAACAGCGTCTTCCAGATGCCGTGCTCTTCGGCGCTGTAGTGTTCCCAGCCCTGGTCCATGGTCCAGTCGGCCCGCTCCGGCTGGGCCGTGTCGCCGGCCGCCAGGCCGTGTTTGCTGCTGGTGTCTGGGAGTGTCTGCATGGTGTCTTGCCTAAGCGCGCGGGGTGTTCAAGGGGGCGTAGATGGCATCGACCTGTTGTGCCAGGTCGACGTCGTTGGTCGACAGGCCCTGGACGTCGTGGGTGGTCAGGGTGATGGCCACCCGGTTGTAGACGTTGGACCATTCGGGGTGGTGGTTGAGCTTTTCGGCAACCAGGGCGACCTGGGCCATGAACCCGAAAGCCTGGACAAAGTCGGCGAAGCTGAATTCACGGCTGATCAGGCCACCGCGTGCCTCGCTGAACTGCCAGTCGGGCAGGGCGGCGCGCAGTTGCTGGATTTCCGGCGGGGCTAATTTGTGCATGGCAGAACTTCCTGAAAGGGCAGGTATGGCGGCAGGGCGGGGCGAAGCGATGGTTTGAAGACGCGAGTTTTGACGGGGCACGTTGCCATGCGCTGTGGGGCGACGTCGCATGACCTGTGTACCGGGCGACTCCGCCTTCACCTCAACATCAATAGCGGCTTGTGCAGCAGGGCCAGGCGCTCAGCCGTGTTTCGTCCAGGAACAACGAAACCGGAAAAGGGGCTGCCACGGTGAATCTCCTGATGAAGTAAGACTGCTTGAAAGCCGGATATGGCGCTGAGATCGGTCAATCATCTCGCAATATTTGCGCAGTTTTATTGCAACTTCAGAGCCGATCCGGCGCTGCGGCACAGCTTTTCAGCGCGACGCTGCACCTGTCGCAGCGACGATGCCGGCCATGCCGAGGATCGCCAGCCGAGGGAACAAAACAGCCAGGGGCGGCCTGGGCCGGCTGTCGTTCAGCCTGCCGCCGGGGCCACGCAGACCCGCAGCACCTCGGCGCCATAGGCTTCCAGCTTTTTCGCGCCAATCCCGCTGATCCCTTCCAGGTCGTGCAGGCGCTGCGGTGCGCGCTCGGCAATGGCGCGCAGCGTGGCGTCGTGAAAGATCACGAACGCCGGCAAGTTGTGCTCGCGCGCCACCTCGGCGCGCCAGGCCTTGAGGCTGGCCAGCCGTTCCAGCGCGCCGGCATTGAGCGCGGCTTCGGCCAGGCCCTTGACGGAGGTCTTGGTCACGCGCTTGCGGCGGTCGGCCTTGCCGCCCAGGGCCTGCTCGCGCAGCACCACGCTGACCTCGCCCTTGAGCACCTGCCGGGCATCGGGCAGCAGCTGCAGCGTGCTGAAGGCTTCCGTGTCGACGCGGACCATGTTTTTCGCAATCAGCTGGCGCAGCACGCTGCGCCACTGCGCCTCGGCCAGATCGGTGCCAATACCGAAGGTGCTGAGCTTGTCGTGGCCGTATTGCGCCACTTTCTCGGTGGCCTTGCCGCGCAGGATATCCATGATGTGGCCGGCGCCAAAACTGATGCCGCTGGCCTGCTGCACGCGGTAGATGCAGCTGAGCATTTTGCGGGCCGCTTCGGTGGCGTCCCAGACGGCCGGCGGGCTGAGACAGTTGTCGCAGTTGCCGCAAGGTTGGCTTTCCTCGTCAAAGTAATGCAGCAGGCTGACGCGGCGGCAGCGCGTGTCTTCGGCCAGGCTCAAGAGCGCATCGAGCTTGCCGCGCATCACCTGCTTGAACTCTTCGCTGGCGGCATCGCTGGTGTCTATCATGCGGCGCTGGTTCACCACGTCCTGCAGGCCGTAGGCCATCCAGGCGTTGGCGGGCAGCCCATCGCGCCCGGCCCGGCCCGTCTCCTGGTAATAGCCTTCGATGTTTTTCGGCATGTCCAGGTGCGCGACAAAGCGCACGTCGGGCTTGTCAATGCCCATGCCGAAGGCAATTGTCGCCACCATGACGACGCCGTCCTCGCGCAGGAAGCGGTCTTGCCGCTGCTGGCGCAGCGAGGCGTCCAGCCCTGCGTGGTAAGCCAGCGCCTTCAGGCCGGCATCCTGCAGGGTTGCGGCAATCTCTTCCACGCGCTTCCTTGACTGGCAATACACAATGCCGGCCTCGCCCTCATGCTCGGACTCGATGAAGCGCAGCAGCTGGCGCGTCGGGTCGGCCTTTTCGACAATGGTGTAGCGGATGTTGGGCCGGTCAAAGCTGCTGACAAACTCGCGCGCGTCTTCAAGCTTGAGCCGCTCAATCATGTCCTGCCGCGTCAGGGCGTCGGCGGTGGCCGTGAGCGCGATGCGCGGCACATCGGGAAAGGTTTCGTGCAGCAGGCTCAGGGAGCGGTACTCCGGCCGGAAATCATGGCCCCACTGGCTCACGCAATGCGCCTCGTCGATCGCAAACAGGCTGAGTAGGCCGCGCTCGTGCAGCGAGGCCAGCAGGCCCTTCATGCGCGGCGTGTTGATGCGTTCGGGCGCCGCGTACAGCAGCGTCAGCTCGTTGCGCAGCAACTGTTTTTCAAGCTGGCTGCTTTCTTCAAAGCTTTGCGTTGAATTCAAAAACGCGGCGGACACGCCGGCCTCATGCAGCGCGCCGACCTGGTCGTGCATCAGCGCAATCAGCGGCGAAATCACCACCGTCACGCCATGGCCGGCGTTTTGCCGCACGATGGCCGGGATCTGATAGCACAGCGACTTGCCCCCGCCGGTAGGCATCAGCACCAGCGCGTCGCCGCCCTGCACCACGTGTTCCACGATGGCTTCCTGCGGGCCGCGGAACTCGGAGTAGCCAAAGACCTGACCCAGAATGTCCAACGGGGTCGGCCGGGATAAAGACCGGGATGAAGAAACAGGCGATGAAGACAAGGGGATGCTGCGGATGCAGGTTTGTTATGAAAATAATAGCTGCAAGTTCAAAAGAAACAGGGGTTGCAGCCGGATTTGATGCCGAAGGCGGGTTACATCTGCTCCCAGGGCAGGCCGTCAAAGCGCCAGCCCGAGAGCGTAGACCTGCGAAACTGCTCGTCGAGCTCTCCTTCAAAGCCATGCACCACATGCTGCACGTCGGAAAATCCGGCGGCCTCCAGCGCCTTGCCGGCGTCCAGCGTGCGCTTGCCAGAGCGGCAGATCAGCAATACCGGCTGGGTTTTGCCGGTGGCCTCGCGAACCACAGCTTCGGCAAATTTCTGCGGATCAGGCTGCAAGTCGGGGTATTCATACCACGGCACATGGACCACACCGGGCGGGCGGCCGACATACAGCGACTCGATTTCCATGCGCACATCCACGAACAGGGTGTCGGGGTGCGCCTGCAGCCAGGTCCAGGCTTCTTTGGGTTGGAGGTTTTTCATGTGCGGAGGGTCAATGCCCGCTATTGTGGCTGATGGGGCCCCCACGGTCGCTCACTGCGTGTAGCTCCCTGCCCCCCGAGGGGGCCGCTGCACCTGCGGCCCGGCGAAGCCGGTTCCGCGGCCCCTGCTGGTGGAATAGAGCCCCCACGCTCCCCACTGCATGTGGTTCGCTGCCCCCCGAGGGGGCGCTGCGCCTGCGGTCTGGCGAAGCCAGTCCCGCGGCCCCGGCTGGTGCAGAGCTCTTGCGAAGGGTAGGGCGGCTCTGGCGAAAAACAGGGACGCTATTCAGGAGCCTGCTGAAAAAACCGCCGCACCTTAAAATCGGCGCATGAAGCCCCTAAATTACACCCGCGGACAGCAACTGCCAGCCATCCTGGAACAACGCATCGCCATCCTTGACGGCGCGATGGGCACGATGATCCAGCGCTTCAAGTTGAACGAAGCCCAGTACCGCGGCGAGCGCTTCAAGGACTTCCACAAGGACGTCAAGGGCAACAACGAACTGCTCAGCCTGACCCGTCCCGACGTGATCCGCGACATCCATGAAGGCTACCTCGCCGCCGGCGCCGACATGATAGAGACCAACACCTTTGGTGCCACCACGGTCGCCCAGGCCGACTACGACATGGCGGATCTGGCCGTGGAGATGAACTACGAGTCGGCCCGCATCGCGCGTGCCGCCTGCGACAAGTTTTCCACGCCCGACAAGCCGCGCTTCGTGGTGGGCGCCCTGGGCCCGACGCCCAAAACCGCCAGCATCAGCCCCGATGTGAACGACCCGGGCGCGCGCAACACCAGCTTTGAGGAGCTGCGCAAGGCTTATTACGAGCAGACGGAAGCGCTGGTCAAGGGCGGCAGCGATGTGCTGCTGGTCGAAACCATTTTCGACACACTCAACGCCAAGGCGGCCCTGTTTGCGATCGACGAGTACTTCGACAACTCCGGTGAGTGCCTGCCCCTCATCATCAGCGGCACCGTCACGGACGCGTCGGGCCGCATCCTGAGCGGCCAGACCGTGACCGCCTTCTGGCACAGCGTGCGCCATGCCCGGCCGCTGGCGATTGGTCTCAATTGCGCGCTGGGCGCCACGCTGATGCGCCCCTACATCCAGGAACTGGCCCGTGTGGCCGGCGACACCTTTATCAGCTGCTACCCGAATGCCGGACTGCCCAACCCCATGAGCGACACCGGCTTCGATGAAACGCCCGACGTGACCTCGCGCCTGCTGCGCGAATTTGCCGACGAAGGGCTGGTCAACATCGTGGGCGGCTGCTGCGGCACCACGCCAGAGCATATCCAGGCCATTGCGCATGCGGTGGCGCCCCTGCCGTCCCGGGCTGTCGCTTCCCGCTTCTTCTACCGTGAGGCGGCTTAGGCCGGGTTAGATCGCGGGTCAGGCCGGGTTGGCGGGCACCGCGCTTTTTTATTCGCGTGAGGCGTCAGTCCGGCAGCAGGTGATCGATTTCCTGCTGCATGGCCTGCGTGAGCTGGCTGTATTTCTTGAGTTTTTCGGTGGCATCGCGCAGCCGCTCGGCAATCCGCAGCGAGACGGCGAACATCAGCTTGGCCGCCGTCCGGGGATCATCCACGCTGAGAGTTCCGAGTGCGGCGCGTGACAACACCGCGCACCGCACGTCGGTGCTGGCCGTGCAGGAGGCCAGCCGGGCCCGGCCATCGACCAGCCCCATTTCGCCGACCAGGCTGCCCGGTCCCAGCACCGACACGGTGACGGGTGTGCGGCGACTGACCAGGATGCTTTCCACGGTGACCTCGCCTTCGACCACCAGCAGCATGTAGCCGGTATCGCTTTTGTCCCCTTCGGTGATGAAGGTGGTGCCCGCGGCAATTTTTTGCGGAATCATGTAGCTCACCACGGTGAGCGCCTCTTCGGGCGTGAGCTGCATCAGGGCCGTGGGCGCAATCAGCAGCCTGGCCGCCAGTTCGGCCGTGCTGGAGCCTTCAATCGCACGCCTGCGCTCTTCCGGCCGCATCAGCTCAGGGGGACCGGGCGCCAACTTTTTCTTGTCGCCAAACAGGTATTCGAACATGGATTTTCCGGATTTGTTGCAAAGCATGGCGCCGGCCGCTGCCTGCCCTTAAAATAATGGTAACCCAAGGAGCGTTGCAGCGAAGCATTGATTCGTCAGGCTTGGGTCACCGGCGTGTTCCCCGAAGCGCCTGCAGCAACGACGCTCACCTTGAGCCCAAAAGGTGAGTGCATGTCCGAAATTCAAGATCCCATCGCTGTTCCCCCCATGAAGCTGTCCGGCCTGGAGCCGGTGGCCATCGGGGAGGGCACGCTCTTCGTCAACATCGGCGAGCGCACCAACGTCACCGGTTCCAAGGCCTTTGCCCGCATGATTTTGAACGGCGAGTACGAGCAGGCCCTGGCCGTGGCGCGCCAGCAGGTGGAGAACGGCGCGCAAATCATCGACATCAACATGGATGAGGCCATGCTGGACAGCCAAGCCGCCATGGTGCGCTTTCTGAACCTGATCGCCGGCGAACCCGACATTGCCCGCGTGCCCATCATGATCGACAGCTCCAAATGGAGCGTGATCGAGGCCGGCCTGCGCTGCATCCAGGGCAAGGGCATCGTCAACTCGATTTCCATGAAGGAGGGGGTCGAGCCCTTCAAGCACCAGGCCAAGCTGCTCAAGCGCTATGGCGCGGCTGCCGTGGTGATGGCCTTTGACGAGCAGGGCCAGGCCGACACCTACCAGCGCAAGATCGAGATCTGCGAGCGGGCCTACCGCGTGCTGGTCGACGAGGTCGGCTTTCCGCCCGAAGACATCATCTTTGACCCCAACATCTTTGCCATTGCCACCGGCATTGAAGAACACAACAACTACGCGGTCGATTTCATCAACGCCACACGCTGGATCAAGGCCAACCTGCCGGGTGCCAAGGTGTCGGGTGGTGTGTCCAACGTGAGTTTCAGCTTCCGTGGTAACGACCCGGTGCGCGAAGCGATTCACACGGTATTCCTGTACCACGCGATCCAGGCCGGCATGGACATGGGCATCGTCAACGCCGGCATGGTGGGCGTGTATGACGACCTGGAGCCGACGCTGCGCGAGCGCGTCGAAGACGTGGTGCTCAATCGCCAGCCGGTCTACAAGCCGGGTGAGCCTGAACTCACACCCAGCGAGCGCCTGATTGAAGTGGCCGAAAGCGCCAAAAGCGGTGCCAGGGACGACAGCAAGAAAAACGAGTGGCGAGCGCTGCCGGTGCGCGAGCGTCTGTCGCACGCGCTGGTGCTGGGCATGAACGAATTCATCACCGAAGACACCGAGGAAATGTGGCAGGCCATCAAGGCCGAAGGCGGCCGGCCGCTGCATGTGATCGAAGGCCCGTTGATGGACGGCATGAACGTGGTGGGCGACCTGTTTGGCCAGGGCAAGATGTTTTTGCCGCAGGTGGTCAAAAGCGCCCGCGTGATGAAGCAGGCCGTGGCGCACCTGCTGCCCTACATCGAGGCCGAAAAGCTGCTGCTCGAAGCCGCGGGCGGCGACGTCAAGACCAAGGGCAAGATCATCATTGCCACCGTCAAGGGCGATGTGCACGACATTGGCAAGAACATCGTGACCGTCGTTCTTCAGTGCAACAATTTTGAGGTGGTCAACATGGGCGTGATGGTGCCCTGCCACGAAATCCTGGCGCGCGCCAAGGTCGAAGGCGCCGACATCGTCGGCCTGTCGGGCCTGATCACGCCGAGCCTGGAAGAGATGCAGTACGTAGCAAGCGAGATGCAGAAGGACGAGCATTTCCGCATCAAGAAAATCCCGCTGCTGATTGGCGGCGCCACCACCAGCCGGGTGCACACGGCGGTGAAGATTTCCCCCCATTACGAGGGCCCGGTGGTCTATGTGCCCGATGCCTCGCGCAGCGTGAGCGTGGCGCAGAGCCTGCTGTCCGACCAAGCCGCCAGATACATTGATGAGCTGAAGGCGGACTACGAGAAGGTGCGCACCCAGCACGCCAACAAGAAGCAGGTGCCGATGTGGCCGCTGGCCAAGGCGCGTGCCAACAAAACGCCCCTCGACTGGACAAGCTACACGCCGCCCGTGCCCAAATTTATCGGCCGCCGCGTGTTTAAAAACTTCGACCTGGCCGAGCTGGCCCGGCACATCGACTGGGGCCCGTTTTTCCAGACCTGGGACCTGGCGGGCCCGTTCCCGGCCATCCTGAAAGACGAGGTGGTGGGCACCGAGGCCGTGCGTGTGTATGCCGACGCACAGCGCCTGCTCAAGCGCCTGATCGAAGGCCGCTGGCTCACCGCCAGCGGGGTGATCGGCCTGTACCCTGCCAACAGCGTGGGCGACGACATCGAGATCTACACCGACGAGACCCGCAGCGAGGTGGCCATGACCTGGTATGGCCTGCGCCAGCAAGCCGAGAAGACGGCGGTACCTGGCGACGACGGAAAGAACCACATGCGCCCCAGCCGCTGCCTCTCGGACTTTGTGGCGCCCAAGGTGCTTCCCGCCGAAGCCAGGGCCGTGCGCGCCGGCCACGCCGGCCAGGAAGGCCACAACACGTTCATGCTGCCGGATTACATCGGTTTGTTCGCAGTCACCGCTGGCATTGGCGCCGAGAAGAAAGAAAAGTACTTTCTTGACGACAACGACGACTACTCGTCCATCATGCTCAAGGCGTTGGCCGACCGGCTGGCCGAAGCCTTTGCCGAGGCCATGCACCTGCGCGTGCGCAAGGACCTCTGGGGCTACGCCGCTGGCGAGTCGCTCACCACCGAAGAGCTGATTGCAGAGAAATACCAGGGCATACGCCCCGCGCCCGGCTACCCGGCCTGCCCGGACCACAGCGTGAAGAAAGACATGTTTGCGCTGCTGAAGGCCGACGAGATCGGGATGGCCCTGACCGAAAGCCTGGCCATGACGCCGGCGGCCAGTGTCAGCGGTTTTTACCTGAGCCATCCCGAGAGCACGTATTTCAACGTGGGCAAGATCGGCGACGACCAGCTGCAGGATCTGGCCCGGCGGCGCGGTGCAAAAGCGGAAGAGTTGCAACGCTTGCTGGCGCCCAATTTGTGAGGTAGCAGGGCCGGCAGGCCGGCTCCCGGCTGCGCTCCTACCCTTCTGTTTACCGTGTGTTTACCGCCGCATTGCCTGTACTTACAAAAAAACACGTGTCGTTGGCGCGGTCTGTGTACCTTTAGGCTGTCTCGGACGTTCATGAGTGAACGGCGAAGGGCGCCAGCCTGCATTCATGCAGCTTGGTGCCGTCCCGGGACTTTTTAACAAAAGAAGGGATACCCCATGAACACCTCCGTCGACAACCTCCAGCCGGGCCAGCAAGCTGCCTCGTCTGGCAGCAAGCCCCTGTGGGCGGCGATCGGCATACTCGGTGTGGCGGTGCTGGCCATGGGCGCCACCATGCTGTACAACCAGCGTGCCCAGCCCCCGGCTGCCAGCGTGGCGGCTGTAACGATGCCCCAGGCCCCGGCGGCACCGCAGCTGGCCGGGCCGGCGCCTTCTGCCAACGCAGTCGACGACCTGATTGAAAAGCCGGTGGCCACCCCGGCCAAGCCCGCCGCCGCGCCCGCGCCGGCCAAAAAAGTGGTCAAACCCCAACCCAGGCCTGTGCCGACACAGGCGCCGAGCTACTCGGGCGTTTCACCCGCGCCCTCTGCCGTACCGGCCCCGGCCATGGCGGCGGCACCGACGGTGTGCGCCGTGTGTGGTTCCGTTGAATCGGTCACGCCGGTGGAGCGTTCCGCCAAACCAGCCGGCCCCGGCGTGGGCGCTGTGGCTGGCGGGGTGCTGGGTGCGGTGCTGGGCAACCAGGTGGGCCATGGCGGCGGCCGCACCGCCGCCACCATCCTGGGCGCGGTCGGCGGCGGTTTTGCCGGCAACGCGATCGAAGGGCAGATTCGCAAGGAAACGGTTTACCAGGTGGGTGTGCGCATGGAAGACGGTTCGCGCCGCACCGTGGAAGTGGCGCGCGCGCCCGCAGTGGGCAGCCGCGTGACCGTGGACGGCGCCGTCCTGCGCACCAGCGATGGTGCAACCTACGGCCCCAAGCCGCCACCGGCGCCTGTGGCCGCACAGCCTGCACCTGCACCGGAATACCAGGGGCGTTGATCAAGCCCGACAGGCTCCTGGACAGGGCATGACAGCGAAATCGGTGGCAATCCTGGCCATCTGACAGACCTGCAAGCCATCCCCGGCGCCAGGCGAAAGCTGCCACCAGCTTTCGCCTGGCGCTTTTTTGTGTGTCCGCTGGACGGTATCCGACATCAAGCGCATCAGTCCGGCCAGGCTGGCTGACTGACTATTGACAAGGTCAATTTTCAGCAGTACTACCCTCAAAAATAGCTTGATTTTTGTCGGGTGATGCCAGGATTGATCCAGGCGCAACTGAAGAAGAAAACGATATCGTTGCGGTGTGGTGCGCGCGAATCCGGGCGGAAAGCGCTTTTGCTGGCTGCCTGGCCTCAGCCTCTTGTATGTTTGATAGCGAACATATAGAGTCGAATGGGGTTGGTTTGTGCGCTATCGAACATACAGAAGGGGGTCTGGCTGCATATAGTCCAAGGTTGCAAAAAAAGCCTCTGCCAGAGGTGGTTTTCGAAGTCAGACCCCGCCCCGGAGTTTCGTGATGGCTATTTCCCCCGATCCCCAAAAAAACCAGCTGCTCGCCGCGCTGCCAGATGCCGAGTGGCAGCGCTGGCTGCCACAACTGGAATTCGTCGATATGCCGCTGGGCCAGGTGCTGTACGAGTCGGGTGGCACATTGAGCCACGTGTATTTTCCAACGACAGCCATCGTCTCCTTGCTGTATGTGATGGAAAACGGCGCCTCGGCCGAGATTGCCGTCGTGGGCAACGAGGGCGTCGTCGGCATTTCGCTGTTCATGGGCGGCGAGTCCACGCCCAGCCGTGCGGTGGTGCAAAGCGCTGGCCAGGGTTTTCGGCTGAAGGCGCAGTTGATGAAAGACGAGTTTAAAAAAACGCCGGTGCTGCACCTGATGCTGCGCTACACCCAGGCGCTGATCACGCAGATGGCGCAAACCGCGGTGTGCAACCGCCACCATTCGCTGGACCAGCAGCTGTGCCGCTGGCTGCTGCTGAGCCTGGACCGCCTGCAGGGCAACGAGTTGGTGATGACGCAGGAGTTGATCGCCAACATGCTCGGCGTGCGCCGCGAAGGCGTGACGGAGGGCGCGCTCAAGCTGCAAAAGGCCGGGCTGATCAGCTATGCGCGCGGCCGCATCTCCGTGCTGGACCGCCAGGGGCTGGAGCAGCGCACCTGCGAGTGTTATGCGGTGGTCAAGAAGGAGTACGACCGCCTGCTTCCCCAGCGGCTGGCGGCTTGACGGCTTGAGGTCTGAGGTCTGAGGCGGGTGCCGGCTTTCGGCCCGGTTCCTGCCGCCTGGCGCTGTGGCCGTGGCCCCGCCCTGGCATCGCGCCGTATGTGCGCTGGGATACAGTGGCGCGGCGGTGCTTGGCGCATACTCGGGACATCGACCTACACTGCATCTCGCAGCAGCGCGCCATGTTCGCCCCCGGCATCTGATAGGGCCAGCAGCACACCGGAGAGCCATTTTGGCCACCGTCCAGAACCATCTGATAGAGCGGCTTCCCCGCAAGGACCGGGTGCGCCTGCTGGCCATTTGCGAACCCGTCCAGCTGGCGCTGTCGGAAGTGTTGTGCGAGCCCGGCACGCCTACGCGCCATGTCTATTTCCCCACCGAGGGCTTTATTTCACTGGTGGCGCTGCTTGACGGCAGCCCCGGCGTGGAAGTGGGCATGGTGGGCCGTGAGGGCATGCTGGGGGCGCAGGTGGCCCTGGGCGTGGTCACCTCGCCATTGCATGCGCTGGTGCAGGGCCCGGGTGCGGCCTGGCGCGTAGACACCGGCGCCTTCCGCAAAGAGCTCGCAGCCAGTGCGGCGCTGCAGCGCGGCCTCAATCGCTACCTCTATGTGCTCATGGCCCAGCAGGCCGCATCGGCTGCGTGCCTGCGCTTTCACCTGATCGGCCCGCGCCTGGCGCGCTGGCTGCTGATGACCCAGGACCGTGCCCACTCCGACAGCTTTCATGTCACGCAAGCCTTTCTCGCCTACATGCTCGGTGTGCGCCGCGTCGGCGTCACGGCGGCTGCCGGTGCTTTGCAGCGCAGCGGCCTCATCGAATACCACCGCGGCGACTTCAGGGTGCTGGACCGCAGCGGGCTCGAAGCCGCGGCCTGTGGCTGTTATGCCGCTGGGCGGCAGTCCTATGCCGAACTGCTGGACGGCCCATCCCCCGTCGCGCCATAGGGCGTAGGGCCTTCATGCCTCTGGTTCAGGGCCGCTCGGCGGCTCCCTGACAGGGCGGTCGTTGTGATTGCAGGGTTGAGCACCCGGGCTGGCCTGTTCTGTTCGGTAGTGCACCGACGCACTGCCCGCGACTTGCTATAAGGAATCAGTGCGGTATCTCCAGCCCTGTACTGGTCGAGGCACCTGGCCGCTGCTGCGGCATGATGAAATCAACCTAACTCAGTACGAGGCGTGTCATGATTCGAACAAAACCTGATTGGCCAGATTGGATGCCCGGAGCCGCGAACCTGGCGTCGGCCATGCCGATTTTCGGAGGTCTCTGGCCAGACTCAAGGAGTCGCTACGCCGGGCTTGCCATCCCGACCAACATCTCCTTTTCCCGTGCCAGGCGCAAAGCCGCCGATACTGACACCGGCGACGCTGTTCCCGTGCCTGCAGCAAGCGCATCGCTGCCCGGACGGTTGTGCGAGATTGCGAACGGCGACTGGGACGCCATGTTCCGCGCGGTCGAATCCAGGCTGAGGCAAACGGTAGGCGAGCGCCTTGCCGTCATCGCCGAGCCGCAGCCGCAGGACGCAGCAGGTCGGGTCCAGGCCGTTGTGCTGGAATGTGTGGAGGCACTGGAGCAGTTGCACACGGCGCTGATGCTGGAACGCGATCGATGCGGCCAGCTGGAACGGGAGCTGGCCATTCTGACCGGTTCAGCGGCCCGACCGCTTCTCTGAGCCGCAGCCTGTTCCGGGTGATCCGCTCCCGCACCACGCACTGAAATCACTGAATCGCTGAACCATGGGAACATCGATTGAGCCGGTGACGCCGGCGCCGGATGAAAAAAAAGCCGGTCTCGCTGGCGATCGCGATTTCGCAGCGGTGCGTGCAGGGTGTCAGGCCACGGGTGGCGCGGTGCGCGAGAGCGATCTCGCCGGCTGGCTGGAGAAGCGCCAGCGCGGAGATGCTGTGAGCCTGGCAAAGCTGATCATCTCGGGCAATATTTTTGGTTTTGAATGGCAGGGCAACTTCTGGGTTCCGATGTTTCAGTTTGACTTTCGCGACCTGTCGATCAGGCAGGCGCCCCGGATGGTGCGCGCCGAACTGGAGGGCGTGTTTGACGGCTGGGCGCTTGCCGTCTGGTTTGTCCAGCCTTGCGTCTGGTTGAACGGCCGAAGCCCCCTCCACCTGCTGGAAGCGGACCTGCCGGCCGTCCTGGAAGCAGCGCGCAGCGAGCGCCTTGTTGCAACGGGTTGGACGGGAAAGCCCGGTGCGTCGTTTGCCACGGCACTCCGGGGGCGGAGCCATCATGCACCTGCAGCCTCAGCGGAGGCTGCGGGTCCTGGCACTGGTGAATGACGCCCCGGCGCCACCCGGCCAGTCGTCTGCTGGCGTTGCGCGCGCAGACCCGGCCGCGCCCGGCGCGCCAGGTTCAGTGAGCGGCCTTGAGTGCACGGCGGTACTGCACCGCCTCGGCTACATGCGTGACCTGCACCGTGGCCGCACCCGCCAGGTCCGCAATCGTTCTTGCCACCTTCAGGCACCGGTGAATGCTGCGGCCTGACCAGCCCAGCCGCGTGGCCGCGGTGTTCAGAAATTTCGCCGCTGCGTCATCGAGCTGGCATTGCGCATCAATCGCCTGGCCTTCCAGGGCCTGGTTGGTGCTGCCCTGCCGGGCGATGGCGCGCTCGCGGGCCTGGACTACCCGGCCCCGGATGGACGCACTGGCCTCGCCGGGCGGCGTGTTCACCAACTCATCGGCGGCCAGCGCACCGACCTCTACATGCAGGTCAATCCGGTCCAGCAGGGGGCCGCTGAGTTTGCCCTGGTAACGCGACACCTGGTCGGGCGAGCAGCGGCAGGCGCGCAGGCTGGAGCCCAGGTAGCCGCAGGGGCAGGGGTTCATGGCGGCGACCAGCTGAAAGCGCGCCGGAAATTCGGCGCGCTGCGCCGCCCGGGAAATCGTGATGGTGCCGGACTCCAGCGGCTCGCGCAGCGCTTCCAGCGCGGCGCGCGGGAACTCGGGCAGCTCGTCGAGAAACAGGACGCCCCGGTGGGCCAGCGAGATCTCGCCCGGCCGGGGCGGCGAGCCGCCGCCCACCAAGGCCACGGCGCTGGCTGTGTGGTGGGGTGCGCAGGTGGGCCGCACGGCCCAGTTTTCCAGCGCGAAGCGGCCACCCAGCGAGGCGACCGCGGCGCTTTCCAGCGCCTCCTCGGTCGTCATGGCGGGCAGCAGGCCGGCAAAGCGCTGTGCCAGCATGGACTTGCCGGAGCCTGGTGCACCCATCATCAGCACGCTGTGCCCGCCGGCTGCCGCGATTTCGAGCGCCCGCCGGGCAGCGGCCTGGCCCTTGACGTCGGCGAGATCCGGGTAATCTGCCTGCTCCCGGCGCGGGATGGGCGCGATCCGGGTCCAGCCGTCCAGCACCTCTGGCGGCGTGTCGCCCGGCAGAAATTGCCTGACCACGTCCAGCAAATGGTGCGCCCGGTAAATTTCGGCGTCGGGAACCAGCGCTGCCTCCTGGGCACTGCCTTCGGGCAGCACCAATTTGGGTTGCCTGGCCGGCATGCCGGGCTTGTCGCGGGGCATGGCGCCATCGTTTGCGAGGTGCGCCAATGCCAGGCTCATGGCCAGTGCGCCTCTTACAGGCCGCAGGTCGCCGCCCAAAGACAATTCCCCCGCGAACTCGTAGCCCGCCAGCTTGCGGGCGTCCAGCTGGCCGCTGGCGGCCAGAATGCCCAGGGCAATCGGCAAATCGAAGCGGCCGGAGTCCTTGGGCAGGTCCGCAGGTGCCAGATTCACCGTGATCCTCTTGTTGGCCGGAAACTCCAGCCCGGTGTTCTGAATGGCCGAGCGCACCCGCTCGCGTGCTTCCTTCACCTCGGTTTCTGCCAGCCCCACCAGGGTGAAGCTGGGCAAGCCGTTTGCCAGGTGCACTTCGACGCACACCGGACGTGCTTCCAGTCCCAGCAGGGCACGGCTGTGCACTAAAGACAAGCTCATTTTTGCAACTCCCTCTTAAATGCTTCAAAGTTGTGCGCATATTTGCGCCAACTTGGTGCAATATTCATGTTTCTTGTTCTTGATGTAACGCGACAGTGCGCGAGATGGTAGACGTGTACCCACAGTATTAGCGGGGGTTTGGCACGTAACGTGCTACGAATAATCAGGCCAACTTCAACAACCTTCGGAGCTTTTCATGAAACTCATCCCCGTCCAGGCCGCACTTGCCGCATCTCTGCTTGTGTCCGGCGCAGTCTTTGCCCAGACGCCTGCCCCTGCCGCAGAGCCATCTCCGTTGTCGTTCAACATCTCCCTGACCAGCAACTACAAGTTCCGCGGACAGGACCAGGATTACTCCAAGACCCGGAGTTTCAAGCCAGCCCTGCAAGGCGGTGTCGATTATGCGTTCAGCAACGGTTTTTACGTGGGTAACTGGAACTCCACCATCAACTGGACCAAATACCTGCCTTCCGGCGATGACAGCAAGATCGAGATCGACGTGTACGGCGGTTACAAGTTCAAGGCCGGCGCTGTCGATCTGGATGTCGGTGCCCTGACTTACTACTACCCGGGCGCCAGCGGCGCCAACACGACCGAGGTCTACCTCGGAGCCGCTTACGGTCCGGTCAGCGCCAAGTACTTCCACACCGTCTCCAAAGGTTACTTTGGCCTCGGCAAGGAATACCTGGTGGGTGAAGGCCGTGGTACCGGCTACCTGAACCTGGCGTTCGCCCAGGAAGTGATGCCCAAGGTGACCTTCAAGGCCTCCCTCGGCTTCACCGACCTGAAGAGCGCCGCGAACTCCGCCGGCCTGCCTGACTACATGGACTACAGCGTTGGCGCCAGCTACGACCTGGGTAGCGGTCTTGCCCTTGCCGGTGCTGTGGTCGGTGGCAACAAGAAAAACAGCTATCTGTATCCCGCGTCAGTTGACACCAGCGGCAAGTCCATCAACAAGGGCACCCTGGTTGTGACGCTGACCAAAACCCTGTAAAGCGGCAGAAGCGGCGCTCTGCATGGGCCGCTTCCCTATTCATCCTGGAGGAACCTGAAATGAAACTCGTAACGGCCATCATCAAACCGTTCAAGCTGGATGAGGTGCGTGAAGCACTCTCCGGCATTGGCGTGCAAGGCATCACGGTGACTGAAGTCAAAGGCTTCGGCCGTCAAAAAGGCCACACTGAACTGTACCGCGGTGCAGAGTATGTGGTCGACTTTCTGCCCAAGGTCAAAATTGAAGCGGCAGTGTCTGACGATCTGGTGGATCGCGTGATTGAGGCGGTTGAGGGTGCTGCCCGCACCGGCAAGATCGGCGACGGCAAGGTCTTTGTCTATAACCTCGAGCAGGTTGTGCGCATCCGCACCGGTGAAACCGGCAAGGAAGCGCTCTGACGCGCGGTTCAACCCTAGAAAAAAGAGAACATCGACATGAAAAAATTTCTTGCTTCCCTTGTATTGGGATTGAGTCTGCTGGGAACTGGCGCAGCCGTCATGGCGCAGGCGCCCGCTGCAGCGCCTGCCGCGTCCGCCGCCGAAGCCAAGCCGGCTGAGGCAGCTGCACCAGCGGCACCGGCCGCCGCAGCAGCCCCGGCGGCCGCAGCTGCAGCGCCCGCGGCTTCCGCCGCAGCAGCTCCGGCCCCCGTCCCCAACAAGGGAGACACCGCCTGGATGATGGTTTCCACCCTGCTGGTGATCATGATGACCGTGCCGGGTCTGGCCCTGTTCTATGGCGGCCTGGTCCGCAGCAAGAACATGCTATCGGTCCTGATGCAGGTCATGGTGACGTTCTCCATGATTGTGGTGCTGTGGTTCATCTATGGCTACAGCCTGGCATTCACGGAGGGCAACGCATTCTTTGGCGGCTTTGACCGGCTGTTCATGAAAGGAGTCTGGGACAACGCGGCCGGCACTTTCGCCAACGCCGCGACCTTCAGCAAGGGCGTCGTGATTCCTGAAATCGTGTTTGCCGCCTTCCAGGCAACGTTCGCCGGCATCACCTGCACCCTGATCGTTGGCGCCTTTGCCGAACGCATCAAGTTCTCGGCCGTGCTGCTCTTCATGGCCATCTGGTTCACCTTCAGCTACGCGCCGATTGCGCACATGGTGTGGTTCTGGATGGGGCCTGATGCCTACACGGGCAAGGAAGTGGTTGACGCGATGACCGGCAAGGCCGGATACATCTGGCAAATGGGCGCGCTGGACTTTGCCGGCGGTACCGTCGTGCACATCAACGCGGCTGTCGCCGGCCTGGTGGGTGCCTTTGTGATTGGCAAGCGTATCGGCTACGGCAAGGAATCGATGGCGCCTCACAGCCTCACGCTGACCATGGTCGGATCCGCCTTGCTGTGGGTCGGCTGGTTTGGTTTCAACGCCGGCTCGGCGCTGGAAGCCAATGGTTTTGCCGCCCTGGCATTCATCAACACCCTCGGTGCCACCGCCGCCGCTGTGCTGGCCTGGTGTGTCGGTGAATCGCTGATGCGTGGCAAGGCTTCGATGCTGGGTGCTGCATCCGGTGCGGTTGCGGGTCTGGTGGCGATCACGCCAGCAGCCGGCAATGTGGGTATCGGTGGTGGTCTGGTGATCGGTCTGGCGGCTGGCTTTGCCTGCCTCTGGGGCGTGAATGGCCTGAAGAAACTGCTGGGTGCCGACGACTCGCTCGACGTGTTCGGCGTGCACGGCATCGGCGGTATTCTGGGCGCCTTGCTCACCGGCGTGTTCAATTCCCCGAGCCTGGGCGGCCCCGGCTATGTGGCCGACTGGACGACGGCCACCATGGTGACCGCTGCCGATTTCTCGGTCGTGTCGCAACTGTGGATCCAGGCCAAGGCCGTGCTGATCACCATCGTCTGGTCTGGCGTGGTTTCCTTCATCGCCTACAAGATTGTTGACCTGACGATCGGCCTGCGTGTGAGCGAAGAAGACGAGCGCGAAGGTCTGGACATCACCGCACACGGTGAAACGGCCTACAACCGCTAAGAGGAATAGGAATGCCGGGACTGCCCTGAGGGCAGTCCCTTGATCAACGAGAGTCTCCTTTGGATGTTCAGCCCGCCGGTGCCAAGCCGGTGGGCTTTTTTTGTGCCTGTGCGGCTTTGCAAGATTGGGTGCCGAATCGGCACGGCCGGCGCTTCGGCGCCCGGCTGACGCCGCAGGGCTGTGCCTCTCCTGCACCGCCAGTGATATACAACAACCCATTTCGCGGGGATGATGCAACAGTAGGTATCGCCAGTGCGTGCAATTTTGTACATTTATTGCTGATTCGGGTAGCCTGTTTGTTCATTCAGCAAGGTGTCGCACGGTATTGCCAGTACGGAACCATCACCGGAGGGATTCAGGATGACGCGCGTGCCGGAAAAATGGCTGTCATTTTTTCGCTGGTTTGGGACCGCTTGGGCGTTTTCCCTGCTGATGGCGCTTGTCGTGCTGGGGCTGGTGGTGGACCGGGAACTGAGCACCTCCAGTTACCAGGCGCGTTTTTTTGCCCACCTGGCCAGCAAGGCCAGTTACGCCCTCGGCGAGGGTCCCAGCCCGTCCATCCGATTTCCCCGCAGCGGGCCATATGATGACCGCCTCGGCTACACCGAATTGCCGGCATTTCTGGGCAAGCTGACGGGACGGGGCTTCGAGATCACGCAGCAGGCGCGCTTGTCGGAGGGCATGGTGCGCCTCGTGGACGCCGGTTACTTTGCCCCCTACCCTGAAAAGACGCAGAGCGGTCTGAGCATCTTCGATTGCCACAACGACAGCCTGTTTCAGGAGCGCTATCCGCAACGGGTTTACAAAAGTTTTGACGATATTGCGCCCGTTCTGGTGCAGAGCCTGCTGTTCATCGAGAACCGTGAGCTGCTTGACCCAGATAATCCGAAGCGCAACCCGGCCGTGGAGTGGGACCGGCTGGCCAATGCGGTGCTGAACAACGCCCTGACCACCATCACCGGTAATGGCCGCTCGCCCGGCGGCAGCACGCTGGCCACCCAGATCGAAAAATACCGCCATTCTTCCGAGGGGCGCACCTCATCGGCCCGTGAAAAACTGCAGCAGATGGTGTCGGCCTCGCTGCGCGCCTATCAGCAGGGGGAGGACACCCGCGCGGCACGGCGCCAGATCGTGCTGAGCTACATCAACACCATGCCGCTGTCGGCCAAGGCAGGCTTTGGCGAAGTGCATGGCCTGGGCGATGGTTTGTGGGTCTGGTACGGGCGTGAATTCGACGACGTCAATCGCCTGCTGAAAGACGTCGATGAGAACGGCGGAGACCTCAGTGAGCCGGGCCAGCTTTACAGGCAGGCGCTCAGCCTGATGATTGCGCAGCGTCGTCCCTCCCATTACTTCGAGACCAGCGAAACCGAGCTGGAACAGCTCACCGACAGCCATCTGCGCGTGTTGGGCGGTGCCGGCGTGATTCCGCCCGCACTGCGCGATGCGGCGCTTCGGGCGAGCCTGAACCGGCGCGCCGACAAGGTGCCCGCCGAAGTTGCTTCCTTTGTCGCGCAGAAGGCGGCTAACACGGTGCGCACGCATCTTGCCGGCCTGCTCGGCGGCAGCCGTCTGTACGACCTGGATCGCCTCGATCTCGGCGTGGCCAGCACGCTCGATGCGCCGGTGCAGCGGGCGGTGACCCGCGTGCTGCGGGAGTTGCGCGACCCGGCCAGCGCCAAGGCGGCCGGACTCCAGGGCAAGCAGTTGCTGGACCGCGGCGATCCAGCCAAGGTGGTGTACAGCTTCACGCTGTACGAGCGGGGACGCGATGTCAATTACCTGCGGGTGCAGACCGACAATTTCGACCAGCCGCTCAACATCAACGAAGGCACCAAGCTCGACCTGGGCTCTACCGCCAAGCTGCGCACGCTGGTGACCTATCTCGACATCATGGCCAGGCTGCACCAGCGCCTGGCCATGCTGGACAGCACGCAGCTGCGCGCACTGGAGGTTGACAAGAAGGACATCCTGACGCGCTGGGCGGTCGATTATTTTCTGACTGCGAAAGACAAGCGCCTGGCTCCCATGCTGGAGGCCGCACTGGAACGTCGGTACTCGGCCAGCACGGGAGAAGGCTTTTTTACCGGCGGGGGACTGCACTACTTTGAGAACTTCAAGCCTGAAGACAACGGCAAGGTGATGTCGGTTCGCGATGGCCTGCGCAACTCGGTCAACCTGGTGTTCATCCGGCTGATGCGTGACATCGTGCATCACTACATGTTCCTGACGCCCGGTTCCTCGGCCAGGCTGCTGCAGGATGTCGACGATCCGCGCCGCGCTGTGTACCTGGCGCGTTTTGCCGACCAGGAGGGGCAGGTCTTCATGCGTCGCTTCCTGGTCAAATACCGCCGCAAAACCGCGCAGGAGGCAGAAGACCTGCTGGTGGGTGGTGTGCGACCGACCCCATCGCGGCTGGCCGCCATCTTCCGCACCATTGCACCCGATGCGTCGATGGATCAGTTCATCGCCTTCGTGAAGCGGCATCGAACCCCCGCCATCGACCCGGCCGACGACCGGCTGATCAAGCTCTATCAGCAATTTGCGCCCGGGCAGATGTCCCTGGCCGATCGGGGCTACGTGGCCGGCGTGCACCCGCTGGAGTTGTGGCTGGTCGGCTACCTGCGCGGCCATCCGGGCGCCAGCCAGTCGCAGGTGATGCAGGACAGCCATGCCGAGCGGCAGGCGGTGTATTCATGGCTTTTTTCATCCCGTCGCAAGCAGGCGCAGGACAAGCGGATCCTGGGTCTGCTCGAAGGCGAAGGCTTTGTGGAAATCCACCGTCAATGGGCGCTCACAGGGTATCCGTTCGACACGCTGGTGCCGTCCTATGCAACCGCCATCGGCGCATCGGCGGACCGTCCCGCGGCGCTGGCCGAATTGATGGGGATTCTTGTCAACGATGGCCTGCGCAAACCGGCCATGCGGATCCAGTCGCTGCATTTCGCCGCCGCCACGCCCTATGAGAGCGTTCTCCAATACAAGCCAGGCTCGCCCGAGCGGGTGCTGGCGCCGGAAGTGGCGCAAGCGGTGCGCGGGGCCCTGCGGCTGGTGGTGGAAAATGGCACCGCACAACGTGTGAAGCGGGCCTTTGTGCGGGCGGACGGCAGTATCATGCCGGTGGGCGGAAAAACCGGCACCGGCGATCAGCGCTTTGATGTCTACGGAGGCGGTGGGCGGTTGATCACGTCGCGCGTGGTCAATCGATCAGCGACCTTCGTGTTCAACGTCGATGAACGTTTTTTTGGCACCATCATTGCCTACGTGCCAGGGGCCCAGGCCGCCGCCTATGATTTCACCAGCGGCCTGCCGGTGCAGTTGCTGAAAGTGCTGGCACCCAAACTGATGCCCCTGATGTCCGCAGCTGCCGACGACGACGTTTCTCCGGGCGCCTGCGTTCATTGAGCGCTCCTGCGCATCGCCCCCTTCCGGGAAGCGAGGCGTTGGGGCAGTACTCACAGATGACACCGATGACATTGACCAAGAGAAGGAAATCATGACCTGGCAAACCCTTGTTGCACCGCTCAGCGAACTGGGGGAGTCCCCGTTCTGGCACCCGGAGGAGCAAAGCCTTTACTGGGTGGACATTCCGGGGCGGCAGATTCACCGCTGCAAGGTGGGGGATGTGTCGAATGGCCCGGTGCAAAGCTGGGCCATGCCGACCGAGCCGGGCAGCATTGCACCAGCCCGCACAGGTGGCCGGGCCAGCGGGCTCGTTATCGCGTTGCGTGACGGCATTTATCGCGCCCGGCAGTGGGGAGGGGAATTGGAGCAACTGGTGCGGGCCGGGCACGACACCGCCACCACCCGCTTCAACGATGGCAAGGCTGACCCCGTGGGCCGCTTCTGGGCTGGCACCATGTACGAGCCCCGCGACGCCAGGCAGGCACAACTTTTTTCCGTGGATTGCCGCGAGGGCCGCGCACCCCTGGTGGAACTCAAAGCAGGCGATGCCATCATTGCCAACGGGCTGGCCTGGTCGCCCGACGCTGCCACCGTCTATTGGACCGACACGCCCAGCCACACCATACGCGCCTGGGACTGGGACGGCCAGAGCAATGTCATGAGCCGGGGCCGCGTGTTCCGGCAATGGCCGGGAAAACCGGAGGGCTGGCAGCCCGGCATGCCCGGCTACGGCGGCCGGCCGGACGGTGCCGCTGTCGATGTGGAGGGCAACTACTACGTGGCCATGTTCGAAGGCGGCCGGCTTCTCAAGCTGTCACCGGCCGGCGAACTGCTGGCCGACATCGCCGTGCCGGCGCGCTGCCCCACCATGCCGTGCTTTGGCGGTGCCGACCTGCGCACCCTGTACCTCACGACGGCCCGCTACAAGCGCCCGGACGAGGAGCTGCAAACCTGGCCGGACTCGGGCTGCGTGTTCTCGATGCGGGTCGACGTTCCCGGCCTGCCGGTGAACTTCTTCAGGGACTGAAGGGCGGGTTCTGCGGTTGGGGTGGCGCCGGCCCGCAGGAAAAAATCGAACACAGCCCGTTCAAAAAAATCAAAACCCCCTGCGCTGGAGCCGCTTACCATTGCCCCATGGCTTCAGATATTGCAGATACCGAGGTAACAGCGTCCCTGGCGGCGCGGGTGCGGGACGCCGCCGCCAGCGGTACGCCCTTGCGCATCCGCGGGGGCGGCAGCAAGGACTTTTACGGGCAGGCCCTCCAGGGCGAGGTCCTCGATATGACCGTGTTGACGGGCGTGGTCAGCTACGAGCCCAGCGAGCTGGTGGTCACGGTGCGTGCCGGCACCCCGCTGGCCGAGCTGGAAGCGCTGCTCGCGGCACAAGGCCAGTGCCTGCCGTTTGAGCCGCCGCATTTCGGCGGCGCCGGTGCGCGGGCCACCGTCGGCGGCATGGTTGCCTGCGGCCTTAACGGCCCGGCGCGCAGCAGCGTGGGGGCGGTGCGTGACTACATGCTGGGCGTGGTCCTGCTCAACGGCAAGGGCGAGCGGCTGATCTTTGGCGGCCAGGTGATGAAGAATGTGGCCGGCTACGATGTGTCGCGTTTGATGGCGGGCTCGCTCGGCACGCTCGGCGTGCTGCTGGAGGTCTCGCTCAAGGTGCTGCCCGTCGCGCCGCAGGAGGCCACGCTGGTGTTTGACATGGATGAAGCGGCGTCCTTGCGCCAGCTCAACCGCTGGGGCGGGCTGCCTCTGCCGGTCAACGCCTCCTGCTGGCACGGCGGCCAATTGTGGGTCCGCCTGCGCGGCGCCAAGGCGGCGGTTGCTGCCGCGCAAAAAACCATGGGCGGCGACCTGGTGGACGAACCATCGCTCAAGCTGTGGGCGGCCTTGCGTGAACAGACGCTGCCTTTCTTCGAACTGCAGGATGGCGAATCCCTGTGGCGGCTCAGCGTGCCCGACACGGCCGCGCCACTTCCCTTGGGCGCCACGCTGCTGGAGTGGGGCGGCGCACAGCGCTGGGTGAAACGATCGGGGGGACACCCTGCCGGGGACGTCCAGGCCATCCGCGATGCCGCGCTGGCGGCTTGCGGCCATGCCACGCTGTTTCGCTCGGCCAACAAGACCGTGCCGGTGTTCTCGCCGCTCAAAGCCCCGCTGGACCGCATCCACCGCGACCTCAAGAAACAGTTTGACCCGGCCGGTATTTTCAATCCGGGCCGCATGTTTGCGGACTGGTAAGGAACGGCAGGGCCAAGCATGCAAATGCAACGTCTGCGCCATCTGACCGGGCAACACCGGACGGTTTCCATCAAGCACCTGCCTGGCGGTGTGCAGAACCGCCAGACCCCATTTGCCGTCCCGCTGACCGTGCCAGTGCTGGCGTTCGCCATGGGCTTTCACCGCACCCTGCGGCGCAAGGTCAAAGCCATTCAACCGTCTTCCTGAACACCATGCAAACCAACCTTGCCCCCGAGTTCAAAAACACCGCCGAAGGCCAGCAGGCCGAGGCAATATTGCGCAAGTGCGTGCATTGCGGGTTCTGCACCGCCACCTGCCCCACCTACCAGCTGCTGGGCGACGAGCTGGACGGCCCGCGCGGACGCATCTACCTGATCAAGCAGGTGCTGGAGGGCGAGGTGCCGACCCGCAAGACCCAGCTGCACCTGGATCGCTGCCTGACCTGCCGCAACTGCGAAACCACCTGTCCGAGCGGCGTGCAGTACGGCCACCTGGTGGACATCGGCCGCAAGCTGGTCGACGAACGCGTGCCGCGCCCGGCGGCCGAGGGCGCCATGCGATGGGCGCTCAAGGAAGGCCTGCCCTCACCGCTGTTTGCGCCCGCGATGAAGCTGGGTCAGGCCGTGCGCGGGCTGCTGCCGGCGTCGCTCAAAAACAAGGTGCCTGCGCGGCAGGCCGCAGGGGTGTGGCCACAACGCGAACTTGCCCGCAAGGTGCTGATGCTGGAAGGCTGCGTGCAACCGGCCATGATGCCCAACATCAATGCGGCGACGGCGCGCGTGCTGGACGCGGCCGGCATCCAGGCGGTGGTGGCCCGCAACGCCGGTTGCTGCGGCGCGGTCAAGTTCCACCTGAACGACCAGGAGGGCGGCAAGGCCGAGATGCGTCGCAACATCGACGCCTGGTGGCCGCATGTGCAAGCGGATGAGGGCCAGGGGGTCGAGGCCATCGTCATGAACGCGTCGGGTTGCGGCGTCACCGTCAAGGAGTACGGCCACCATCTGCAGGACGACCCGGCCTATGCCGCGAAAGCGGCGCGCATCAGTGAATTGACGCGTGACCTCAGTGAGCTTTTGCCCGAGCTGGCCGACCGGTTGCGCGGCCGGGTCTCGGCCCCGGCCGCACCAATGGTGTTTCACCCGCCCTGCACGCTGCAGCATGGCCAGCAGTTGCGCGGCGGCGTGGAAAAGTACCTGGGCGAGCTGGGTTTCAACGTCACGGTGGCACGCAACGAAGCGCACCTGTGCTGCGGCTCGGCGGGGACGTACTCGGTGCTCAATCCCGGCATTGCCTTTCAGCTGCGCGACCGCAAGCTGGAGAATTTGAACGAAATGGCGCCCGAGGTGATTGTGTCGGCCAACATCGGCTGCATCACGCACCTGCAAAGCGGCACGGCCACGCCGGTCCGGCACTGGGTGGAGGTGCTTGACGACGCGCTGGCCTGATCGCTACGCTTTGAGCGGATACCGAGGCCGATTCCGGACGGCTTCGCGCTACTGCTGTTGTTGCTGTTGCTGCGACCTCGCCAGCAGTACCGCACGGCGCTCGAGACTTTCCTGCGGCCACAGCTGCGACGCCTTGTAGTACTCGGGGACAGCCGGCGTGTTGGGCGGCAGCACGACCCACGGCTGCTTGGTGGTGGTGTAGATGTGAATGTCGGGCGGCAGGCGGTCGGGCTCGTCAAGTGTTCCGACGCGTACAAAGCGAACAGCGTCGCCGGCGCCGGCATAGTTGCTCCAGACGGCGATGTGGCACCGCGGGCAGCGGGAAATCTTCTGGCCCTTGCCGCTCTGGGAGGGCGTGTGGATGATTTCGACCTCGCCCTGCAGCAGCTGCACGCGGTCGGCCTCGATCATCGCGTTCAGCGCGAAGGAGGCTCCGGTTTCCCGCTGGCACCAGCGGCAATGGCAGCAGTGCACGAAGAGGGGTGGCGTGGTCATGCGGTAGCGCACAAAGCGACAGGTGCAACCGCCCTCAAGGTGCGTGGCCTCCGTACTCATGGCTTGACTCTCCTGTCGAACCGGCTGTGAAAAATCCATCAGGCGGCCAGCGCTGCCTCAATGTCCCGGGCCAGCTCGGCGGGCTTGTCGGTCGGTGCATAGCGCTTGATCACCTGGCCGTTCTTGCCGACCAGGAACTTGGTGAAGTTCCATTTGATGGACTTGCTGCCCAGCAGCCCCGGCGCCTCGGCGGTCAGCCACTTGTACAGCGGGTGCGCGGCGGGGCCGTTGACGTCGATCTTGGACATCATGGGAAAACTGACCCCGTAGTTGACCTGGCAGAACTCGGCGATTTCGCCATCGCTGCCCGGGTCCTGCGAACCAAACTGGTTGCACGGAAAGCCCAGCACCGCCAGCCCCTTGCCGGCATAGGTTTTGTGCAGTTCTTCCAGCCCGCCAAACTGCGGCGTGAAGCCGCACTGGCTGGCGGTGTTCACGATCAGCATCACCTTGCCGCTGAATTCGGAAAGCGGGATGTTCTGGCCATTGATCTGGCGGGCTTCAAAAGCGTAAACGGTGTTCATGGGATTGCTCCTTGCCGGAGCCGGCTTGGCTCATAGTCATTTTGCGCCAGTTTGCGGTGGCGGCGCCAGCGCGGCCAGCAGGGCGGCCAGCACAATCAGGCCGCCACCCGCCAGCGTGCGCGTGCTGAAATCGGCCGCGCCCAGCAGCGCCGCCGACCCGCTGGCAAACAAAATCTCCGTCAGCATCACGATGGCTGTAGTGCTGGCCGCCAGCCGCGCCGCGCCGTACTGCAGCGCAGTATTGCTGGCGAGAAAGGCGACGCACAGGCCCACGGCCACGCCCACGCCACCGGCCTGAAAAGCCGGGGCGGGAACGATCTGCCAGGCCATGCCGGCCAACGCGGCTGTGCAGGCCATCACCGCACCTCCGCCAAACATCGCCAGCATGCGCGACTCGCTCGGCGTTGAGCCCAGCTTGCGCAGCAGCACATTGGTGACGGCAAAGCAGAGGCCGCCCATCAGGCTCAGCCAGTCGGCAGCACTTTGCGGCACCGGCCACGGCGCGCCGGGCGACTTCAGCACAATCACCACGCCCGTCAGCGCCAGTGCCAGCCTGAACAGCGATGCGGGTGTTGGTTTTTCACCCAGTACGGCCCAGGCGATCAGTACGGACCAGGCCGGCATCAGGTAAAACAGCAGCACCACCCGCACGACGTCGCCCACTGTCACGGCCCAGTTGAAGCCGACATTGGTCAGGCCCGCTGCAGCCAGCAGCAGCAGCAGCGCCGGGTATTTCAGCAGGCCACGCCAGGCCTGCGGTCGCCACGCCAGCACGCTGAGGGTGGCCACGCCGTAGATCAGAACGGTGGCCCACAGCGGGTGCAGGCCATAGGCCAGCAACTCGCGAAACGGCCACCAGGAGACGCCCCAGACAAAGGCGTTGAGGACCAGTGCGCCTGCGGGTAATAAGGCCCCACGGTCGTTTACTGCGGGTACCTTCCCACCAAGGCTCGCGTCGGCCGGCATCAGTGGAATTTGTCGCTGCGGGCGATGCTGAGCAGGTGATCCACCTGCTCCTTGTATTTGATGCAGTTGCTTTTGTGCCAGCGCTGGATCAGCCACATGAAGCTGGCCACCACCATGCCAAAGGCGGTGATGGCACCGAAGGCCGACAGGCCCATGCCGGTGGACAGGCTGTAGAAAGCGCCCAGGCTCAGGATGCAGGCCTGTTCGTTGAAATTCTGCACGGCGATCGAGCGGCCTGCGCCCATGAGGTTGTGGCCCCGGTGCTGCAGCAGCGCATTCATGGGCACCACCAGAAAACCGCCCAGGCCGCCCAGCAGGATCAGAAAGGGCGCGGCGATCCAGACGTTGCCAATGAAATTCATCAGGATGACCAGAAGACCCATGGCAATGCCCAGCGGCATCACGGTCGCGGCCTGGTCCAGGCGCATGCGCATCGAGGCCAGGATCGCACCCACGGCGGTGCCGATGGCCACCACACCCACCAGCGAAGAGGCCTGCGTGGTGCTGTAGCCCAGGGCGGCCGCACTCCAGGCCAGCACGATATAGCGCAGGTTGCCCGACACGCCCCAGAACAGCGTGGTGGTGGCCAGCGAGATCTGGCCCAGCTTGTCGCGCCACAGCGCCGCGTTGCAGTTCCAGAAGTCGGGCAGCAGCTCCAGCTTGTTGCGCGGCATGGGACGCATTTCGACGCCGGTGTCGGGGATGCGGGTGTTGAACCAGGCGGCAATGCTGTACAGCAGGATCAGCACGGCAATGGCGGCTTCGGGGGCGGTGTCGACGCCGGTATTGATGACGGGCAAGTCGATCGACAGCAGCAGGCTGGACACCGAGTGGCCCACCAGTTGTCCCCCCAGCAGCACGCCCAGAATGATCGACGAGATGGTCAGGCCCTCGATCCAGCCATTGGCCTTGACCAGTTGCGAGGCCGGCAGCAGTTCGGTCAGGATGCCGTATTTGGCCGGCGAGTAGGCGGCAGCGCCGAGCCCGACGATGGCATAGGCCAACAGGGGGTGCGAGCCAAACAGCATCATCAGGCAACCCACGACCTTGATGCCATTGCTCACAAACATCACCTGGCCCTTGGGCCGCGCATCGGCGAAGGCGCCGACAAAAGGCGCCAGCACCACGTAAAACAGCGCGAACATGGGCACCAGCGCCGCGGGCTGCCACTTGGGCGCCCCGCTGGTTTTCAGCAGTTCCACGGCGGCTACAAACAGCGCGTTATCAGCCAGCGAGCTGAAAAACTGGGCCGCCATGATGGTGTAAAAACCGCGCTTCATTAAATTGTGTTGATCACTGCCTGATTTGCATCAGCCGGGCTGATACCGCAAGATAAGGGTGAATGTCTCCAAATGATTCTGGTTTATAGCATGGGGGCTGGTGTCAGAATCCGGAAAGACCTTTAACCGGCGCTTTGACTACCGCAGCCAGCGCCACCTTGTCCACCAAGTCACGTTATTTCACCCACTACCTGTTTGCTTCATGCCACGTCCCATCCTTGCCACCATCCACCGACCGGCGCTCGCCCACAACCTCGCGCGCGCCCGCAGCGCCGCGCCTGACGCCCGGGTCTGGGCGGTCGTCAAGGCCAATGCCTACGGCCATGGCATTGAACACGTCTTTGACGGCCTGCGCAGTGCCGACGGATTTGCGCTGCTGGATCTGGCGGAGGCGCGGCGCCTGCGCGCGCTCGACTGGCGCGGCCCCATCCTGCTGCTGGAAGGCTGCTTCGAGGCGCGCGACCTGGAGTTGTGTTCGCGCCTGAGCCTGTGGCATGTCATCCATTGCAACGAGCAGATCGACATGCTGGCCGCGCACAAGACCCAGGTTCCGCATCGCGTGTTCCTGAAAATGAACTCCGGCATGAACCGCCTGGGCTTGCGGCCCGAGCGCTTTCGCGCCGCCTGGACGCGTCTGAATGCGCTGCCGCAGGTTGACGAGATTTCGCTGATGACGCATTTCTCGGACGCCGACGGCCCGAAGGGCATCGCGGCGCAACTCCGCGCATTTGATGCCGTGACGCATGACCTGCCCGGCGAGCGCTCGTTGAGCAACAGCGCGGGTGTGCTGCGCCATGGCGATGAACTGGCGGCCCGCTCCGACTGGGTGCGGCCCGGCATTGTGGTCTACGGCAGTGCGCCCGACTTCCCGGAGCACAGCGCCGCCGACTGGGGGCTGCAGCCGACCATGACGCTGTCGTCCCGCATCATTGGCGTGCAGGAGCTGGCGGCCGGCGACACGGTGGGCTATGGCTCCAGTTTCACCGCCGATGGCCCGCTGCGCATCGGTGTGGTCGCCTGCGGTTATGCCGACGGCTACCCGCGCCACTGCAGCACGGGCACGCCGGTGCTGGTAAACGGCGTGCGCACTCGCATGGTCGGGCGCGTCAGCATGGACATGATCACGGTCGACCTGACGCCGGTACCGGACGCCGGGATGGGGGCGGAGGTGACCTTGTGGGGCCGGTCTTCGGGCGGTGCCGTGCTGCCCATTGACGAAGTGGCGCAAACCGCCGGAACCGTGGGGTATGAGCTGATGTGCGCGGTGGCGCCGCGCGTTCCGGTGATGACTGAGTGAATGTCATTGGCTGGAATGTGCGCCTGGTATTCATCTGAGAATTGTCAGATTCACCTGCGATGGTTGCAATGCACATCTTGTGGATATCTTGTGCGATTGATGGGGGTTGGCAGCCAAAATATGTGAATAACTTTGGAATAGCATCGGGATAACTTTTCCAAAAACGACGATACGTTTTTGTCCACGCATCTGGACCTGGTTCAGCTCCTCATGGTTTGGCGGGAACTTCCATTTGAATTCTTGGTTCGATTTCCCCAACAACAATCAACTCATGGAGCTTTTTAATGCCGTCCCAAGTCACCGTCCGCCCTATCGCTGCCTCGGACTTCGAGGCCTGGCTTCCCCTCTGGGCGGGCTACAACAAGTTCTATGGGCGTTCAGGCTCCACCGCGCTCGCCGACGACATCACGCGCATGACCTGGTCGCGTTTCTTCGACGCGTACGAGCCGGTGCATGCACTCGTTGCCGAGTCCGAAGGGGGTTTGCTGGGATTGGTCCACTATCTGTTTCACCGCAGCACCACCCGGATAGCGCCCACCTGCTACCTGCAGGACCTGTTCACCACCGAGTCGGCACGCGGCCGCGGCGTCGGCAGGGCGCTCGTCGAAGCCGTCTACGAGAAGGCCAGGGCTGCGGGCTCCTCGCGCGTGTACTGGCAAACACACGAGACGAACACCACGGCGATGAAGCTGTATGACAAGGTCGGAGAACGCTCGGGCTTCCTGGTCTACGGAAAAGCGCTGTAGCGCGCCAAGGCTTCAGTTCACTGCGGCGCGATCTTCGCGCCGGTGAGCTTCTCCTGCGCCGTCACCAGGGCCGGGACGAACTTTTTCCCCTGGCCCAGCGCGCTGGCGGTGGCCAGGCTCTGGTGCACGGCTTCGCCGACGAGCGAGGGCACGTTCACCATTTCGGCCAGGTGGGTGTAGTAGCGCAAGTCCTTGCGCGCGTTGTCCAGCTCGAACTTCAGGCCTGTGAAATCGCCGTTCAAGGTCTTGGCCATCGCCTGGAACAGGCCGGAGTTCACCGCGCCGGCCGAGATCACCTCGACCAGCTTTTGCGGATTGATTCCGGCCAGTGCGCCCACCGCAAAGGCTTCGGCCGTGGCGGTGCAAATGGCCTGGCCGATGAAGTTGTTGAGCAGCTTGATCACGTGGCCGGCGCCGGGGCCGCCGACATGAAAGATGTTTTCGCAATAGGCCGCCAGCACCGGACGAATTTTGTCGAACACCGCCTGCTCGGCGCCGACCATGGTGTTGAGCCTGCCCAACTCGGCTTCCACCGGCGTGCGCGCCAGCGGCGCATCCACCAGCGTAACGCCGCGCTCGGCACACAGGGCGGCCAGGCGCCGCGTCGACTCCGGCTCGCTGGTGGACGTATCGATCACGATCAGCCCGGCGAGCGCCCTGGACAGCACGCCGTCGGGCCCGGACAGGGTTTGCTCCACCTGGGGCGAACCGGTGACGCAGATGATCACCGCGTCGCAGTCGCCCAGCCCGGCGGGGCTGGCGACCTGTTTGGCGCCGGCGGCCAGCAGGTCGGCCACGCGCTCGGTGTTGCGGTGCACGGTCAGGCTGAGGTCAAAGCCCTTGGCCTGCAGGTTGCGTGCAATGCCGTGGCCCATCAGGCCCGAGGCGCCGATCATTCCAATGTGTTTCATGCTTGTCTCCTGTGAAAATTAGCGGGAAGGTTTTGAGTTCGCACTGTACTCCGGCCCATCAGCAAGGTGGTTTTGGGTGCGTGCGCGTGCAGGCCTAGCGCTTGCGCAACCCCAGCACCATCACCGCCCCGACCACCAGCAGCGCGCCCGCGACCTGCACAGGCGCAATGGCCTGGCCCAGAATCAGCCAGGCCAGCACCAGCGCGCAGACGGGCTCGACATTCATGATGGCCGAGTTGCCGACAACGCCAAGCCTGGGCAGCACCGTGAACATGATGGTGAAGGCCGTACCGTAGAGCAGGGTCAGCGCGGTCAGGCCCCACCAGCCCGCGGCCTGCTGGGGCAGGTGAAAACCGCCCTGGCTCGCCACTGCACTCAGGGCCACCAGCCCGGCGATGGACATCGTGGTGGCCGTGCGCACCCGGCCATCCACATCGGCCGCTTCATGCTGGGTAATCACCAGCGCCAGCCCGAAAGTGCCGGCGGCGCCCAGCGCAAAGGCAACGCCAGCGCCTATGCGTGCCCACTGGCCCGCGGCGTCCAGGCCTGACGCGGCGCCGAACACGTCCAGTGCCAGCGCCAGACCGAGCAGGATGACCGGCATGGCCATCAGCAGGGCGCGCTCGGGCGCCTGCCGGTACACCAGCCAGGCCCACAGGGCCGTCCAGATGGGGTAGGTGTTGAACGCCAGCAGCGCCAGCGCCACCGGCAGCCGCGCCACCGATGAATACAGGAACAGGCTCTGGATGCCGATCAGCAGACCGATCAGCGGCAGCATGCGCTTGTGGCGCGCGCTGAAGTTCACCGGCACCCGCTGCGCCATCAGAATGACGGCAATCACGCAGGCGGTGATGACGCTGCGAAACACCACGGCGGTGGCCACATCCACGCCGTCATTGAAGGCAATCCGCGCCGCCACATGGTTGGCGCCCATCATCAGCGCGATCAGCAGCAGCGTGGCAAAGGCCGTGCCGCTGATGGCTCGGCGGGCCGGGCCAGACATCAATAAAGCCCGTGCACCCGGGCATGCAGCCGCGCCAGGCCCAGCAGCGCGTCCGTGAAGGGCGTGGGCACCTTCGTCAGCATGCCCAGCTCCCTGACCGCGCTGACCAGCGCATCCAGCTCAACCGCCTTGCCGGCTTCCACGTCCTGCAGCATGGAGGTCTTGAAGGCGCCCAGCTTGAGCGTCACGGCATGGCGGTCTTCCGGGCGCTGGTCTATGGGTATGCCAATGCGCGCGCCTATCTCTTTGGCCTCCAGCATCACGCTGGAGATGAAGCCGCGCACCAGGTCGTCGTCCATGATGCGGTCGGTGGTGGCGCCGGTCAGCGCGCTGATCGGGTTGACCGTCATGTTGCCCCACAGCTTGAACCAGATGTCTTTCTGGATCTGGTCGGACACGGGGGCTTCGAAGCCGGCCTTTTCCAGCAGGGCGGCCAGCTGCCGCACCCGGGCGGTCTTTTCACCCGAGGGCTCGCCCAGAATGAGCTTGTTGCCGAAGTGATGGTGCACCTGACCCGGTTCGTCCAGCGAGCAGCTGGCATGCACCACGCAGCCCACGATATGCTGTGCGGGAATGCCTTCGGCTAGCGCACCTTCCGGGTCGATGGAGGTCAGGCGCGTGTCCGCCAAGGCACCGCCGAAGCCCTGCAAGAACCACCACGGCACGCCGTTCATGGCGGTCAGAACGGTGGTCTGGGGCCCGATCAGCGGCGCAATCTGGCGCACCACCTCCGGCAGTGACGGTGCCTTGACGGCCAGCACCACCAGGTCCTGCACGCCCAGGTCGGCCGGCAAGGCGCTGGAGGCCACGGCCTGCGAGCTCACACGCCCGCCCTGGTGCAGGCGCAGGCCGTGCAGTTGCAGGGCGTCCAGCGTGGCGCCACGGGCCACCACGCTCACGCTGCAGCCCGCGCGCGCCAGCCCGCTGCCAATCCAGCCACCAATGGCGCCCGCGCCGTAAATGCAGACTTTCATGCTGTGCCCTGTCAAGTTGTTAATAAAAATGGGCCGGCAGCCCAATCAATATCGCCACTCTTCGCTCCTTATTTGATAGCGATAGCGTGACGGAGCGTCGGGGCCAAGACTATTCCAGTAGGGGCCGCGGGACTGGCTTTGCCAGACCGCAGGCGCAGCGGCCCCCTCGGGGGGCAGCGCAGTACACGAAGCGACAAGAGTGGGGGCCAACGAACGCAGCGCCGGGCCGCCCCAAGCAAGTTCAGCCCCCTCGGGGGGCAGGGAGTTACACGCGGTGAACGACCGTGGGGGCCACATCTCTAGCCTTCCGGCGTGAACCCAATGGCTTTCACCAGCGGGCCCCAGAGTTCGGTGTCGGCCTTCAGCATGGCGGCCAGCTGGGCGGGCGATGTGGGCATCACTTCCAGGTAAGACACCGCCAAGCCGTCAATCACGTCCTGCGACGCCAGTGCCGCACGGATCGCGCTATTCAAGCGCTGCACCACGTCCTGCGGCGCCTTGGCGGGCAGGAAGAAACCAAACCATTCGGTGAACGCCATGTCCTTGAAGCCCTGCTCCAGCAGCGTCGGCGTATTGGGCGTGAACTTGCCGCGCCTGGGGCCGCTGGTGGAGAGCAGGCGGCATTTGCCAGCCGCCACATGCTGGGTGAACTCGCCGGTCGGTCCGGACACGGCGGCGATCTGACCGCCAATCATGTCCAGCACCGCAGGCTGCGTGCCGCGAAACGCCACATGGCGCAAATCGACGTTCGCGGCGCGGCCCAGCAGGGCGCCGATGAAGTGCGGCGACGAGCCGGCGGCGGGCGAGCCGAAGTTGGCCAGGGTTGGGTTGGCCTTGCACCAGGCCAGGAACTCGGGCACGGTTTTCACGCTGGCCGGCACCATGGGACCCACGGCAAAGCCATAGTCAAACACAGCCGCAGCCGACACCGGCGTCAAGTCGGCCACCGGGTCGTAGGGCAGCTTTTTGTAGGTGTGCGGGTAAATGCCCAGCATGGACATCGGCGTCAGCAGCATGGTGGCGCCATCGGGCGCGGCGTTCTTGACAAACTGCACCGCGATCTGGCCGCCCGCGCCGGTCTTGTTTTCCACCACCGCGCTTTTGGCATAGCCGGGGTGCAGCTTGTCGGCCACGCGGCGCGACACGATGTCGGCGGTGCCGCCGGGCGCAAAGCCGGCGATCACCTTGGTGCTGTCAAGGGCCTGGGCCCAGGCCTGCTGGCCGATGCCGGCGAGCAGGGCGGCGGCGCTGGAAGACTGGATGAGCTGGCGGCGTGAGATGTTCATGGTGTGTCCTCGAAAAGTCGATGTAATCGTTGGTGAACCCGCAGATATTGTCCATGGCAAGCGGGCAGGTTGTTCGGATGTTGTTCAGCCCTGGGCGGGTTTCAGGTGCGCGGCCAGGTTGTTGCGCTTGCCTTCGTAGACCGGCATGCCTTCGTCAATTTGCAGCGTCAGGCCGAGGGCATGCTGCGCAAACACCGTTTCCAGGTGGGCGCTGGCGCTCGCCAGCACAGCGTCGCCAGCGCGCTTTTTCAGCGCCTCGCTGCGTCCCGGTGTGATGCGCAGGTTGAGGTAAATAAAGGCCCGGTCGGGCTGGCCGTCGGCGACCGCAAAGTAGGGTGCCGGCCAGGCCATCACCCGCGTCCCGGCCACCGGGAACAGCGGCGCCACCCCGTCTTCCCCGCGCAAGGCCACCAGCGTGGCGGCCAGGGTTTTGCACAAGGCGTTCATGTCGATGGCACGGTCGAGGTTGGCCGTGTATTGAATGTTCAGGTGAGGCATGGGAGTCCTGAAGAAAAAGAAAAGAAAGCCGAAAGAGCCGGCCAGTCAGCGATTATTCACCTGCCCGCAAAAACAGGTGGCGTGCCAACATTGACAAAGCAGCAATACTGGTTGTTTGTACAGTAATATCCGTTCATGGCCAAAGAAAAAACGATTTACACCTGCACCGAATGCGGCGGCACCAGCCCCAAGTGGCTGGGCAAGTGCCCGCACTGCACTGCCTGGAACACGCTGATCGAGTCGGTCGCCGAAAACAGCTCACCTGTCAAAAACCGTTTTGCATCCCTGGCCAAGGCTTCCGAGGTGACCACCCTCTCCGACATTGAGGCCACCGACATGGCGCGCACACCCACGGGCCATGAGGAGCTGGACCGCGTGCTGGGCGGCGGCATTGTGGACGGCGGGGTGGTGCTGATCGGCGGCGACCCCGGCATCGGCAAGTCCACGCTGCTGCTGCAGGCGCTGGACTCCCTGCAACGCGCCGGCCTGAACACGCTGTATGTGACGGGCGAGGAAAGCGGGGCGCAGGTTGCGCTGCGCTCGCGCCGGCTGGGGCTGGACGGCTCGCAGGTCAAGGTGCTGGCGGAGATTCAGCTGGAGAAAATCCTCGCCACGCTGGAGGCGACCCGGCCGGCGATTGCCGTCATTGACTCGATCCAGACGGTGTACTCCGACCAGCTCACCTCGGCGCCCGGTTCGGTGGCGCAGGTGCGCGAATGCGCGGCCCACCTGACGCGCTACGCCAAAGCCAGCGGACAATCTGACGGTGTTGCCCGTGGCCGGGCAACGTGCATCGTGCTGGTCGGCCATGTCACCAAAGAGGGCGCGTTGGCCGGCCCGCGCGTGCTGGAGCACATGGTCGACACCGTGCTGTACTTCGAAGGCGACACGCATTCGAGCTTTCGCCTGGTGCGCGCCATCAAGAACCGCTTCGGCGCCGTCAATGAAATCGGCGTGTTTGCCATGACGGAGAAGGGCCTCAAGGGCGTGACCAACCCGAGCGCGATTTTCCTGTCCCAGCACAGTGAGCCGGTGCCCGGCAGCTGCGTGCTGGTCACGCTGGAAGGCACACGCCCGATGCTGGTCGAGATCCAGGCGCTGGTCGACAACGGCGGCCCCAGCCCGCGCCGACTCTCGGTTGGCCTGGACCGTGACCGGCTGGCCATGCTGCTGGCCGTGCTGCACCGCCATGCCGGCGTGGCCTGCATGGACCAGGACGTGTTCGTCAATGCGGTAGGCGGCGTGCGCATCAGCGAGCCGGCCGCCGACCTGAGCGTGATGCTGGCCATCACCTCCAGCCTGCGCGGCAAACCGCTGCCCAAGGGCTTCATTGCTTTTGGCGAGGTGGGACTGGCCGGCGAGGTGCGCCCCGCGCCGCGCGGGCAGGAGCGCCTGAAGGAAGCGGCCAAGCTGGGGTTTAGCGTGGCGGTGGTGCCCAAGGCCAATGCGCCGAGAAAGCCGATTGAAGGGCTGATCATCCATGCCGTGGAGCGGGTGGAGCAGGCCATGGAAGTGGTGCGCAGTTTGAATTGAGCGCAGTTTGGTTCTAGAGTCATGCATGTAGCCAGTTCGTTTTCAAGCCCTCTCGAACCACCTCGGCCATCTCATGAGAATTGCAGTCATTTCGGACATCCATGGCAACCTGCTGGCCCTGCAGGCGGTGCTGGCCGACATTGCGCGCGCCGGTGTGGACCAGACGGTGAACCTGGGCGACATATTGAGCGGGCCGCTGCAGGTCGCCGAAACGGCCGACCTGCTGATGGCCAGTAACTTCCCGACCATCCGGGGCAACCACGAGCGGCAGCTGCTGGCGGTGCTGGGCCAGCCCGCCGGGCAGATCGACCCGCTCGACAGCGACGGCTACGCCGCCACCCAGGTGTCGCCGGCCCACGTGGCATGGATTAACGCGCTGCCCGTCTCGATGGCGCTGGACAGCGATGTGTGGCTGTGCCATGGCACACCCGGCAGCGACCTGCAGTACTGGCTGGAGACGGTGGTGCCCGGTTTTGAGCAGGGACTGGGCCCGGGGGTGCGGGCCGCCACCCTCGATGAGGTGGCCGAGCGCCTGGGCAGCGTCACCTCCGCAGTGGTGCTGTGCGGCCACACGCATGTGCCGCGCCTGGCGCAGTGCGGCGGCACGCTGGTCGTCAACCCGGGCAGCGTGGGCCTGCCGGCCTATGACGACAACCATCCTTATCCGCACGTCGTTGAAAACGGCGCCCCGCACGCGCGTTACGCCGTGCTGGAAAAATTCCGCCAGGGCTGGCAGGTCGAGTTGCGCGCCGTGCCCTACGACCACATGGCACAGGCCCGGCTCGCGGCCCACCATCAGCGCCCCGACTGGGCCCATGCGCTGGCGACGGGCTTCATGCCGCGCCCGGCCAGACCTGTGTCGCCATGAAAATGGCGGCGGCTTGTCCCCTTGACGGCTTGGCCAGGGGCCTGAGATGCCTGAAAATCAGTGCCTGAAAGGGCGCCCCGGGCGGCTACGCACTCCCCACAGCGCCAGTTCGGCTTGGCGGCTGCGAAAATAGCGCCATGAACTTCCAAAAAATTCTCGTTCCCGTGGCCGGCGTTGCCGTGGTGGTGCTGGCCTACCGGTTTTACGGCTGGGCCGGCGTGGCGGCGGCGGCTACCGCCCAGGTGATGTGGGTGCTGCTGCACTTCACGCGCATGATGCAGGTGCTCAAGCGTGCCGCCAATCGGCCGATTGGCCATGTCGAGAGTGCCGTCATGCTCAATGCCAAGCTCAGGCCCGGCATGACGCTGATGCATGTGATCGCCATGACCCGGTCTCTGGGCGAACTGAAATCAGTCAAGGACGAGCAGCCCGAAGTGTTCCGCTGGACGGATGGCTCCGAGTCGTACGTCACCACGACCTTTGTGGGCGGCAAGCTGGCGCACCACGAGCTTTTCAGGCCCGAGGTGCCCGATTCGCCGCCGGTGCAGGACGCCCCGCCGGCCGCCCCGTAAAATCAGCGTTTCGGGTTTTTACCGCCGGCCCCGGTTCCTGCCGGGCGGCTGTCCCGATTTCCGGCCCTCATTCCACGACACTCACCACACAGGATCAGCACCATGTCCCCAGTAGCACCCTCCATGGCAGACCGCGACGGCAAAATCTGGATGGACGGCCAGATGGTCGACTGGCGCGACGCCAAAATCCATGTGCTGAGCCACACCCTGCATTACGGCTGCGGCGCGTTTGAAGGCGTGCGGGCCTACAACACCGCCAGCGGCACGGCCATCTTCCGGCTGGAAGAGCACACCGAACGCCTTTTCAACAGCGCCAAGATCCTGCGCATGAAGATCCCTTTCAGCAAGGAAGAGGTCAATGAGGCGCAAAAAGCCGTGGTGCGCGAGAACAAGCTCGAAAGCTGTTACCTGCGCCCGCTGACCTGGATCGGCTCGCAGAAACTGGGCGTGTCGCCCAAGGGCAACCAGATCCACCTGATGGTCGCCGCCTGGGCCTGGGGCGCCTACCTGGGCGAAGAGGGCATGAAGCGGGGCATCCGCGTCAAGACATCCAGCTACACGCGCCACCACGTCAACATCACCATGACGCAGGCCAAGGCGGTCAGCAACTACACCAACTCCATCCTGGCCAATATGGAAGCGCTGGACGACGGCTACGACGAGGCACTGCTGCTGGACGCCTCGGGCTTTGTCAGCGAAGGCGCGGGCGAGAACGTGTTTGTGATCAAGGGCGGCGTGGTCTACACGCCCGACCTGTCGGCCGGTGCCCTCAACGGCATCACCCGCAACACCGTTCTGCACATCTGCAAGGACCTGGGCCTGGAGCTGGTGCAAAAGCGCATCACGCGCGATGAGGTCTACATCAGCGACGAAGCCTTCTTCACCGGCACCGCCGCTGAAGTCACGCCCATCCGAGAACTGGACCGCATCGAGATCGGCGCCGGCTCACGCGGCCCGATCACCGAGAAAATCCAGAGCGCCTTCTTTGACATCGTCAACGGCCGCAATCCGAAATACGCCCACTGGCTGGCTAAAGTGTGAGCCCCACGCTTGTCGCTTCGCGTACTACGCTGCCCCCGAGGGGCCGCTGCGCCTGCGGCCCGGCAAAGCCGGTTCCGCGGCCCATGCTGGTAGCTGACGCCAGCCCCCTTGTGGCGGCTCTCTGAATTGATTGGAACACCATGACTACCTCCGCAACCGTTGAACTGCTGGCGTCTGACCTCAATGCCCAGGGCGGCGTCTACTGCCCCAGCCCCAAGGCCGACATGAAGATCTGGAACAGCCACCCCAAGGTCTACCTGGACGTGGGCCGCACCGGCCAGGCCAAGTGCCCCTACTGTGGGACGGTCTACAAACTCAAAGAGGGCGAGCACTTTGGTGCAAGCCACTGACGGTTCGTGCCTGGATTGTCATTCCGGGCTTGACCCGGAATCCACCGTTTGCGCGCCAGCATGGATGCCGGATCGAGTCCGGCATGACAAACCTTGAGCAAATCACTGATCATTGCCCCGCAGTGGATAGGCGACGCGGTGATGACCGAGCCCTTGCTGCGCCGGCTGCATGCACGGGGTGAGCGCATCACGGTCGGGGCGCTGCCCTGGGTGGCGCCGGTGTACCGGGCCATGCCGCAGGTGGCGGAAGTCATCGAGTTTCCGTTTGCCCATGGCGGCCTGCAGTTCAAGGCCCGCCGCGCCCTTGCCAAGCGCATCGAAGGCCAGTTTGACGCGGCCTACGTGCTGCCCAATTCACTGAAAAGCGCGCTGTTGCCCTTTCTGGCCAGCATTCCGAAACGCGTGGGTTACCTCGGGGAGGCGCGCGTCGGCCTGCTGACCCATCGCCTGAAAAACCCGAAAAACAAACCGCCGATGGTGGCGTTTTACTCAGCCCTCAGCGGCGAGCAGGACGTGGCCGGGGACCGGCCGCAGCTGCAGATGGATGCGGCCGACGTGGACCGCGCGCTGGCAGAGCTCGGACTGGCGCGTGGCGCTTACTACGTGTTTGCGCCGGGCGCCGAATACGGCCCGGCCAAGCGTTGGCCGGCCCGGCATTTTTCCGAGCTGGCGGCGAAGCTGGACCGGCCGGTCGTGTTGCTCGGCTCCGGCAAGGAGGCGTCGCTGTGCGACGAGATTGCGGCGCCGGTGAATGCGGCAGAGGCCGGCAAGTGCCTCAACTTTGCCGGCCGGACCTCGCTGCTGCAGGCGCTGTGCCTGATCGCCGCCAGCAAAAGCACCATCAGCAATGATTCCGGCCTGATGCATGTGGCCGCCGCGCTGGGCGTGCCGCAGGTGGCCATTTTTGGCTCATCGAGCCCGCTGCACACACCACCGCTGAGCGAGAAGGCCGCCGTGCTCTGGCTGAAAACCGACCCGGCCTACCAGCCGCCGCTCGACTGCGCACCTTGCTTTGCGCGCGACTGCCCGCTCGGCCATACCCGCTGCCTGAATGACATCACGGCCGATCAGGTGCGCCAAAAGTTATAGCGACCAGAGCCCAAAGTTATTGGGCTAGAAGTTGTTTTTGTTCAAAAACTTCAACGGCGTCGGCGCTCATGCGGGCAATCACCTCGGCGGCCGGCGCCAGATTGCCAATCAGGCCCACGGCCTCCCCCACGGTGGCATGGGCCCGGGAAAAGTCGCCGCTCCTGACGCCTTCGTCATAGTCGGCGCGGGCGGCGGCCGGGTCCGCCCGCAGGGCATCCACACGCGTTTCCCACTGGCGATGCAGGTCGTTGCGGATGGCGCGGAAATCGTAGGGTTCAGGCCAGTTCTTGCGCCGCAGGATGTCGAACACGCTGCTGCGGGCCGTGCCATCACCGGTGGTGGCCAGTGCCAGGTCTTTCGCCACCTGGGCGGCCAGGCTTTCGGCGGTGGCCCACAACCGCGAGCCGACCAGCGCGCCGTCGGCGCCCAGCACCAGCGCGGCGGCCAGCGTGCGCCCGTCGGCAATGCCGCCGGCGGCCAGCAGCAGTGTGTCGGGCGCATGGACGGTCAACCAGTCTGCCAGTTCGGGCACAAAGGTCATGGTGGCGCGGCCGTTGAGGGCATTCATGCCGTGGCCGCCGGCCTCGCCGCCCTGGGCGACGATGATCCGCGCGCCGGCTTCGAGCGCCTGAGGAACCTGATCCATGCGCTGCACCTGGCAGATCAGGGCCGCGCCGGTGGCGGCGATGCGGGCCGCATAGGGCCGCGGGTCGCCAAACGACAGCATGATGGCGTGCGGTTTGTCGGCGGCCGGATGCGCCAGCACCCAGTCGAGCGCGCTGGCGTCCTCGTCAAGCTTCCAGGTGATGAAGCCGCAGCCGAGGCGGGCCCGGTCGCCGGTGGCGCTGGTGCCTTCCAGCGCGAGCGTGTACTGCGCCTGCGTCCAGGCCAGATCGCCATAGCCGCCGCCGACCAGTCCGAGCGTCCCGGCCCTGGCGCAGGCCGCAGCCAGCGCCCCACCCGAGGCCAAGGCCATCGGTGCCAGCACCAGCGGGGTCTGGAGGCCAAACTGGCGGGTCAGGCGGGTTTGCAGGCGGGGGTAGTCGGAGGTGGCGGTGTTCATGCGTTCAATTATGGGAACGCGGCCAAAAAAAAGCCACCTTTCGGTGGCTTTTCGAAGTCCTCCTGAAGAGAGGACGCCGTTGGGAGATCATATGAATGGTTCGCCGACGTTTTGTTTTCGTCCTGTTTTTGTTTTTGTCTTGCTTTTCTTCCCTGAGACTTCTTCGTTGTGACAGCAACAATGAAACTGTAGGCCAAGCTTTTCCGTATGACCATCCCCTAAATGGAGGAGAAAGCAAGATTTTTTTGAGCGGGCACGCAGAATTTCCGGCGTACCTTCATGCCCTCTGGCTTGCGGCGGGGAGTTCCACAATGAATGACGCGCCGCCGCCCGGACGGGCTTCGCAGCGCACGCTGCCGCCGTGGCGCAGGCTGATGGACTTGACCAGCGCTAGCCCCAGGCCGACGCCACCCTCGCGCTCGCTGGCACCCGGCAGCCGGTAGAACGGCTCAAAAATGCGTTCGCGCTGGCCGGCAGGCACGCCCGGCCCCCGATCGTGAACCCGGACGACGGCCAGTTGCCGGATACCAACGCGAATTTGCGCCAGCTCCAGGCTGATGTCGCCATTGCTGTAACGCCTGGCGTTTTCCAGCAGGTTGCGGATCAGCCGGCGCAGCAGCCGTGGCGAGCCCTGCACCGTCAGGCTGTGGCCGGAGGGCGCAATGCCTAGACCGGTCCCCAGTTCGGCCTGCAGCTCGGCATTGACGCGCGAGCATTCCTCGGCGGCCAGCCCGGTCAGGTCCACGGTTTCAAAAGGCTCGGCATCGGCCTGCTTGGCATCGAGTCGGCTGGCCAACAGGATCTCGTCGATCAGCTGGTCGAGTTCGTTGATGCTGCGGTAGATTTCTTCGACAAGAGCGGGGGAGTACTTGGGCGCCCCGGAATTTTCCGACGGGCCGCCCCCAGGAAAATTAGCCCCAACTTCAGAGGAAAGGGGCAGCGCAACGCCGGAGGCACGCGAAGCGACAAGCGTGGGGGCCATTAATTCCAGGCCCATGCGGATGCGCGCTAATGGCGAGCGCAGCTCATGGGAGGCATTGGCCAGCAGGGATTTGTGCGACTCCATCAGGGTTTCAATGCGTTCGGCCGCGTGGTTGAACCGTTCGGCCAGGAAAGCCACCTCGTCACGCCCGTCGGCATTGACGCGCGCCGACAGGTCGCCGGCGCCCCAGCGCTCCACGCCGCGCTGCAGCGCTTCGAGCCGCAAGGTCAGGCGCCGCATCACCGGGTAGGCGCCCAGCGCCACGGCCAGGCCTACGAGGACCAGCATCCAGCCAAAGCCGAAACCGAAAGGGGGGCGCATCCACGGCGGGTTGCCGGGCGGCCGTTTGGGACGGGGCAGCAGCAGGTTCAGGCTCTGGCCGTCTTTGGTGAGCACATCAAATTCGAGGTCGTCGCCGAGTTTGCGGTCCGGCCGGGTTTGCGCCGTGCCGATGACTTCGCCCGCTGCGTTGTGAACCAGCACCTCGCGAATGGGCAGCTGCGGCGGGTCGGCGCTCAGCCGCCAGGCCGCGCCCACCAGGAAGGTGAGCACCACCACGGTTGCCACCACGGCGAGCCAGATGCGCACGTAGAGGTGGGACGTAAAACGGATCCACATGGACAGCGCTTTCAATCCTGCTGCTTGGCAAAGACGTAGCCCACGCCGCGCACCGTGAGGATGCGCTTGGGGTCTTTGGGGTCGGCCTCAATCGCGCTGCGGATGCGGCCCATGTGCACATCGATGGAGCGGTCAAAGGCTTCCAGTTCACGGCCGCGCACGGCTTCCATGATCTGGTCGCGGCTGAGCACGCGGCCGGCGCGCTCGGCCAGCGCCACCAGCAGGTCGAACTGGTAGGAGGTGAGTTCGCAGAGATTGCCGGAAATTGATACCGTGCGCGCGTCGCGATCGATTTCCAAGGAGCCGAAGCGCATCACCTTGTGGCCACCGGCCGCAGCGCCGCCGGCGCCATTGGCCTCGCCGCCGCGGCGCAGCACCGCACGGATGCGTGCCAGCAGTTCGCGCGGCTCGAACGGTTTGGGCAGGTAATCGTCCGCACCGATTTCCAGGCCGATGATGCGGTCCATCGGGTCGCCCTTGGCCGTGAGCATCAGCACCGCGGTGTGCGCCGACTCGCTGCCCTGGCTCTTGATGCGGCGGCACACTTCCAGGCCGTCCATGTCGGGCAGCATCAGATCCAGGATGACCAGGTCGGGGGGGCTGGCCTGCAGGGCGGCCAGGCCGCTGGCGCCATCGGCCGCGTGGGTAAAGCCGTAACCGGACTGGCGCAGGTACTCGCCCACCATGGCGGCCAGGCGGGAATCGTCTTCGATCATCAGGAGTTGCTGCGTCATGGTCGGGTCCTCGGTTGCAGGGGGTGTTCCCTTCGGGTGGGTTGCGGTAAAGCCAATGCTGCGCGCGGCGCAACAAGCCCGCTTGAAGCCATCGTAAAGTTACGGTAAACCGCTGCGGCGCTATGGCAGCATACCCTTTTGCTTCCCTTCTGCGCGGTACTGCCGGCCGCACGAATTGCTACTGAATCAGCAGCAATTCAGGGGGTTGCCGACGGGGCTGGGGGTGCCTGCAGCCTTGAAGCCAGCGTTATCAGCAGCAGCACCGGCACGCCGAGCAAGGCGCTCGCCGTGAAAAAATGGCCGTAGCCGAAGGTATCCACGTATTTGCCGGAGTAGCCCGCCAGGAACTTGGGCAGCAGCAGCATCATCGAGCTGAACAGGGCGTACTGCGTGGCCGAATAGTTGATGTTGGTCAGGCTGGACAGGTAGGCAATGAAGGCTGCCGAGGCGATGCCACTGGAGAGGTTGTCGGCTGAAATCACAAAAATCAGCGCGTTGACGTCATGCCCGCGCGTGCCCAGCCAGGCAAACATCAGGTTGCTGCCCGCACTCAGGATGGCGCCCAGCATCAGCACCCGCATCACTCCGAAGCGCATGGCCAGCGCGCCGCCGACAAAGGCGCCGGCCAGCGTCATGATGACGCCGTAGATTTTGGTGACGGCCGCCACCTCGTCCTTGGTGTAGCCCATGTCCACATAAAACGGGTTGGCCATGATGCCCATGACGACGTCGCTGATGCGGTAGACGGCAATCAGAGCCAGGATCAACAGCGCATGCTTGCCATAGCGGCGCAGGAAGTCGGCAAAGGGCTCAATGAGTGCACCCTTCAACCATTCGGCCGCATTGCGCGAGGGTTTCAAGACCAGTGCGACGGGCTCAGGTGACAGCAACACGGTGGCCACGCCCAGCAGCATCGACGCGGCCATCGCCAGGTACGCGGCCTGCCAGGCGCCTTGCTGGTAAACCGCGCCGCCCGTGACTTCGGCACGCGCGGCAATCCACAGCGCGCCGGCGCCTGCCCAGATCATCGCGATGCGGTAGCCGGTCTGGTAGGCGGCCGCCAGCGCGGCCTGGCGCGGCGTGTCGGCCGATTCAATGCGGTAGGCATCCAGCGCGATGTCCTGCGTGGCCGAGCCAAAGGCCACGGCCAGCGCGCACCACACCACTGGCTCCAGCGCCAGCCGCGGGTCGGTCAGTGCCATGCCCACCAGCGCCGTGATGATGGTCGCCTGTGCCAGCAGCAGCCAGCTGCGCCGGCGCCCCAGCAGGCGGGTCAGCAAGGGAATCGGCAGGCGGTCGACCAGCGGCGCCCATACCCATTTGAAACCGTAGGCCAGGCCGACCCAGCTCAGGTAGCCGATGGTGGTGCGGTCAATGCCGGCCTCGCGCAACCAGAAACTCAGCGTGCCAAACACCAGCAGCAGCGGCAGCCCCGCCGAAAAGCCCAGCAGCAGCATGCGCAGAGTGGCGGCCTCGGTGTACACCCGCCAGACATCGCGCCAGGCGATCTTTTTTGGCTGGGCCGTGGGGGCGCTGCTGGCCAGAACGGCGGGGGCCAGGGGCAGCCGGGAAGTGGGGGTTTTGTCTGACATCGGCATATCAATTTGTGACTATTATTGACGCATGTGCTTCTTATGCGACGCCGAACACGGCGCCTGGCCAGGCCGCCGGGCATTTCTGCTGGCAGCCGCGGGCGCGGCAGCCGCCGCCGTGGCGGCGCCTTCGGCCGCCCAGGTCGATGTGGGGGCGTCGTCGGGGCTGCGCAAGCTGGTTGCTGCAGACGAGCTCGAAGGCGCTGCCACGCAGGAATATGCCAAGCTGATCGCCGAGGCCCGTTCCAAAGGCGCGCTGGCGCCCGCCGATCACCCCCAGTTGCGGCGGCTGCGCGCCATTGCCGCGCGATTGGTGCCTCATACCGCCCAATGGAATGACCGTGCCCGGGAGTGGCGCTGGGAAGTCAACCTGATTGGCAGCAAGCAGATCAACGCGTTTTGCATGCCCGGCGGCAAGATCGCTTTCTACACCGGTATCCTCGACCAGCTCAAACTCACCGACGACGAGGCGGCCATGGTCATGGGCCACGAAATGGCGCATGCCCTGCGCGAACATGCGCGTGCCCGCATCGCCAAAAGCCAGGGAACCGGCACCTTGCTGTCGCTGGGGGCGCAGTTGCTGGGTCTGGGTCAGATCGGCGATATGGCAGCCAGCATAGGCACGCAATTGCTCACGCTGCGCTTCAGCCGTGAAGACGAAACCGATGCCGACCTGGTGGGGCTGGAAGTGGCCGCGCGCGGCGGCTACAACCCGCAGGCTGCGGTCAGCCTCTGGGAAAAAATGGGGCAGGCCGGCGGCGGCGCCAGCGGGCCGAGCTTCCTGTCCACCCATCCTTCCGGCCCGGCGCGCATCCAGCAGCTTCAGGCCAATGTTCCCAAAGTCCAGGGCCTATACCAGCGTGCCCGCAGTTAAGCCTGCGACCCGGGCTGTCTGGTGGCCTGTGGCTTGCCGGCTCGCAGCGCAGAGACTCGATGTTCCGCGCGCAGCCTTTGCAGCCGCGCACCCGCCTTCATCATTTCCCGTGAATGTGCGTCCCTCATGAGTTCATCTTCGCCCTTGCCGCTGCGCCCTGAAGCCCGACCCGCCAAGGAGGGGGTGCCCACCGTCTTCGGCCGGACTTGGCTGGCTTTGCGGCCCGCCCGCCCCGGCATCAGCCTGCGCGAGTGCCTGCGCCTGGTCATTGGCGCACTCGTCGGCATTTTTCTGACGGCGCTGCTGTGCCGGCTGGCGGGCGCCACGTCAGCGCTGCCCTGGCTGGTGGCGCCGCTGGGAGCCAGTGCGGTGCTGGTATTTGCCATGCCGGCCGGTCCGATGGCGCAGCCCTGGGCGGTGGTGGGGGGCAACACCCTGTCGGCACTGGTGGGCATTGCCGGCGTGCATGGCGTGCACTTGCTGGGCTCACCCGAGCTGGCTGCGGCGCTGGCGGTGGCCACCGCCATTGCCGCGATGCTTGCGCTGCGCTGCCTGCATCCACCGGGGGGGGCCACCGCGCTGATGATGGTGCTGGGCGGCATTGGCGATCCGTCTTTCGCCCTGTATCCGGTCCTGCTCAATTCCCTGTTGCTGGTGCTGGCCGGCATGGCCTACAACCATGCCACCGGCAAGCCGTATCCGCACAGGCAGCTCCCCCCTGCCGGGGCTTCCGGTGCGGCCCGGGCCGTTGATTCAGATCTGGATGCCGATCTGGATGCGGTGCTGGCACGCTACAACCAGGTGCTGGACGTCAGCCGGGACGACCTCAAATCGCTGCTGGCCGAGACCCAGCTGCGCGCCTACGATCGCAAGCTGGCGGAATTGCGCTGCGCGGATGTCATGTCGCGCGAGCTGGTGACCGTGCAGTTCGGTACCCCGCTTCAGGAGGCCTGGGCCCTGTTGAGGAGCCGCCGCATCAAGGCACTGCCGGTGGTAGACCGCGCCTTCCGCATCGCGGGCATCATCACGGTGGCTGATTTCATGCGGGCCGCCGAACTCGACGTCTATGAGGGGTTCGAGGACAAGTTGCGAACGCTGGTCCGTACCACTCGCAGTGTTTACGCCAGCAAGCCGGAAGTGGTGGGCCAGATCATGACGCGCAATGTGAGGGTGGCCGGCATGCAGCGCCGCCTGCTGGACCTGATACCGCTCTTCGGCAGCACCGGCCATCACCACATCCCGATTCTTGGGGAGGGCGAGCGGCTGGTGGGCATGATCACGCAGTCTGACCTGGTCGCTGCCCTGGGGCGGGCTGCCGATCCGACGGTTTGATCCCGCCATGCGCAGTCTGCACGACCGGCTTTCCCGCGTGACGGGGTTCCTCGCGTTCAGGGGGCAGCAGCGCGGCGATTGCCGCGAGTCCCAGCCAGGACGACTGGCTGGAATGGATTGGTTATGGCGCACGGCACCAAGGAACGGCGCGGCGCGGCAAAAGTTCGCGGTCCCGAAGCGCTGCGCCCGCAGCCTGGCTGGTCCGGCCTGAGTCATCCGTGCCGTTGCACAGCCCCACAGCCCCACAGCCCCCATTGCTCCCAAAATTCACCCATCGGATCTTCCATGCGCTCCACCCCTTTCCTCGTCAAGATCAAGCTGGCCCTGGGCATCGGTCTCATTCTGGTGGCGGCAGTGGGCATGGCCTCCTACCTCACGATCAACCGCTTGATCGAGTCCGCGCAGGCTAGGGTCCGGACCGAGGACACGCTCGTGTTGCTCGGGCGTATCGCCTCCAGCCTGAAGTCCGCCGAGTCACTGGGTCGCCAGTACCTGCTGAGCGGCAGCGCGGCGGACCTGCAGAACCTCGAGGCTGCACGCGCCGCTTTGCGCGAAGCCATAGGCCGCGTGCGAAGCGCGAACCTGCTGCCGGATCAGCCCGAGCTGGATGAGCTGATCGGCCAGCGCAGGACGGTGACCAACCAGGTGGTCGCGGCCCGGCAAACCGAGGGCCAGGCGGCCGCCGTGGCCATCCTCAACAGCGACGCCAACCGGCAACTCAGACAGCGTACCGACAGCCTGCTGGAGACGGCCCGCAACCGGGAAAACCTGGCCTGGCAGAGGGCGCAGGCCGATGCCGAGCGGAGCGCTCAACGGGTTCAGCACTTCATCATTGCCGCCGGCCTGCTGTTCCTGGCCATGCTGGCCTGGATGGTGTACGTGGTCACCCATTACGAGGAAGTCCGCAAACGCGCGGAGGCGAAATTGCGCGACAGCGAAACCATGACCCGCATGATCACCGAATCCATGGCGGACGCGGTGATCACCACGACCGACGATGACATCGTGCTGCAGGCCAATGCGGCGGCGCTGCAGCTGTTTGGCTATGAAAAAAGCGAACTCATCGGGCGCGACGTTTCCGAGCTGGTGCCCGAGCGCCTGCGCGGCCAGTACAAGAGCTTCACTGCGGCGCTGCGCGCGCGGCCCGAGCCCTTCCGGATGGCTGACCATGATGTACGGAGCATGCGCAAGGATGGCACCGAGTTTCCGGCCAGTGTGTCGTTTAGCGACGTGCATGTGGGCGGGCAGCGTCTCTTCACGGCGCTCATTAGCGACAATACCGAACGCAGGCGCATCACCGAGGCGTTGCGAGCCAGCGAATCCCAGTTGCGCCAGATCACCGACACCGTGCCGGCCCTGATCGCCTATCTCGATCTGGAGCAGCGATTTCGCTTTCACAACAGGGCGTATGAGGAAGTGCTGGGCCTGGAATTTGAACGGATTGACGGCCATACCCTGGCCGAAGTACTCGGCCCGCAGCTCTACGAAGGCGTGCAGGACAAGGTCGATGAGGCGCTGCGCGGCTATGCCGTGCAGTACGAGCGTGTGCAGGTCACGCCGCAAGGCGACCGCAAAAACTACGCCATGCAGTATTTCCCCCGCTATGGGGAGGGCGCGGACGAAGGCAAGGTCGTGGGATTTTTCTCGCTGGGCACCGACATCACCGAACTCAAGCGCATCGACCGCATGAAGACGGAGTTCGTTTCGACGGTCAGCCATGAACTGCGTACGCCGCTGACCTCGATCCGTGGTTCATTGGGACTGATTTCCGGCGGTGTGGCCGGTGAGCTGCCCGAGGCCGTGAAGAGCCTGGTGGCCATCGCCACGAGCAACTGCGAGCGCCTGATCCGGCTGATCAACGACATGCTGGACAGCGAAAAAATCGAGTCGGGCAAGCTGCGCCTGAATCTGCAGGCCGCGGAGCTCAAGCCACTGCTCCGGCAGGCACTGGCCGCCAACGAGGGGTTTGCCGCCCAGCACGGTGTGAAGCTGCGCTTGCGCGCGCCCGACGCGGCACTGCAGGCGCGCATTGACGGCGACCGGCTGATGCAGGTAATGACCAACCTGCTGTCCAACGCGGTCAAGTTTTCTCCGGCAGGCAGTACGGTGGAAGTGATGCTGTCACGTACCGCCCGGCAGGTGCGGGTCGAAGTTTCGGACCAGGGGCCCGGCATTCCGGAGGCGTTTCGCAACCGCATCTTCCAGAAGTTTTCGCAGGCGGATTCGTCCGATACCCGGCAAAAGGGCGGCTCCGGTCTCGGCCTCAATATTTCCAGGGGACTGATTGAAAGCATGGGCGGCCGCATCGGGTTTAACAGCAACGGGGGTGCAGGCACCACGTTCTTTTTTGAGCTGCCCGAATGGCGGGATCCCGCCCAGCTGCTGCAGTTGGTGAAGGCGCGGTCGGCATCGTCCCGGCCGCGCATCCTGATTTGCGAAGACGACCCCGATGTAGCCCAACTTATCAGCCTCATGCTGGGCAAGGCCGGTTTTGACGCTGACCTGGCGCGCAAAGACTACGACGCCATGACGGTGGACCTGAAGCTGCCCGGCCAGAACGGCCTGGCCTTCATTGGTGCGCTGCGCCGCGAAGAAAGAACGCGCCACCTGCCTGTGGTGGTGATCTCCGCGATGGCGGGGGAGGGGAAGCTGCAGCTCAAGCGCAAACCGCTTGCGGTGTCGGACTGGCTGGAAAAACCGATCGATGAGAACCAGCTGACCCTCAGTGTCCGCCGCGCCGTGGCCGGCCTGAAGAACCGCAAGCCGCGTATCCTGCATGTGGAAGACGATCTCGACATCCAGCATATTGCCGCGGCCATCGCCGAGAACTTTGCAACTTTCGAATTTGCCGCCACCCTGGACGAGGCCCGCGCCCGGCTGCGGGAACAACGGTTTGATCTGGTGTTGCTGGACCTCACGCTCGGTTCGGACTCGGGCTGGGACCTGTTTGAGGACATCGATGCGCTCGATCCCCGGCCGCCGGTGATTTTGTTTTCGTCCAGCGACGTGGACCCGGAAGACAGCCAGATGGCCGAAGCCGTGCTGGTCAAGGCCCACACCTCCAATACCGAGCTGTTAAATACAATTCAGCGTATCCTCCAGATTCCCGGAGACCCCGGCCCCACCCGTCCCCAACCTCTGATCTGACCATGCCCGCACCACTCCAACGCATTTTGTATGTTGAAGACGAGCCCGACATCCGCGTCGTGGCGAAAATGGCCCTGGAGGCCGTCGGCAAGTTCACGGTGATCCCCTGCGCCTCCGGGCAGGAGGCGCTGAGCGTGGCCCCCGGCGCCGCAGCCGACCTGCTGCTGCTCGACGTCATGATGCCGGGCATGGACGGGCCCAGCACGCTCAAGGCCTTGCGCGCAATGCCTGCCACGGCCGGCACGCCGGTGATCTTCATGACCGCCAAGGTGCAGGCCTCGGAGATTGCGGCGTACAAGGCGCTGGGCGCGCTGGATGTGATTCCCAAGCCCTTTGACCCAATGGAGCTTTCCGCGCAGATCCAGCAGATCTGGGCCGCGCGGGGTTGAGTCCAGAGCCCGCTCTCGGGGTTGAAGGTGCTGTCAGCCCCTGACCCACATCCATCGCTTGAGTTGTCCCATCAAGCAGGCAACACTGCACTGGGGGTCTGCGTAGTTTGCGACTTATTTGATGAATGGCTGGCCCGCCATCATCATGCCCTTGTCAGAAGCGTCCGGCAAAGCGCTCCACCATGTCAGTCGAGCCGGCCACGATGAGCAGGTCACCGGGCTGGATCTCGGTCTCGGGTCTGGCGTAGATGAAATCCTGGTGCCGCCGCTTGATACCCACAATGGTCACGCCATGGCGGGAGCGGACTTGCGACTGCGACAGGGGCTTGTCATGGGTTTCGCGAGGCGCATGCGTCTTGGCGATGGCAAAGCCGTCATCAAACTCAATGAAGTCAATCATCTTCCCCGTGACCAGATGCGCCACCCGGGCGCCCATGTCGGCCTCGGGGTAAACCACATGGTGGGCGCCCACCCGCTCGGCGATGCGCCCATGTTGCTGGCTGTTGGCCTTGGCCCAGATGTCCTTGATGCCGATCTGGCTCAGGTTGAGCACCGTGAGCACGCTGCTTTCGAGATCAGACCCGATGCTGACCACCGCATGGGCAAAGTCCTGTGCGCCCAGTTGCTTGAGGGTTTCCGTGTGAGTGGCGTCGGCCTGCACCACATGCGGCAGGGTGCTGGCCAGGCGTTGCACGGTCTCGGCGCTGGAGTCAATGGCCAGCACGTCATGGCCCAGCGTCACCAACGCCTGGGCCACGCCGGTGCCAAAGCGCCCCAGGCCAATCACCATCACGCTGTCCGATTTGGGGGGGAATGTCTTATCCAACAATGGGTTTCTCCTCGGGGTATCGAAAATCGCGGCGCGCGTGGTTCATCGCCATGGAAGCGGCCAAGGTAACCACGCCCACCCGGCCGGTGAACATCAGGACGACCAGCACCAGCTGGCCGGCTGGCGGTAACTCCGCGGTGATGCCGGTGGACAGCCCCACGGTGGCAAACGCCGAAATCACTTCGAACAATACCTTGTCAAGCGGAAGGTTCGTCATCGGCAGCAGCACCAGCATGGCGAGCACGATCACGGCCACGCTCAGGACCAGAATCGTCAGCGCCTGCCGTTGCACCGCGGTCGCAATCCGCCGGCCACGAAATTCGACATCCTGGTGGCCGCGAACTTCATTCCAGACCACCAGCAACAGGACAAAGAAGGTCGTGATCTTCACGCCCCCGGCTGTGCCTGCGCTACCGCCGCCAATAAACATCAGTGCGTAATGCAGCATCAGCGATTCCGGGCTCAACTGGCCAACGTCCACGGCGTTGAAGCCGGCGGTGCGAGCCGACACCGCGCTGAAAAGTGCCCTCAACGCTTGGTCGGTCCAACCCAGCGGCCCCAGCGTCCGCGGGTTGTTCATCTCGGCCAGATAAATCACCAGCGACCCCGCCAGCACCAGGGCCGCCGAGCCCCACAGCGTGAGCACGGTGTGCATGCTGCGATGGCGGCGGCGGCCCCGCTCGAGCATCAGCTCGTGCAGCACCGGAAAGCCCAGTCCGCCAATGACGATGCCCATCATCAGCGGGCCCAGCACCCAGGCATCGCCGGCGAAGCCCATCACGCTGTCGCTCCAAGTCGAAAAGCCGGCGTTGTTATAGGCCGAAACCGCGTGGAAGAGGCCGTGCCACGCCGCCTCGCCCCATGGCATGGCATGGCCCAGGGCAAATCGCAGCGTCAGCAGCAAGGCTGTGCCGAGTTCAACGACGACGGTCACGATCAACACGAGCCTGGCAATGCTCTTGACATCGCCCAGCCCCAATGAATGGGTTTCCGCCTGCAGCAGCAGCCGCGAGCGCAGCCGCAACTGGCGATTGACCAGCAGGCCGAGCAAGGTGGCCGAAGTCATCATGCCGAAGCCGCCGAGCTGAAACAGCGCCAGGATCACGCCCTGCCCAAACCCCGACCAGTAAGTGCCGGTGTCCACCACCACCAGGCCCGTGACACACACCGCCGACGTGGCTGTGAACAGCGCGGTCAGGGCGCTCGCACCGGCGCCTTCGGCATGTGCCAGCGGCAGCATGAGCAGCAAGGTCCCGATGCTGATGACAGCCAGGAAAGACAGCACGAGCACGGAGGCCGGTTGGAAAAAATGACGGTTCACAGGGGCGACAGGTGTTTAAAGAACGGTTGAATCGGGCACAACTCTGCGCTCGACCTGGGCGGGCAAGCCGTATCTCCGGCAGTTTAGCCTGCCCCTCAAACAGACCAGTCGTAATCCACCGTGATCGGCGCATGGTCCGAAAAACGCTCGGCCCTGTAAATATGCTCAGACCGCGCCAGTGCCGCAAAGGCGGGCGTGGCCAGGTGGTAGTCGAGCCGCCAGCCCACGTTCTTGGCATAGGCCTGGCCGCGATTGCTCCACCAGGTGTAGGCCGCGTCGGTGGTGGTGGGTTGCAGCTTGCGGTAGACATCGACCATGCCACCACCGAGCGGTGGCGCCGCGCCAGTTCCCGCTGTGGGTACTGACGAACGCAGCGAAGGGCCGCCCCGAGCAAGTTCAGCCCCCTCGGGGGGCAGCGAGGACACGCCAGTGCCGAGCGTGGGGGCCGAATGCAGCGAAGGGCCGCCCCGAGCAAGTTCAGCCCCCTTGGGGGGCAGCGAGGACACGCCAGTGCCGAGCGTGGGGGCGTTAAGCTCGTCCGCCGCTTCATTGGCCAGCTCGGCGTCCTTCAGCAGCTCCGTCATCCAGGCGCGCTCTTCGGGCAGGAAGCCGCTGTTCTTGCGGTTGCCCTTGAAGTTTTTCAGATCGATTTCCTGGTGCGCGATGTTGACGTCGCCGCACAGCACAAAGTCGCGCGTTTCCTTCAGCGCCAGCAGGCGCGGGTAGAACTCGGCCAGAAAGCGGAACTTGGCGGCCTGCCGCTCTTCGCCCGATGAGCCGCTGGGGAAGTAGCAGCTGATGATGGACAGCTTGGGCGCGTGCTTGCGGCCCGGCCGGTCAAAGCGCAGTTCCACGTAGCGGCCTTCGGCGTCAAATTCGGACGAGCCATAGCCCACAATGACGTCGCTGGGCTCATGGCGGGTGTACACCGCCACGCCCGAATAGCCTTTCTTCTCGGCAAAGTGAAAGTAGCCCTTGAGACCGGCCAATGCTTCGAAGCGACCACTCACATCAGTCGCTTGCGCCTTCAGCTCCTGTACGCAAATACAATCCGGTAGGGACTGGGCAATCCAGTCCTCCAGGCCTTTGCTGGTAGCGGAACGGATACCGTTGAGGTTGAGGCTGGTTAATTTGAACAAGGACATCTCCAATGAGCACGGCAGGGCAGACAGACAAAGCGGACAAGGCGCAGGCAACTCCCGCAGACACCACGCTGGCACAGGAATTCGTGCAGTTTGCGCTGGAATCGGGTGTGCTGCGGTTTGGCGAATTCAAGACCAAGGCCGGGCGCCTGAGCCCCTATTTTTTCAACGCGGGCCTGTTTGACGACGGCGCCAAGCTGGGCCGCCTGGCGCAATTTTATGCGCGCCACCTGCTGGCCGAGGCCCAGCGCAGCGGGCTGGAGTTTGACATGATTTTCGGCCCCGCGTACAAGGGCATTCCGCTGGCCGCCGCCGTCGCCGTCGAACTGGCGCGGCAGGGCCGCAATGTCCCCTTTGCCTACAACCGCAAGGAGGCCAAGGACCATGGCGAAGGAGGCACGCTGGTCGGGGCGCCCGTCAAGGGGCGCGTGCTGATCATTGATGACGTGATGTCAGCCGGCACGGCGGCGCGCGAATCGATTGCCATCATCCAGGCCGCCGGCGCCACACCCCATGCGATGGTGCTCGCGCTGGACCGGCAGGAAAAAGCCACCGAGAATGGCGTGGATGTTAACCACAGCGCGGTGCAATATGTAACGAATCAGCTGGGTTTGCAGGTTTGTGCGATTGCGCGCCTGACCGACTTGCTGCAGTATCTCTCCAGGCAAGGCGACGTGTCGACGCCAGGGGCCTCTGGCGCGTTGTCCTTAAAAGCCCACTATCAGGCTGTGCTGGCTTATCGGGAACGCTATGGCGTGGAATGAGGAGTCGAATTGCTTTTGCAAACAGCGTTGACGGCGGGGCTGGTGCTGGCCACCTGCCTGTGCGGTGAGGCCGCAGCCCAGAGCATCTACACCTGTGTCGATGCAAAAGGCCGCAAGATCACGGCGGACCGTCCGATTGCCGAGTGCATGGACCGCACGCAGCAGGAGTTGACGCGTTCCGGCAGGCTCAGGCGCGAGGTCGGGCCCTCGCTGACCGCGCAGGAGCGGGCTGCGCAGGAAGAAAAAGAGAAGCTGGCGGCAGAGGCGCGTGCGCGCGAAGTTGAAGACAAGCGCCGGGACCGGGCGTTGCTGCTGCGCTATCCTGCCCGATCGGTACACGATCAGGAGCGCATCACGGCGCTGGCCCAGATCGACGAAGTCATCAAGGCCGCGAGCAAGAGAACGGTCGAGCTGGCCGGGCAGCGCAAGGCCATCAACGACGAATTCGAGTTTTACGTGAAGGACCCGGCGAAGGCGCCGCCCGAACTCAAGCGCCGGCTGGAAGAAAACGACAGCAGCGCCGCCGTCCAGAAGAAATTCATCGCCGATCAGGAGCAGGAGAAAAAACGCGTCAACCTGCGTTTTGACGAAGAGCTGGTCAAGCTCAAGCAGCTGTGGACGCTGGCGGGGGCGGCCCCTGCCAGTCCGGCTTCGGGCGCCGTCGGCAAGGCGGGGCCAGCCAAGGCCGCCGCCAAAAACTGAATCTCCGTATCGAACGCGAAGGCGGGCCGCAGCACGGCGGCCCTGCCGGCATCACGCCAGTTTTTTCCGCAGCAGTTCGTTGACCTGCGCCGGGTTGGCCTTGCCCTTGGTGGCTTTCATGGCCTGGCCGACCAAAGCATTGAAGGCCTTGGCATTGCCGGCCTTGACCTCTTCGACGTTTTTGGCATTGGCCGCCAGTACGTCATCAATGATTTTTTCCAGCTCGCCGGTGTCGCTCATTTGTTTTTTGGATTCGATGAACGTATTGACGGCATCATGAGAGCCTAAATTTCCATCCCAAAGTGCAGGAATAATTTCATCTTTTGCAATTTTTCCTGAGATCGTGCCATCGGCAATTCGACGTACTAGGGTAACGATGTGCCATGCTGTGATCGGACTTTCTCGAATGCTGTTGAGTCCAGCACGGTTCATTCGAGCCGCTATCTCCCCATTGATCCAGTTGGCAATGGTCTTGCCATGGCGAGCTCCCTCGCTCCCCTCTTCGCTAATTAACTCAAGCATTGCACGGTCAAAGTACTCGGCAGTGTCTTTTGACGAGGTCAATTGAGCCGCGTCATACTCGGGCAGGCCATAGTCCTTGACGAAGCGCGCCGCCATCACCCGCGGCAACTCGCTCATCTCGGCGCGCGTGCGCTCCACCCAGTCGCGCGCTATCACCAGCGGCGGCAAATCCGGGTCGGGGAAGTAGCGGTAGTCGGCTGCATCTTCCTTGGTGCGCATGGCCCGTGTCTCGCCGGTGTCCGGGTCAAACAGCACGGTGGCCTGCTGGATGGCGTGGCCGTCTTCCAGTTGCCCGATCTGCCAGCGCACTTCGTAATCGATCGCCTGCTGCATGAACTTGAAGCTGTTCAGGTTCTTGATCTCGCGGCGCGTGCCCAGCGCTGCGCCGGGCTTGCGCACCGAGACATTGGCATCGCAGCGGAAGCTGCCCTCCTGCATGTTGCCGTCGCAAATGCCGATCCAGGTGACGATTTTGTGCAACTCCTTGGCATAAGCCACGGCTTCGGCCGACGAGCGCATGTCGGGCTCGGTCACGATCTCCAGCAGCGGCGTGCCGGCGCGGTTCAGATCGATGCCGCTCATGCCGATGAAGTCTTCGTGCAGCGACTTGCCGGCGTCTTCTTCCAGGTGGGCGCGCACCAGTCGCACCGATTTCTTTTCACCGTCCAGGAAGAACTCGACGACACCTCCCTGCACCACGGGAATCTCGAACTGGCTGATCTGGTAACCCTTGGGCAGGTCGGGGTAGAAGTAGTTTTTGCGCGCGAACACGCTCTGCTCGGCAATGTGCGCATTGACGGCCAGGCCAAACTCGATGGCGCGCTGTACCGCGCCCTTGTTCATCACAGGCAGCGCGCCGGGCAGCGCGAAGTCGACGGCCGAGGCCTGCGTGTTGGGCTCGGCGCCAAACGCGGTGGAGGCGCGGCTGAAGATTTTCGACTGCGTGGTCAGCTGGGTGTGGGTTTCAAAGCCGATGACGACTTCGTAGCCCTGCACCAGCGGGGAGGTGGGGGTGCTTGCGATATTGCTCATGCCGGCAATCCTGCCTTGTCTTCCGGTTTCATTTGGTGCCAGTCGGTGGCCAGCTGGAAATGGTGGGCGGCGCCCAGCAGCTGGGTTTCCTGGAAATAATTGCCGATCAGCTGCAGGCCCACCGGCATGCCGTGGGCGCCCAGGCCCGCCGGGATGCTCATGCCGGGCAGGCCAGCCAGGCTGGACGACAGCGTGTAGATGTCGGCCAGGTAGTTGGCCACCGGATCGTCTTCCTTCTCGCCGATCTTCCAGGCGACGGTGGGCGACACCGGCCCGGCAATCACGTCGCATTGCGCAAAGGCTTTCTGGAAATCCTGCGCAATCAGGCGGCGGATTTTTTGCGCCTTCAGGTAGTAGGCATCGTAGTAGCCGTGCGACAGCACATAGGTGCCAATCATGATGCGGCGCGTGACCTCGTCGCCAAAGCCTTCCGAGCGCGACTTCTTGTACATGTCGGTCAGGTCGCTGTAGCTGGCCGCCCGGTGCCCATAGCGAACGCCGTCAAAGCGGCTCAGGTTGCTGCTGGCTTCCGCCGGCGCAATCACGTAGTACACCGGGATGGACAGCTCGGTCAGCGGCAGGCTGACGTCGACCAATGTGGCGCCCAGTTTTTCAAATTCGGCCAGCGCGGCGCGAACCGCCTTGAGCACATCGGCCGAGCAGCCCGCGCCGAAGAACTGGGTGGGCAGGCCGATTCTCAAGCCTTTCAGCGGCATGGAGCGTGTCTCCTGGCTGCCTATGGCTGCTAATTCGGCAGCGTAATTGGTGACCGGGAGATCCAGCGAGGTGGAATCGCGGTCGGGGTCGGGGCCGGCCATGGCCGAGAGCAGCAGGGCGCAATCGAGTGCGCTGCGCGCCATCGGGCCGGCCTGGTCCAGGCTGGAGGCAAAAGCCACCATGCCATAGCGCGAGCAGCGGCCATAGGTCGGCTTGATGCCGGTGATGCCGGTGAGCGAGGCGGGCTGGCGGATGGAGCCGCCGGTGTCGGTGCCGGTGGCCGCCGGTACCAAGCGTGCCGCCACAGCCGCCGCCGAGCCGCCCGAGGAGCCGCCGGGCACGCGCGTGGTGTCCCAGGGGTTGTGCACCGGTTGATAGGCGCTGTTGTCGTTGCCCGAGCCCATCGCGAATTCGTCGCAGTTGAGCTTGCCCAGCGTGACCATGCCGGCGCCGCCCGGCGCGACGCCAAGCCGGCTCACCACGGTCGCATCGAACGGGCTGCGGTAGCCGGCCAGCATTTTCGAGCCGGCCGTGGTCGGGAAGTCGCGGGTGACAAACACGTCCTTGTGCGCCAGCGGCACGCCCAGCAAAGGCGTGCGCTCACCGGCGGCCAGCCGCGCGTCGGCGGCCCGGGCCTGCGCCAGCGACACGTCCGGGTTGGTGGCCAGGAAAGCGCCCAGGCCCTCATGCTGCTGGATGCGGGCAAGGAAATGCCGGGTCACCTCGACGCTGGAGACCTCGCGGGCGGCCAGCCTGGCGGCGAGTTCTGCGACGCCGAGGTCGTGCAAATCGGTGCTGCGGTCGGGGGCGCTCATTCGATCACCTTGGGCACGAGAAACAGGCCGCGTTCCACGGCGGGGGCGCTGACCTGGCTGGCCTCGCGCTGGTTGGGCTCGCTGGCGATGTCATCGCGCAGGCGCAGCGCCACCTCGCCAATCACGGCTGCCGGGTGGGCCAGCGGTTCCACGCCGTCGGTATTGACGGCGGCCATTTGCTCCACCAGGGCGAAAAAGCCGTTGAGCTGGCTCAGGGTGTGTTCGGTCTCTTCAGGTCGCAATTCCAGGCGCGCCAGGTTGGCGACGCGTGCGATGTCTTGGGATGTCAGTGCCATGGGGTGGTAGTTAGATGCAGGGAAATAGGTGCAGGGAAAAGGACAAAAACTCAAGCAGAAACAAGGTGTAAGGCCGAAAAAACGCCGCGCCGCAGCCATTGATTCACAGGGGATGCGTTATTATCCCGCCTTTGGTGTGAAATCATGGCTGGATGCACTCCGTAGGCGCTTTTTGGGTGCTGGAGACAAGCTTTCGGACAGCTTTGGCCCCACTTTCTCATACTTGGTTCATCATAAAAAGCGATCGGGCAACCCAGTTTGCTCATGCACCAACCGGATTCCTGCATATGTTTGAAGCATTCCGTCGGTATTTCTCGACCGACCTGGCGATTGACCTCGGTACCGCCAACACCCTGATTTTTGTACGTGACCGCGGCATTGTGCTTGATGAGCCCTCCGTGGTGGCGATTCGCCACGAAGGCGGCCCCCAGGGCAAAAAAACCATCCAGGCCGTCGGCCGCGAAGCCAAGGCCATGCTGGGCAAGGTGCCCGGCAACATCGAGGCCATCCGCCCGATGAAAGACGGCGTGATTGCCGACTTCACGGTGACCGAGCAGATGCTCAAGCAGTTCATCAAGATGGTGCACCCGCGCAGCCTGCTCAAGCCCAGCCCGCGCATCATCATCTGCGTGCCCTGCGGCTCGACCCAGGTCGAGCGCCGCGCCATCCGTGAAAGCGCCCTGGGCGCCGGTGCCAGCGACGTCTACCTGATCGAGGAACCCATGGCCGCCGCGATTGGCGCCGGCCTGCCGGTCTCCGAGGCCAGCGGCTCCATGGTGGTGGACATTGGCGGCGGCACCACCGAGGTCGGCGTGATCTCGCTGGGCGGCATGGTCTACAAGGGCAGCGTGCGCGTCGGCGGCGACCGTTTCGACGAGGCCATCATCAACTACATCCGCCGCAACTACGGCATGCTGATCGGCGAGCCAACGGCCGAGGCCATCAAGAAAAGCATAGGCTCGGCCTTTCCTGGCTCCGAAGTCAAGGAAATGGAAGTCAAGGGCCGCAACCTGTCCGAAGGCGTGCCGCGCAGCTTCACCATTTCGAGCAACGAAATCCTTGAAGCCCTGACCGACCCGCTGAACAACATCGTCAGCGCCGTCAAGAATGCGCTGGAGCAGACCCCGCCCGAGCTGGGCGCCGACATCGCCGAGCGCGGCATGATGCTGACCGGCGGTGGCGCGCTGCTGCGCGACCTGGATCGCCTGCTGGCCGAAGAAACCGGCCTGCCGGTGCTGGTGGCCGAAGACCCGCTGACCTGCGTGGTGCGCGGTTGCGGCATTGCGCTGGAGCGCATGGATCGCCTGGGCTCCATCTTCACGTCGGAGTAAGGTGCTGCCGCCCGCCGTCCTTCACCAGCCCGCCTTCGCCTGCGCGCAGATCGCATGAAGCAGGGCCAGCCTGACAGCGCACCATGCCCTTAGGAACCCTCGACAGATCCCCGCCGCCCTTCTTCAAGCAGGGGCCGTCGGCGCTGTCCAAGCTGATGTTTTTCAGCGCCTTGTCGCTGTTCCTGATGGTGGCGGACACGCGCTTTCGCATCACCCAGCCGGTGCGCGCGGCGCTTGCCACCGCGCTCTACCCGGTGCAGTGGCTGGCGCTGCAGCCGGTGCGTGCCGTCAAGGGCGGCAGTGACTATTTCATCAGCCTGAACCAGGCCCAGTCCAGCAGCGAGGAAGCCCGCAAAAAACTCGCGCTGCAGTCGCTGCGCGCCAGCCAGGTGGAGCAGCTGTCGCAGGAAAACAGCCGCCTGCGCAAGCTGCTGGGCCTGCGTGAGCAGCTCGCCACGCCGGTGCTGGCCGCCGAGGTGCTGTATGACGCGGCCGATCCTTACACCCGCAAGGTCATCATCGACAAGGGAATGGCCCAGGGCGTGGATCTCGGCTCGCCCGTGGTCGATGAGTCCGGTGTGCTGGGGCAGGTCACCCGCGTGCACCCGCTGGTGAGTGAGGTCACGCTGGTGGTGGACCGCGACCTGGCCATTCCGGTGCTCAATGTGCGCACCGGCGCGCGCAGTGTGGCCTATGGCGACCCGGGCGCGCCTGGCAGCGGGCTGGAACTGCGCTTCATGGGCAGCAACTCCGATGTACAGCAGGGCGACATGCTGACCACCAGCGGGGTCGACGGCGTCTACCCGCCGGGCCTGCCGGTGGCAACCATCACCCGGATCGAGCGGCGCGCCGAATCGGCCTTCGCCAAGATTTACTGCGCGCCGCAGGCGCTGGTGACGGGGGCCCGGCATGTCATGGTGGTCAAGCCCTTGTCGAGCCAGATCCCGCCGCAGCCCGAGGCCGAAGCGCCATCCGTCCCGGCCAAGAAGAAGGGCGCCGCCAAATGATCATGCGCTCCGGCCAGCAACTGCTGCTGCCCGCCAACCCGGTCTTCATCTGGTGCAGCCTGATCGCGGCCTTGCTGCTGGACATGCTGCCGCTGGGCCGCGTGCCCTGGATGCCCGATTTCCTGGCGCTGGTGCTGGTCTTCTGGAACGTGCACCAGCCGCTGCGCGTGGGCATTGGTGTGGCGTTCATGTTTGGCCTGGCCATGGATGTGCACCAGTCTTCCCTGTTGGGGCAGCATGCGCTGTCCTACACGGCGCTGAGCTTTTTTGCTGCCATGATTCACCGCCGCCTGCTGTGGTTCTCCGTGCCGTCGCAGGCGGTGCAGGTGTTGCCGCTGTTTGCGGTGGCGCACGGTGTGGAGCTCATCATCCGCATGATCGGCGGAGGCATTTTCCCGGGCTGGATCATGCTGCTGGCACCGCTGGCCGAAGCGCTGCTGTGGCCTGTCGCCAGCATCTTGCTGCTGGTGCCGCAGCGGCGGGCGCCGGATCCCGACCAAAATCGACCACTCTAGATGGGAGTGCCGTAGAGTTGTTTTATATTTGTGCCAAAGCGCCGCACTGGTCTCGTCGTTCCCAACCCAGTCGGGGCCGCGGAACTGGCTTTGCCAGGCCGCAGGCGCAGCGGCCCCCTCGGGGGGCAGGGAGCACACGTGGTGAGCGACCGTGGGGGCAATCTTCATGACTGAGCTGCGCAACGTTGAAGCCGATTTGTCGCGCTTTCGCGCGCGCGTGCTGGTCGCGAGCCTGGCCGTGCTCTGCGCCTTTGGGCTGCTGGCGGCGCGGCTGGTCTACCTGCAGGTGTTCCGCCACACCGACCTGAGCGAGCAGGCCGAAAGCAACCGCACGGCCATCGTGCCCATCGTGCCCAACCGCGGGCTGATCCTGGACCGCAACGGCGTGGTGCTGGCCAGCAACTACTCGGCCTACACGCTGGAGATCACGCCGTCCAAGGTGGCCAACCTGGAGGAGACCATTGCGGCGCTGGAAAAAGTGGTGGACATCCAGCTGCGCGACAAGCGGCGCTTCAAGCGCCTGCGCGAAGAGGCCAAGAATTTCGAGTCGCTGCCCATACGCACCCGCCTGACCGATGTGGAAGTGGCCCGGTTTGCCGCGCAGCGTTTCCGCTTTCCGGGCGTCGACATCAAGGCGCGGCTGTTCCGCAGCTACCCGTACGGCGAGCTCGGCAGCCATGTCGTGGGCTACATCGGCCGCATCAACCAGAGCGAAAAAGAGCGTATCGACGAAGGCGACGACCAGGGCAACTACCGCGGCACGGACTACATCGGCAAGCTCGGCGTGGAGCAGAGCTTTGAAAAGCAGCTGCACGGCATCACGGGTGTCGAGCAGGTCGAGACCTCGGCGGGCGGGCGGGCGGTGCGCCGGCTGGCCAGCAACCCGGCCATCCCCGGCGACACGGTGATGCTGTCCATCGACATCAAGCTGCAAAAGCTGGTGGAAGACATGTTCGGCGATCGGCGCGGCGCGCTGGTGGCGCTGGACCCGAAAACCGGCGATGTGCTGGCGTTTGTCAGCAAGCCGACGTTCGACCCCAACCTGTTCGTGGACGGGATTGATGCCGAGAGCTGGGAAGCCCTCAACGAATCGATCGACAAGCCGCTGCTCAACCGGGCGCTGCGCGGCACCTACCCGCCAGGCTCCACCTATAAACCTTTCATGGCCCTGGCCGCCCTGCAGCTCGGCGCGCGAGCCCCAGGAACCCTGATCAACGACCCCGGTTTCTACATGTTCGGCGGCCGCCGTTTCGGCAGCCCCGAGAACGAGAAGGGCGGCATCATGGACATGCACCGGGCCATTGTCGAGTCCAGCAATGTTTACTTTTACTCGCTGGCCAACGAAATCGGCGTGGACGCCATGCATGACTTTATGAAGCCGCTGGGCTTCGGCCAGATCACCGGCATCGACATCAATGGCGAAGTGCGCGGTGTGCTGCCCAGCCAGGCCTGGAAGCGCAGCTACTTCAAACGGCCGGAACAGCAGAAATGGTTTGCCGGTGAGACCATTTCGCTCGGCATTGGACAGGGCTACAACAGTTTCACCATGCTGCAACTGGCCCAGGCCACCGCTGTGCTGGCCAATAACGGTATCAAGTACAAGCCGCGCCTGATCATCGGCACGCAGGACCCGGTGACACGGGCGATGCACCCCCTGCCGGTTGCGCCGCCTGAAGACCTGGGTTACAAGCCCGAGAACGTGGCGGTGATCCGCAAGGGGCTGGCCGGCGTGGTGCAGGGCGGAACCTCGGCCAGGGTGTTTGCTGGCGCGGGCTACCTGAGCGGCGGTAAAACCGGCACGGCCCAGGCCGTGGGAGCCCCGAAAGGCAGCAAGTACAACAGCGCCAAAATGGAAGAACACCAGCGCGACCATGCGCTGTACATTGCCGTTGCCCCCGCCGAGGACCCCCGGATCGCACTGGCGGTGATCGTGGAAAACGCCGGCTGGGGCGCCGGCGCGGCCGCGCCCATTGCACGCCGGGCCTTTGACTACCTGTTGCTGGGCCAGTACCCGAGCGAGGAAGACATGGCTGCCGTGCAAAAAGGGCTGGCCGCGGCACCCATTGGCAAGCCGCGCCGCGCGGCCGACATCGCGGCCTTGCCGGTCGCCGGGGTGCCGGCCATGGAGGCACCCCGGGTGGAGGGGCCCGCGGCGGCCACTGCCGCCAGGACCGAGGGCGTGGTGCCGGTGGCCGGCAAGCCAGCGGCGTCTGCGCCGGTAGCGGCTACCCTGCCGCGTTAGCTTTTCTGCGGCGGGTCAGCGGGGGCTATTTCAAAAAGGCGTCGAACGCTGTTTTCAGGATCAGCGCGCTGACCACCACAATAAACACGCTTCGCACAAAATCAGCGCCCCGTCTGAGCGCCAGCCGGGTTCCCAGCAAACTGCCCGCCACATTGGCCACGGCCATCGTCAGGGCGATATGCCACCAGATATGGCCTTTCCAGGCAAACAGCGTCAGCGCCGCCAGATTGGTGGCGATATTGAGCAGTTTGGCGGAGGCTGCCGCATTCAGGAAGTCGTAGCCCAGCCAGCGCACGAACAGGAAAACCAGAAAACTGCCGGTGCCGGGGCCAAAAAACCCGTCGTAAAAGCCCAGCACCAGCCCGATGCAGCAGGCCGCCGCGGTTTCGGCGCGGCCGGCAAAGCGCGGCGTATGGTGGCGCCCCAGATCCTTGCGCGCCAGTGTGTAGATCAGCACCCCCAGCAACACGAGCGGCAGGGCCTTGCGTAAAAAGCCCGCAGAGATAACGGTCACCAGCCAGGCGCCCGCCAGCGAGGCCGCAAAACCGGCCCCTGCCGCCGGCAGCAGGGCCGACCAGCGCATGTCGACGCGGCGTGCAAACTGGGCGGTGGCCACCGCCGTGCCCCAGACCGAGGCCCCCTTGTTGACGCCAAACAGCGTGGCCGGGTGGGCGGTGGGAAAGATGGCGAACAGGGCAGGCACCAGGATCAGGCCGCCACCGCCGACGATGGCATCCACAAATCCAGCCAGCAGGGAGGCAAAGGTAACAATCAGCAAATCCATGGTGCGAATTGTCCCATGCGCCAAAATGGCTTCTGCTACTCAATTAATAGCAAACTATAGCCATTCATCAAGGGCCTTCATGTGATTGAAGTAAGGCAGGCGACGGGCCGAACGGCCATAAAAAAAGCGCTGGGGTTGCCAGCGCTTTCACAAAAAAATATCTTTGTGGAATATTCGTTTGCGTTGTAATTGCTCTTCGTGTCTCCTCGGCTCCTCGCGTTGCGAGCAGCAGCTCGTCAGCAAGTCCTTTAATATAGCCGGCGCACTGAGACAGTGCATTAGGAGTTTCCCGCACATTTTGGGCGGCATCGGCCTTTTCACGCCGACAAGGCATTAAGGGCTCGTTCGGGAATAACTTGCACATTTGGCTCGCCAGCTTCGGGCGCGCTGCGTTGTTGCGACTCGCTTGTGTGGGCTGGCCACACGGCGCTCCCCGCGCCTGGCAGCGCATCCCGAATCCGACGGCCAAATGCACAACCTATTCCCAAACGAGCCCTAACCGCCCAGCGTGAAGTAAAAGCGCGCGCCCTGACCGGGCGCCGATTCGGCCCAGATCCGTCCGCCATGCCGCGTGACGATGCGGTGCGCCATCGCCAAGCCAATGCCGGCGCCTGAAAACTCCGAGGGGGAATGCAACCGCTGGAAGGCGCCAAACAGCTTGTCGACATAGGCCATTTCAAAACCGGCGCCATTGTCCGCGACGCAGTAAACCGTTTTTCCGCCAACGTCGGTCTGGCTGCTGACGCGGATGACGGCGCTGGCCTGCCGGGACGTGAATTTCCAGGCGTTGCCCAGCAAATGCCCGAGCAGGTGCTGGAGCAGGCTGGCATCGCCGTCGGCTTCCAGCGGCGCCTCGACCTCGGTTTGAACCTGGCGCCCCGGCTCCTTGGCCTGAAGCGTGGCCAGCACGGCGGTGCAGATTGCCGCCAGGTCCACCTTTTCGGGTCGGGTCGTCGCCTGCGACAGCTGGGCCAGCGACAGCAGGCTGTCGGTGCGGTCGTTCATCTGGCTGACGCCGGCGCGTATGCGGTTCAGGTAATCCTTGCCGCGCGCCGTCAGGTGGGCCGCCATTTCCCGCTCCAGCAGGCTCGCCAGGCCATTGATGGCAATATAGGGTTGCCGCAGGTCGTGGGCCAGCGAATGCGAAAAAGCCTGCAGTTCCTGGTTGGCCGCCGTCAGCGCAGCGGTTCGCCGTTCCACCCGTTGTTCAAGTTCGGCGTTGAGCCGCAAGATGCTTTCCTCGGCGGATTTTCGCTCGGTGATGTCACGCACGATGATGCTGCCCTGGACATCGCCGTTGCTGCTGAGGTGTTGCGACGCTGAAATTTCGACAGGGAATTTCACGCCGCCGCGGCGCACGCAAAGGAGCTCGCCCCGGTATTTCTCGGGACTGCCCCGCATATCCTGCAGCCGCGGGTCAGCGCCGTCCACGAGGCCGGCAAGCCCGGCGCGGCGCAAGTCCTGCTCCGTCATGTCAAACATGTGGCAGGCGGCCTGGTTGGCCGAAACAATGGTGCCGTCTGCCAGCGTCTGGATGAAGCCATCCAGGCTGCTTTCAAAGACCAGGCGAAAGCGCTCTTCACTGATGCGCAGCGTGTCTTCCGCGGCCAGCAGGCTGCGGTAGCGACGGGCCCGGCTTTGCACCGCCGAGATCAGGTTGGCTGGCTCGACAGGCTTGATGATGAAGTCGTCGCCGCCTTGCTTGAGCGCCTGTGACTGCTTGTCCAAGCTGGTCTCTGTTGACAGAAAGACGATGGGGATGCGGACAAACTCTTCCTGCTGGCGAATCAGTGCGGCCAGTTCCATGCCGTTGCAGTCGGGCATGTAGAGGTCGCAGGTGATGAGGTCAGGGCGGAATGCCGTGAGCAGACCCGTCACGGTGGTGGGGTCGGTCACGATGGCGGTTTCCATGCCGGCCGATTGCAGCACCTCGGCATAAAAGCCCGCCAGGCTTTCATCATCCTCGATGATCAGCACGCGGTAGGGCCTGGACGGCTCGTCGGAGGTAATGCGGCCCAGAAAACCGAGCAGCGAACGTACATCCAGCGGGGCGGGGAAATAGCCGACACCGCCCGCGCGGATGGCCCGCAGCCGGGACTGGAAATCCGTATCTCCGGCCATGAAGATCAGCGGCACCGCCGCCGATGCGCCAGGGCCGGGCCAGCGCGCGCAGCACCAGCTGCTCCTCCTCGGGCAGGCCCACGTTGGCCAGGATCGCTGCCGCGCTGCCCGCCGGGCTGGCGGCCAGCTTTGAGGGACTGTCAAAGACCCGGCCGCGATAGCCCGATTGATCCAGCTGGCGTACCAGGTCGGCGGCCACGTCCGGATCGGGCTCGATGATATCGATCAGGCGGGCGGAGGGCTGCGCGCCCTGCGCGGGTGTTGATACTGGCGAAACCACCGCTGCGGTCCCGGCTTGCGCCAGCGCGGCCTGAAGCGCCTGCAGGCCGGTGTCCAGCAGGCCGGCGTCCTCGGGCCCGGGTGCAAGCCCCGCATCCTGGCAGCGCGTCAGCACCTGCTCCAGCGAGCTGGCGGCCGCGCTGATCTGCGGAAAACCAAAAGTGCCGCCCGAGCCTGTGAGTTTGTGCGCCCGCATCAGCGCGTCGGCGCCTGCGTGCTGCCTGAACTGGCCGAGCGCGTCCTGCAGCAGCTCCACCTCCCGCGGCAGCCCGGACAGGTAAAGCTGCCGAAGCTTCTCCAGTTCCAGCGAAAGTTGACGGTGGGGCATGCAGGTGTCCTGGCGGCTCAGTGGGAATGGGGGGCTGATGCCCATTATTGCGCGTGAACGCCACCGAAGGAACAAAGCGGCGATGCCGATCCCGGCATCCCCGGCGGGCTTACTCGCCGTCGCGAATCCACTGCGCCGCCTTCTCCGCGATCATCAGCGTGGGCGAGTTGGTATTTCCGCTGGTGATCAGCGGCATCACCCCGGCATCGACGACGCGCAGGCCGCGAACGCCGCGCACCCGCAGGTGCGAGTCCACCACCGCGAGGGGGTCGTCATGGCGGCCCATTTTGGTGGTGCCGACCGGGTGGAAGATGGTGGTGGCAATGTCGCCGGCCAGCCGCGTGAGTTCTTCGTCGGTCTGGAACTGCACGCCCGGCTTGAATTCTTCAGGCCGGTATTTGGCCAGCGCGCTCTGGCTGACAATGCGGCGCGTCACGCGCAGCGAGTCGGCCGCCACCTGGCGGTCCTCGGCCGTGCTTAGGTAATTGGGGGCGATGGCCGGGGCGTCCTCAAAATGGCCGCTCTTGATGTGCACGGTGCCGCGGCTGGTCGGGTTGAGGTTGCACACGCTCGCCGTGAAGGCATTGAAATTGTGCAGCGGCTCGCCAAAGGCATCGAGCGACAGCGGCTGGACGTGGTACTCGATGTTCGGGTAGGGTTGCGCCGGCGAGCTGCGCGTGAAGGCGCCCAGTTGCGAGGGCGCCATGCTCATCGGGCCGGTCTGGCGAAACGCATATTCGAGCCCGATGCGGGCCTTGCCCCACAGCGAATTGGCCATGGTGTTGAGCGACAGGCCCCAGCGCTTGCCGCCTTCCAGGGCCTGCACCTTGTAGACCGAGCGAATTTGCAGGTGGTCCTGCAGGTTGGCGCCGACACCGGGCAGATCCTGCACCACGGGGATGCCGTGCTGCTGCAGCAGGGCGGCCGGGCCAATGCCCGAGAGCTGCAGAATTTGCGGCGAGCCGATGCTGCCGGCGCAGAGAATGACCTCGCCCATGTGTTCCGAGTCCCGGGTGGCCAGCGCGGTGATGCGTCCCTGGCCGGTCCATACCTCGGCGCCGGTACAGCGCTGGCTGCCATCGGGCTGCGGCTCGATCAGCAGCTTGCACACCTGCGCATTGGTCCAGAGCTCAAAATTGGGCCGGCCGTAGCAGGCCGGCCGCAGGAAGGCCTTGGCGGTATTCCAGCGCCAGCCGCTTTTCTGGTTGACTTCAAAATACCCGACGCCTTCGTTGTCGCCCCGGTTGAAGTCCGGGGTGGCCGGAATGCCGGCTTGGGTAGCAGCCTCGGCAAACGCATCCAGAATGTCCCAGCGCAGCCGCTGTTTTTCAATGCGCCATTCGCCGCCCGCGTTGCGGTGGCGCAGCAGCTTCTGGTAGGGGTTGAGCTTGTCCTGCATCAGCTCGGGGGCGGTGCCGCGTGCGCCGTGCATGGCGTCCGCGCCCTTGTAGTAGTCTTCGTGCAGCTTGAAATGAGGCAGGGCGTTGTCCCAGCGCCAGGCGCTGTCGCCGGTCAGTTCCGCCCACCGGTCGTAGTCGCGGGCCTGGCCGCGCATGTAAATCATGCCGTTGATGCTCGAGCAGCCGCCCAGCGTTTTGCCCCGCGGGTAGCGCAGTGCGCGGCCGTTGAGGCCGGCGTCCGGCTCGGTGTTGTACAGCCAGTCGGTGCGCGGGTTGCCAATGCAGTGCAGATAGCCCACCGGAATGTGGATCCAGTGGTAGTCGTCCTTGCGGCCGGCCTCGATCAGCAGCACGCGCTTGGAAGCGTCAGCGCTGAGGCGGTTGGCCAGCAGACAACCGGCCGTGCCGGCGCCAATGATGATGTAGTCAAAAACCTGGTTCTCGTCTTGCATGGGTGTGCTTTTTGTCTTGCGGTTCCCGGCCGGGGCTGTGATGGTGACTGGTTTTGGGCGGGGTAGCAGGGGGATCCTGCCTGCCTTGCCTAACGCAGGACTGACCAGCTTCAGATTGTGGCAAAACCTGGCCGGCCGCGCGGCGGGGATTACCCGCTGACTCCAGTGGGCGGCAACCCGGCTGTAGGACCAGAGCGACAGAACCGTGCACATCTGCCCGAATGGGTATTGCCAACAGTTACCATGACAATTTTGCGCGGCCGCGCATGCAAAGGTCACCGGCCTGCGCCCCGCCTCAGTCATGCTTATGGAAGAATCCACGCCCCGCATTGAACAGCAGGACACAGCCGAAGGCCGGCGGTTTGTCGTGCGGGGGGCATGGACGGCCTCGGACCTCACGGGCCGGCTGGTATGGGACACCCTGACGGCACAGCTTGAGATCCTGCGCCGCCATGCCGCGCCCGCTGGCGAGGCGTCGACCGTCCGGTGGGATTTGAGCGGGCTCGAGAAGCTCGACCACCTCGGTGCCCAGGTGCTGTGGAATCACTGGGGCCGCGACTGGCCGGCACAGCTGCAGGTCGAACCCAGCCAGCGTGCGGTGCTGGAGACCGTGGCCAAATTCGCGGTCGTCCCGCCAAAACCGCGCGGGTCCGACTGGAAGGACCTCCTGGTGCTACTTGGCAACCGGGCGCTGGACCTGGTCGATCACAGCAAGGGCCTGGTGCGCCTGGTGGGCCAGTTGCTGCTCGACATCATCCGGCTTGTCCGGCACCCGAAGGAGGGCCCCTGGCGTGATCTCTCGGGTCACCTGTACCACATTGGCGCCACGGCGCTGCCCATTACCGCGCTGGTGGGATTTCTGATCGGCGTCGTGCTGGCCTACCTGATTTCGCAGCAGCTGCGCCAGTTCGGGGCAGATGCCTACATCGTGAATATTCTTGGCATCTCGCTGATCCGGGAACTCGGGCCGGTATTGGCGGCCATTCTTATCGCGGGGCGCTCCGGCTCCGCCATCACCGCCCAGATTGGCGTGATGCGCGTGACCGAAGAACTCGACGCCATGCGGGTGATGGGCATCGCCCGGGGCTTCCGGCTGGTGATGCCGCGGGCGCTGGCATTGGCGGTGGTGATGCCGCTGATCAGCGTCTGGACCACGATTGCCGCCCTGCTCGGCGGCATGCTGGCCGCCGATATCTCCATGGGTGTGACGCCCTCGTACTTCATCAACTCGCTGCCGCGTGCGGTGGATGCCGCCAACCTGACGCTGGCCACCGGCAAGTCGGTCGTGTTTGGCGTGCTGATCGCCATGGTGGGATGCCATTACGGCCTGCGTGTCAAACCCAATACCGAGAGCCTGGGGCAGGGCACCACCGCCTCGGTGGTTACGTCGATCACCGTGGTGATTCTGGTGGACGCGTTGTTTGCGGTCGTGTTTAAAAGCGTGGGCATATGAATGTCGCCCCCACGCTTGTCACTGCGTGTACTGCGCTGCCCCCCGAGGGGGCCGCTGCGCCTGCGGTCTGGCAAAGCCAGTCCCGCGGCCCCTGCTGGGAGGAAGAGCCGCCATCACTTTTCAGGTACGGGTTTCGATATGACTGACGCTGTCGTTGAAATCAAAAAGCTGTGGACCGTTTTTGAGAACGGCGACCGCAAAGCCGTGGTGCACAAGGACCTCGATTTGACGGTCGAGCGCGGCGAGGTGCTGTCGCTGGTGGGCGGCTCCGGCACCGGCAAGACGGTGCTGCTGCGCCAGATGCTGGGACTCGAAACGCCGACCCGTGGCGAGATCACCGTGCTGGGCAAGCCGGCCGCCGAACTCGGCAAGCGTGGCGCGGCGCGGCGTGTCGGCATGCTGTTCCAGCAGGGCGCGCTGTTCTCGGCCTTCACCGTGCTGGAGAACATCGCTTTTCCGCTGCGCGAACTCAAAACCCTGCCGCTCGACCTGATCCGTGAAGCGGCCATGGTCAAGCTGCAGATGGTGGGCCTGAGCCCGGATGCAGCCGACAAGATGCCCAGCGACCTGTCGGGCGGCATGGTCAAGCGGGTGGCGCTGGCGCGCGCCCTCATCATGGATCCGCCGCTGCTGCTGCTGGATGAGCCCACGGCGGGGCTGGACCCCGACAGCTCGGACAGTTTCTGCTCCTTGCTGCGCGCGCTGCACCGGGACATGGAACTGACCGTGGTGATGGTCACGCACGACCTCGACACGCTGTTTGAACTCAGCAGCCGCATTGCCGTGCTGGCCGAGCAGCGTGTCATCGTCAACGATGTGCCGCGGGAAGTGGTGGCGTTCCCGCATCCTTTCATCCATGAATTTTTTCTCGGCGAAAGGGGCCAGCGCGCGATGGAACTGCTGCGCGAATACCCCTTCACGGTCTAGCGCAAACCAGAAAGGTCTTCAAGATGGAAAACAAAGCCCATGCCATGGCCGCCGGCGCCTTTGTGCTGGTGGTCACTGCCCTGCTGGTGATGCTGGCAGTTTGGCTCACGCGCGACAACACACAGCGCAACCTGTATGAAATGAGTACCGGTGAAAGCGTCTCGGGCCTGCAGCCCCAGGCTGCGGTGCGCTTTCGCGGCGTGCCGGTCGGCAAGGTCGAGTTGATCGGCTTTGACACCAAGGTCAAGGGCAACGTGCTGATTCGCGTGTCGATTGACCGCAGTGCACCCGTGACGAAATCGACGTTTGCCACGGTGGCCTCCCAGGGCGTGACGGGGCTGGGCTTTATTCAGCTCGACGACGATGGCTCCTCGCCGGAACGGCTGGTACCCAACGACGAAGACCCGCCGCGCATACCGCTCAAGCCGGGCGGCCTGGACAAGCTGCTCAAGCAAAGCGATGTGATCTTTGACCAGGTGGAGCAGGCCAGCACACGGCTGAACAAGCTGCTCTCCGATGAGAACCAGGCCGCGGTGACCTCTGCCATCACGCAACTCGGCGAGGCGGCCGGCAGCATCAACCGCGTGGCCAGGGGCCTTGAGCCCACGGTGGCGACCTTGCCTGGCCTGTCACGCGACGCCACCGTCACGCTGAAATCCGTCAAGACGGCTGCAGACGACGTCAGCACGACAGCCACCCGCTTGAACGCAAAAGGCGGGACGCTCGACAAGCTTTCCGACGGCGGAACGGCCCTGGCCGCGGGCGTGGAAACCTTCAGCGCCGGCACGCTGCCCAAGCTGGGCGAGGTGGCCGATGAAACCGCGCGCACCATGCGCCAGCTGCGCCGCACCGTGAACGCGGTGGACGACAACCCGCAGTCGCTGATTTTTGGCAACGGACCGCCGGTGCCGGGTCCCGGCGAGGCAGGATTTTCCGCCAACGGGGGGAAAAAATGAGGCTGATTCTTTTCAAACCCCATCAAGACGCTGCGAATCCAACGGCTGATGCCTGGCGGTTTTATTGGGTGAAGTACCTTTTTTGTTCCGTGGCTGCGACCCTGGTGCTGGGCGGCTGCTCGAGCCTGCCGGACAAGCCAACGCGCGCCACCATGTACGACTTCGGGCCGGGTGCGCTGTCACTGCGTCCCGGCACGCGCGAGGCGCCCTTGCCCCCGCTGGCGATCGACGACATTGGAACCAGTGGCGGCGCGCTGGACAACATGGCGGTGCTCTACCGCCTGGGTTATGCGGATGCGCAGCAGTTGCGCCCCTATTCCCAGGCGCGCTGGAGCATGCCACCCGCGCAGCTGATACGCCAGCGCCTGCGCGAGCAGCTGAGCCAGCGTCGCGCGGTCTTCAATGCCGGTGAGAGCGCGGCGCTGAACCGCACCCAGAACGCGGTGCTGCCGCAGCTGCTGCGGCTGCACCTGGAGGAGTTCAGCCATCTCTTCACCGCACCCGATGCCAGCGTCGGCCTGATTCGCCTGCGCGCCACGCTGGTGGAAGTCACACCCGCCGGCGAAAAGCTGGTGGCGCAGCGCCATGTGATCGTGCAGCGTCCCGCGCCCAGCGCCGATGCCCCCGGCGGCGTGCGCGCGCTGACAGCGGCCACCGATGCGGCGATCGAAGAGCTGGAGCAGTGGTTGCAGCAGGCGCCCGCGCACTAAACCAGCGGCACCCATGAAGACACTTCAAGAGCAACTCGACGCTGCCGGCCTGCACGTGTTTGGCTGCTGCGAGCGACTGAGCGCCTATGGTCCCGGCCTGTTGCAAAATTCTCCGCTGCTGCAGGACTTCACCCCTGCGGAGGCAGACATCCTGGGCGCCTCCATGCTGCTGGTGCGTGCCGAGCCCGGCCAGGTGATGATCCGGGAGGGCGAGTCGGGTGACTGGATGATGCTGATCCTCAAAGGTACCGTCGACGTGACCAAGCGCGTCGAGCCGCAGGGCGACGCGGCCGCGGCGGACGCGGATGCGCCGGCCCCGGTCTCGCGGGTGGCCGTGGTGCGCAGCGGCGCGGCCGTGGGTGACATGTCCATGCTCGACAGCGAGCCGCGCTACGCCAGCTGCACCGCCATCGAAGCCGTAGAGGCCGGCGTGTGGGGGCGCCATGAAATTGCCCGGTTGATCCGCGACCACCCTGGCGTGGGCGCCAAGCTGCTGGTCAAAATCACCCAGATAATGGCGCAGCGCCTGCGCAACACCAGCAACCAGCTGGTCAAGTTGCTGCAGAAAAAATAAGTTCACCCCCGTCCAGGCTCACTTCGTGTAGCCTGTTCCCCCCTCAAGGGGGCGGCGCCTGGGGCCGGCGAAGCCGGACCCGCGGCCCCCACTGGTGAAATACCCCCACTGGTCGCGCCCACAGAACTCTTCAACCCAGCATGAGCCGCGGAACCGGCTTTGCCGGGCCGCAGGCGGGCGGCCCCCTCGGGGGGGCAGCGACCCACACGAAGTGGGGGAGCGTGGGGGCTTCACATTGACTTCACACAGGCGGGCGGCACCTCATCCGGACTTCACACGCGGTTTGCACACTTCCTTTCGTTGTCAATACGAAAGGAAGTCATGAAACAAAAATTCGCGGCACTGGCCCTGGTGCTGATACTGCTGGTCCTCGCTCTGCTGAAAATCAGCGACGTGGTGCAGGACCGCCAGAATCACCGGCAGATCGCCATCCAGAGCGTGGCCCAAAGCCTGGCCGGCCCACAGACGCTGACGGGTCCGCTCATCCACATGGCCTGCACCGAGGAATGGGAGGTCAGGAATTCCGACAGGCAGGTGCACAGCGAGCGGCGCGAATTCCTGCTGGTTGCTGCGCCGGCTTCGCTCACCCTCAAGGGCAGCAGCAAGCTGGAGCCGCGCGCCCGCGGGCTGCATGCGACGCAGGTGTTCAGCCTGAAGGCCGACCTGGTGGCCGAATGGACCGACACGGAGGCGCTCAAACCTGTCGCTGAACATGCAGGCTCGCGCATGAATTGCGGCCAACCACTGCTGATGCTGGCGGTGTCCGATTCGCGCGGCATCCGCCATGCCAGCGTGAAGGTCGGCGACCAGGTGTTGGCACTCAAGCCGGGCACGTTTTACGGCAGCTACCCGCGCGGCGTGCATGCACCGCTGCCGCCGGCCATGGTGCGCTTCCTGCCGCTGCAGGTACAGCTCGGACTGGAACTGGTGGGCACCGAAAGCATTTCGGTGGTGCCACTGGGTGGCGATACCCGGATGCAGCTCACGTCCAACTGGCCGCACCCGAGTTTCGGCGGCCAATTTTTGCCGGTGGACCGCAAGATCACACCGCAAGGGTTCGAGGCCAACTGGCGCGTCAGCTCGCTGGCAAGCACGGCGCAGCAGGACGTCGCGCAAAAGGATGCGGCCAGGCGCAAGGGGGCCTGCCCGTCTTACGGCGATGGTTCGGCCCACGGCTCCTGCGTGGAGGCCTTTAGCGTGACTTTTGTCGATCCGTCCAATACCTACGCGCTCAGTGACCGGGCCACCAAATACGGTCTGCTCTTCATTGGCCTTACTTTTCTGGCGGTGGGGCTGTTTGAGTTCATGAAATCACTGCGCGTGCATCCCATCCAGTATTTGCTGGTCGGTGCGGCAATGAGCATGTTCTTTCTGCTGCTGGTGAGCCTGTCCGAGCACATGCCGTTCGAAAGCGCCTATGTGGTTGCCTCTGCGGCCTGCGTGCTGCTGCTGACCTATTACGCCAGCCACATGCTGGGCCGCTGGTCGCGCGGCCTGCCTTTTGGCCTGGGTATCGCCATGCTTTACGGCATGCTGTTTGTGTTGCTGAGGATGGAGCAGACCGCCTTGGTGCTGGGCGCCGTGGCATTGTTCGCCGTGCTGGCTGCGATCATGATGCTGACCCGCCGGGTTGACTGGTACGCACGCTTTACGCAGGCGGGGCACGTCGGGCAGGCGGAAGCTGCAAAGGTGGCCGGCTGATGCGCGCGCCAGGCATTCGAGCAGCCTTAGAAGTGCAGCTCGACCCGCAGCCCGGGGTGGGTGTTGCGCACCACCATGCGGCCGCCGTGCAGCAGCATGATCTGCCGCACGATGGCCAGCCCGAGGCCGGAGCCCTTGGTGTGGCCGTCGGGACGCACGGTCGAAAAGAAGCGCTCGCCCAGCCGGGGCAGGGCATAGTCCGCCACACCGGGGCCCTGGTCCTGCACAGCGACGTGACCCTGGCCGGCCTCTACCGTGATGGTGGAGGCTTGAGGCGCAAACGAGCGCGCATTCTCCAGCAGGTTGCTGAGCGCCAGGGCCAGCAAGCCGGGCTCGGCATGCACACCCGCATGTTCCGGAGAAACCATGAGTTTCACAGCATGTTGCGCACGTCCGGCGAGGGGTGCAGCCTCAAAAGGCTTGAGGAAGCCGCACCAAAGAAGGCTCTCGCGCTGTACCTGTGCATGGCGCTGCTCCAGCTTCGTCAGCTCGAGCATGCGGTCCACCAGCGCCTGCAGGCGAGCGGACTGGTCGAGCACCTGCCCCGCAAATTCGCGGCGCGCGTTTTCGGGCAGTTCATCCTGCAGCAGCTCACCCGCCCCGCGAATGGCCGCGAGCGGGCTCTTGAGTTCATGCGTCAGTGCGCGCACATAACCTTCTATGTACTCGTGGCCCTCGAGCTTCAGGCGCATGGCATCCACTGCCATCGCCAGCTCACCGAGCTCGCCCGGTATTTGCGGCACCGCGGGCTTGGCGCCCTGGCCGACGGCGTTGGCATAGTGGCGCAGCTTGCGAATGCTCCATACCACCCACAGCGTCACCGCTACACCGATGGCCAGCGACAACACCAATAGCAGCAGGCCGCTCAGCAGAATTTTTCGCTCCGCCCGGTCGATGAAGGCCTGGATGGTGGACATCGGCTTGGCGACGGTCAGCACGCCAATGGTTTTGCCATCGTGCTGCACCGGCGCCGCAACATACATCACCGAGGTGCGGTCATCCCGCTGGACTTCGCGGGTGGCGCGCGCGCCGTACTCGCCGCGCAGGGTGCGGGCCACGTCGCGCCAGCGCGAATAGTCCTGGCCGGTCGCCACGTTTTCCGAATCAAACACGACCTTGCCGTTGATGTCGGTGACATACACGCGGAAATCCAGCGACTGCTTGGTCATGCCCCAGATCTGCGCATCAATCGGTCGCCTGGCATAGCTGCGCACATGTCCGGCAAAACGTCCGTCAGCGATGGCGCCGGCGGACAGATCGTCGCTGGCGAGCTCGGCCAGGATGTTGGCGGTGTCCACCATCATGTCTTCCATCACCTCGCGCACGCTGGGTTTGACTTCAGCCATGAAGACACGCAGCACAAAAAATGCCGCCAGCCCGGTAACCAGGAAAAAACCGAACAGCAGGCGAATACCTAAACGCATACCTGTTCCCGCACACAGGCTTTTGCCAGCAGGCGCCGTGGGACTGGCTTTGCCAGACCACAGGCGTCGCCCCCTGCAAGGGGGGAGGCGAAGCGAAGCGCAGCCACGGGGGTGTTCATATCTCCAGGCAGTAGCCCATGCCGCGGTGCGTCACGATGTAGTCGCGCTCCGGCGCGGCCTCCTGCAGCTTGGCGCGCAGGGTCTTGATGTGGGTGTCCACCGTGCGGTCGGTGCTGTCCGAGTCGGCACCCCAGACTGCGCCCAGCAATTCGTCGCGTGAGCGTATGCGGCCGCGATGGTGCAGCAGGTCGGCGAGCAGGCCGAACTCCCGGCGTGTCAGGTTGAGCGGACGGCCATGCAGGCGCATGCGCTGGCCCGCTGCGTCGATCTCGAAGGGGCCATTGGCAGGCACCGGCGCTGCGGGCGGCATGCGCGCGCGCCTGAGCAGGCTGCGCACGCGCGCCAGCAGCTCGCGCGGGCTGAAGGGTTTGCTCAGGTAGTCGTCGGCGCCCAGCTCCAGCCCGAGTACCCGGTCGATTTCCTCGCCGTGCGCGCTGAGAATCAGCACTGGCATGCTGCCGGCTGCGCGCAGCTCCTTGCACAAATCAAGGCCGCTGCCGTCGGGCAGGCCGATGTCCAGGATCACCACGTCGGGCGTGCGCACCAGCAGTTGCCGGCGCGCATCGCTGAGCAGCAGGCTGTGCGTGAGGTTGATGCCATCGCGTTCGAGCGCAAAGACGATGGACCGGGCGATGGCCGGGTCATCCTCAACCAGCAGAACGCGCGCGCCGGTCATCCGCAGCACCGCAGAGCCGCCCACGCAACATGAGCCCCATGCGTCATGCAAGGGGCAGCGCGCCGAAGGCTTGAAGTGAAAAGTGTGGGCCCCAAGGTTTTTCCGCCGGGCCGCCCCAAGGAAAAATGCGCTCCCTCGGGGGGCATAATTTCCCTCCGGGCTGGCCTGCACATTTCAGCCGGGGCCGCGGAACCGGCTGTGCCGGGCCGCAGGCGCAGCGCCCCCGAGGGGCTGGAGCCTGCGGCTCCGAGCCTGCCTGCGCAGGCTTGGACAGGCGACAGAGGCGAAGCGTCTGGCGAGCCGCGGCCTGCAAGGCCTCGAGAGCTACACGCAGTGAGCGAACGTGGGGGCTCCATCTTCAGCCGCGCAGCACGGGGAACAGCTTGCCCAGGCCGTCGGCCATGACTTCCACGGCCAGCGCGGCCAATATCAGGCCCATCAGGCGTGTCATGACATTGATGCCGGTTTTCCCCAGCACGCGGGCGATCGGTTCGGCCAGCGAAAAGCACAACGCCGTGGCCAGGCCGATCACCACGCCATAGCCCACCAGGGTGCCGAGCTGGAAAAACGTCTTGGCCTTTTCCGCATAGATCACCACGGTGGACATGGTGGCCGGGCCGGTGAGCAGCGGGATGGTCAGCGGCACCACCGCAATGCTGGCACCCCTGGCCGCCTTTTCCGCCCCGTCTTCCATCTCGTGGGTGTTGGGTTTGGCTTCGGCGGGCTGGGCATTGAGCATGTTCATGGAGCTGATCAACAGCAGCATGCCGCCGCCCACCTGGAAGCTCGCCAGCGAGATGCTGAAGAACTCGAGAATCTGCAGTCCCGCGAGGGCGCTGATGGCAATCACGACAAAGGCGCTGAACGATGCCGTGGCGATGGTGCGCCGCCGCTGCGGCTTTGAGAAATCCTGGGTGTAGTGAATGAAAAACGGCACGATGGCCAGCGGGTTGACGATGGCCAACAGCGTGACGAGCGGTTTAAAGTCCATCGTTATTCCTTAAAGGCAACTCAAGTGGCAAGCGGAGAGGCCATCTCCCCGCCGGTCTGCGCCCAAAAATCCAGCCGGAGCCGCGGAACCGGCTTCGCCGGGCCGCAGGCGCAGCGCCCCCTCGGGGGGCAGAGAGCTACACGCAGTGAGCGAACGTGGGGGCACTATCTGCCGCCGGTGACGTCAAGCAAGGCGCCCGTGGTGTAGCTGGCCTGGTCGCCCAGCAGCCAGACGATGGCCTCGGCCACCTCCCGGGCTGTGCCGGCACGCTGCATCGGCACCTGGGGTGCCACGTCGCGCGCGCGGTTGGGCAGCCCGCCCGAGGCGTGGATGTCCGTCTCGATGATGCCCGGTCGCACCGCGTTGACCCGAATGCCTTCAGTGGCGACTTCCTTCGCCAGGCCGAGGGTGAAGGTATCGATGGCGCCCTTGGCTGCCGCATAGTCCACATACTGGCCCGGCGAGCCGAGCCGGGCTGCGGCACTGGACACATTGACGATGCTGCCGCCGCTGCCGCCATACCGCGTGCTCATGCGTTTGACCGCTTCGCGGGCACACAGGAAAGAGCCGAACACATTGATTTCAAACATGCGCTGCAGGCGTTCCAGCGTGATGCCGTCGACCCGCGTGGTCTGGTCCACCACGCCCGCGTTGTTGACCAGCGCGCTCAAGCGCCCGAGTTGGGCATCGACCGTCTCGAACATGGCCAGCACCTCGCGCTCCTTCGCCACATCGGCCTGCACGGCGAGGGCCTGGCCCCCGGCCTCACGGATCTGCCGTACCACTTCGTCAGCCGCCGCCGAGTTGCTGGCGTAATTGACGGCCACCGCATAGCCCTGCCGGGCCGCCAGCAGGGCGGACGCCGCACCAATGCCGCGCGAGCCTCCGGTAATCAGAACAACTTTGGACAAGGCCTGTCTCCTGCAAAAATGGGCAATCCCGTGTACAAACCGGGCTTGAAGCCGATCAATGTACTTCAATTGGTGCCGGATGGCGCGCACTTTCAACCGGAGACTGTCTTGAGCATTTCAGTGGACTATTACTTTTCGGTGCAGAGCCCGTGGACCTATCTGGGCCATGAGCGCTTTGCACAGTTGGCGCGTGCCAGCGGCGCTGCCTTGCGCGTGATGCCGGTGGACCTGGGCGGCAAGGTTTTTCCCGTTTCGGGCGGGCTGCCGCTGGGCCAGCGCGCCCCGCAGCGGCAGGCCTACCGGCTGCTCGAATTGCGGCGCTTCTCGGACCACCTGGGCATGCCGCTGAACCTCAAGCCCAGGTACTTTCCGGTGGCCGGGGACGATGCCTCGCGCCTCATCATCGCGGTGGATCTGCATGACGGCAGCGACGCGGCCATGAAAATAGGCGGCGCAATCTTCACCGCGGTGTGGGTGCGCGAGCGCAACATCGCCGATGCGCAAGTGCTGGCCGAACTGCTTGCCGAATGCGGTTTGAGTGCCGGGCGCCTGGAGCAGTCCCGCGACCCGGCCGTGCAGGCGCATTACGAGGCCAATACGCGGCGGGCCATTGACGCCGGCGTGTTCGGCGCGCCCAGCTACGTGGTTGACGGAGAGCTGTTCTGGGGTCAGGATAGGCTCGATTTCGTGGAGCGCAAGCTCAGGGCAGGGTAGGGCTGAGCGGTCCCCTGCAGCCTTGCCCTTCCATTTCCTGATTCCAGTTTTCAGTCCCGGCATCGCCGGTTTCCAACAGAGGAGTAAGCATCTCATGGGTCAATTCATCGAACTCAAGTCTGCCGACGGTTTCGCCGTCCCGGCGTACGTGGCACAACCAGACGGCAAGCCCCGCGCTGCCGTCGTGGTGTTGCAGGAAATTTTCGGCGTCAACTCGCACATCCGGGCCGTCGCCGACCGCTTTGCGGCCGAGGGCTACCTGGCGGTGGCGCCGGCCACCTTTGCGCGCGTCAAGCCCGGCGTGGATCTGGGCTACACCGAGGCCGACATGGCGGCCGGTTTCGAGCTGAAAACCGCCGTGGCCGCGTTGCCGGGCGCCGGTGTGCTGCCCGACATTCAGGCCGCGATTGACCATGCGGCCCAGGCCAGCGGCGGCAAGGTCGGCATCGTCGGGTTTTGCTGGGGCGGCCTGCTGACCTGGCATGCCGCCTGCATGCTCAAGGGCCTGAGCGCGGCCGTCGCCTATTACGGCGGCGGCATCACGGCCGAGGACGAAATTGCGCGTCAGCCGCTGTGCCCGGTCATGGCGCACTTCGGTGACCAGGACCACTGGATCCCGATGGAAGGCATTGCAGCGTTCACCAAGGCGCACCCGGAGGTGGAAGTGCATGTGTACGCGGCCAACCACGGCTTCAATTGCGACCAGCGCGGCTCCTACAACGAAGCGGCGGCCAAGCTGGCGCGCGAGCGGTCGCTGGCCTTTTTTGCTGCCAGGCTGGCCTGACGGCCCCATGCCGACGACGGCGGGTTTCAGGCCGATGTGGCTTGCAGCCCATGTGGGACGGGTGTGTGCAGCGATCGCCTTGATGGCGCTCGGTGCCCCCGGCCAGGCCGCTGACTATGCCGGCCCGCTGTTTGATGCCCACCTGCATTACAACGAGGAAGCCTGGAACTGCCGGGAACGCAGCGCCGGGCCGCCCCAAGCAAGTTCAGCCCCCTCGGGGGGCAGCGCAGTACGCGAAGCGACAAGCGTGGGGGCTTCGTGTAGCGGCCCGCACGGCCCGGCTGATGTGCTGGCTCGTATGCAGCGCAATGGTGTCAAAGCCATTGTTGCCAACTCGCGGCCTAACGACGGCACGAAATCGCTGGCCGCCATGGCCGAGACCCGCAAGGCCGGCGTCACTGTCGTGCCTTTCATCCGCCTCTACCGCAGCCGCGCCGACTACGACAACTGGTTTCGCGACGAGTCCATCTACGAGATGGTGCAGGCCGAGTTCGCGCGCGGTGTCACCGGCGACCAGGCCGGGCCTTACAAAGGCATTGGCGAGTTCCATCTGTATGACAGCGCCAACGCGAAGGAAGCCAACGGGCCGGTGGCGAAAAAGCTGATGCAGTTCGCCGAGAAAAACAAACTCGCGGTGCTGTCGCATGTGGACGATGTGGCGATCGACCTGCTGATGGCCCATGCGCCCGAAGTCCGGCTGATCTGGGCGCATACCGGCATTGGCGGCCCGCCGGTGGCGCGGGTGGATGAACTGCTGGCCAGATACCCGCAGCTCATGGGTGAGCTGTCCTACCGCCCGGGCCTGGTCTGTGACGGTGGGAAACTGTGCGCCGAGTGGCGCGCGCTGCTGCTCAAATACCCCGGCCGCTTCATGATCGGATCGGACACCTGGGTCAACCAGCGCTGGCTGTATTACGACGACACCATGAAAGGCTACCGCACCTGGCTGGGCGACCTGCCGCCAGAGGTGGCGCGCAGGATTGCCTGGGGCAATGCCGCCGACATTTTTGGCGTCATCGAGAAATAGTTCCCGGAAAGTGCGTGATCGCAGCGGACTCTTCAACCAAGCAGGGGCCGCGGAACTGGCTTTGCCAGGCCGCAGGCGCAGCGCCCCCTCGGGGGGCAGAGAGTTACACGAAGTGAACGAACGTGGGGGCTCCACCTACCGGGGCACAATGTTCAGATGATCCAGCTGTATTACTCCCCCAGCTCCGCCGCCATGGCGCCGCACATCCTGCTTGAAGAGCTGGGCGTGCCGTTCGAGAAAATCCTGGTCGACACCGCCACGGGCGCGCACCGCAGCGAGGCCTATCGCCGGATCAATCCCAATGGGCTGGTGCCGGCGCTGGCCGATGGCGACCTGGTGCTCTACGAATCCGCCGCGATCTGCCTGCACCTGTGCGATACCCATCCGCAGGCCGGCCTGGTGCCGGCGCTGGGAACGACCGAACGCGCGCACTTCTACAAGTGGCTGATCTGGCTGACCAATACGCTGCAGTCCACGCTGATTGTTTATTTCTACCCCGAGCGCTGGATGAATGAAGGCAACAGCGCCGGTGTGGCTGAGCTGAAGTCGCGCGCGCAGGCCCGTGTCGGCCCCCTGCTCGACCAGCTCGACGCTGAACTGGCGCGCCAGCAGGCAATGCATTCGCAGCCCTGGCTGCTGGGTGCCGCGTTCTCGGCAGTGGACATCTACGCGATGATGCTGTGCCGCTGGACGCGCAACTTTGCCTCGTCACCGGCCCGGGAGCGTGCCCATCTGGGGCCGTATCTGCAGCGCGTGCTGGCGCGCCCGGCCGTGATCAGGGCGTTTGCCGCCGAAGGGCTGGCCCTGCCCTGGGTTTAGCCGGGTGGCTGTCCGGCCGCACCCAGCCTGTTGGATGCGCGTTGCGGCGTTTGGTCAATCCGGGCGATCAGCTTTTCGGGGGCCGTGGTTGCCTTCAGGATGCGCATGTCGCGGTTATTCCCGGTGTCGCCCCCGGCCTGTCTGGCAATCCGCTCCAGCAGCTGCAGCATCTTCGTGACGCACGCCGCTGGCAGGCTGCGCGCTAATGGCTGGTCCTGGCCAGATAGCGTTTGCGCCAGAACACGGCCACCACCACCGCCACGATCACCACCATGACGGCGAAGGTCCACCAGAACCCCGTCGATGAGTGAATGATGGGCAGGAACTCGAAGTTCATGCCGAAAAATCCGGTGATCAGGTTCAGCGGCAGGAAGATGGCGGTCAGCGCCGTCAGGGTCCGCATGATGTCGTTGGTGCGGTGGCTTTGCGCATTGAAATGCATCTGCACGGCGGTCTCCGCGCTCTGTTCCATGCGCCGTACATGGTGCACCACGCGCTCGATGTGTTCGAGCACATCGCGCGAGCGCACCTTGAGCAGTTCGCGTTCGCGTTGCGCTGCAGGCGTGCTGCCCTCGGGCCAGGTTTCAACCGAATCGATCCAGTCCTGGGTCGCCGCCCGCTGGTCTTCACAAATCTCGTCGAGCTGGTGCATGGCCAGGCGTGCCTCCATCAGCGCGCTCCAGTTGTTGAACCTGGTGTGGGGGTTGAGCAGTTCGTTTTGCCAGTGGTCAAGCTGCCGTGTCAGCTCGCGCCGCAAGGCCAGGTAGCCGTCCACGATGTGGTTGACGATGCGCAGCATCAGGTCTGCCGGGCTGGCTGGCAACCTGACACCGGCATCGCGTGACTCGGATGAGGTGGCGTTGAGCAATTTCTGGGCGTAGGCCTCGCGCACCGCGCAGTCGGTGGGATGCACGGTCAGCAGAACACGGTCAAACACCGCAAAGCCGACCGGGCTGGTGTCGATGCGCTGCAGGATAGGCGGGCCGCCGCGCTTGCGGCTCTGGTGCAGCGGCTGCCCGGGTTGCGCCAGATCGGTTTCAGTCTGTCCGGTGGCCAGCCGGCGAAACACCAGGATGTCGTATTGCGAGGTGTAGTCGTAATGCGAGGGCAGCTGGTTGTTCAGCAGGTCGCTGACATGCAGGTCCACCAGCTGCGTGCCGCACAGGGTCTGCAGGCAGGTCTGGATTTGCGCTTGCAGCACCTCAAACTCGCGCCGCGCACAGGCGATCCAGACAAAGCCCTGCGCGGGCAACTGGGCGGGCAGGGCATCGGTTTCGACAATGCCCTGGCTGCCGGAGGAAATGTTGAAAACACGCATGGACGCTGAAACCCCTGCAGTAAGTATCAAATTGGCCTGTAGCCCTTGCCAGATGACTGTGCCAGGCTACTCTTCTGATCGTAGCCCGGGCGGCGCGGCAAGGCAGAAAGGCGCTCTCAGGCTTGCCGCAACTGCCTGGCGGCGTCTATCGCAAAGTAGGTCAGCACGCCGTCTGCACCGGCCCGCTTGAAGGCCAGCAGACTTTCCATCATCACCGCGTCGTGGTCCAGCCAGCCGTTCTGGGCCGCGGCCTTGAGCATGGCGTACTCGCCACTGACCTGGTAGGCAAAGGTCGGCACCTGAAATTCGTCTTTCACGCGCCGCACCACGTCCAGGTAGGGCATGCCGGGCTTGACCATCACCATGTCGGCGCCCTCGGCAATGTCCATCGCCACCTCGCGCAGGGCTTCGTCGCTGTTGCCCGGGTCCATCTGGTAGACCTTTTTGTCGGCCTTGCCCAGGTTGCCGGCGGAGCCGACCGCGTCGCGGAAGGGGCCGTAAAAGGCACTGGCGTATTTGGCGCTGTAAGCCATGATGCGGGTGTGTATGAGCTTTTTGCCTTCCAGCGCCTGGCGGATCGCGCCGATCCGGCCGTCCATCATGTCGCTGGGTGCCACGATGTCCACGCCGGCTTCGGCCTGGGTCAGCGCCTGGCCGACCAGGACCTCAATGGTTTCATCGTTCAGGATGTAGCCGGTCGGGTCAGGCAGCCCGTCCTGGCCGTGGCTGGTGAAGGGGTCCAGTGCCACGTCGGTCATCACGCCCAGTTCGGGAAACCGCTTCTTCAGCTCGCGCACCACCCGCGGCACCAGGCCTTCAGGGTTCAGGGCCTCCCGCCCATCGGGGGTCTTCAGCGAGCCGTCGATCACCGGAAACAGCGCCATGACCGGTATGCCCAGCTTGACGCACTCTTCGGCCACCGGCAGCAGCAAATCCAGGCTGAGCCGCTCCACGCCCGGCATCGAGGCGACGGCTTCGCGGCGCTGACTGCCGTCGGTGACAAAAACCGGGTAGATCAGGTCGTGCGCGCTGAGGACGTTTTCGCGGACCAGGTTGCGGGTAAAGCTGTCGCGGCGCAGGCGCCGGGGCCGGCCCAGGGGGAAGGGGGCGAAGTTGGAGGCATGCAGGGTCATGGCCAAATTGTGCCAAACCTTCGCCGCGGCCACGAATTATTTACCCGGTGGGCTGTTGGCGCGCCGCTTTGTAGCGGCTTGAAATTGCCGGATTCGCTCCAAACCACCATTGCCAAGGCCCGCCCGGGGTGGTTAGAATCCCGGCGTGCGGTTACCAGTTTGGAAGCTGCATCCCGCTTTTCCTCCCTGAGCGGGGCCTTTGCGTGTGACAGCAAAAAGGCTTACCAGCCCGGTTGGCTTCGTGCCAACCGGGCATTTTTTTGCCTACTCGGGGCGAACACCCCGTATCACGCGAAGTGGGAAGGAAAAGCGGGAGGCATGTCAACGGATGGAGAGGTCTTAAACCAGCAGGGGCCGCGGAACCGGCTTAGCCGGGCCGCAGGCGCAGCGGCCCCCTCGGGGGGCAGCGCATTACACGAAGTGAAAAGCGTGGGGGCTACACTCCCCCGATGCTCTGGGTCAAATCACTTCACATCGTTTTTGTTGCCAGCTGGTTTGCGGGGCTGTTTTACCTGCCGCGCATTTTTGTGAACCTGGCCCTGGTGCCGCCCGAGAGCGTGGCCGAGCGCGAGCGGCTGATCCTGATGGCGCGCAAACTGATGCGCTTCACCACCATCCTGGCGGTTCCGGCCCTGGGTTTTGGCTTGTGGCTGTATCTTGGCTACGGCATCGGGCGCGGCCCCGGCAATGCCTGGATGCATGCCAAGCTGGGTGTTGTGGTGCTGGCCCTGGGCTATCACCACGCCTGTGGGCGACTGCTCGGCAAATTTGTCAGCAACCGCAGCACGCGCAGCCATGTCTGGTTTCGCTGGTTCAATGAAGTGCCCGTGCTGCTGCTGGCGGCCGCCGTCATCCTGGTGGTGGTCAAGCCTTGGCAGGGCTAGTACTCCGACCCAGAAATATCGAAACATGAAAGCGCGCCTTCGAACCCATGCCGTCGTTGCAAATCCTCGCCATAGCTACAGCTATGTCTGCGGTTTGCGCCTGGGCCTGGGCCTGGGCCTGGGCCTGGGCTCGAATCCATCGCTTTCATTTTGTTCCGATACCTCTGTGTCGAAGTACTAGGGCATCGGCAGGCATCGAGGAAGCCCACGTACCATGGCCCGGCATCCCTCGTCTGCAACGGCCGCGTCTGCTGGTCAGCGCACGGCGGGGTGGCCGCTGGCAGTGGTCGCTGTCTGCCTGATTGTTTACGCCAGCCTGTATCCGTTCGCTGACTGGCGCGACCAGGGCATTTCGCCGCTGCGGTTTCTGACGGCGCCGCTGCCGCGCTACTGGACCGGTTTTGATGTGGGGGCCAACCTGCTGGGCTACGCGCCGCTGGGCTTCCTGTTGACGCTGTCGGTGCTGTCGACGCTGCGCAGCCGGCGCGCCGGGTGGGCGGTCTGCGCGGCGGTCCTGATGGCGGCGCTGCTGTCGCTGGCCATGGAAACGCTGCAAAGCTACCTGCCATCGCGTATCGCCTCCAATGTGGATCTGGCCCTCAACACGCTGGGTGCCTTGCTGGGCGCCTGCTGCGCATGGGTGCTGGAGAAAACCGGTCTGGTGAATCGCTGGAGCCGGTTCAGGGGACGCTGGTTTGCCCAGGATGCCAGCGGCGCGCTGGTGCTGCTGCTGCTCTGGCCGCCCGCGCTGCTGTTTCCCGCGGCGGTGCCCCTGGGGCTGGGCCAGGTTTTCGAGCGGCTGGAGTCGGCGCTGGCCGAAGCCCTGATGGACTCCCCCTTCCTTGAATGGATGCCGGTGCGGGACGTGGAGCTGCAGCCGCTGGTCCCGCTTGCGGAACTGGTGTGCGTGGCGCTGGGTGCGCTGATTCCCTGCCTGTTGGGTTACAGCGCCATCCGCACGCTCTGGCAGCGGGCGGCCTTTGCTGCGGCGATGCTGGTCATCGGTATGGCCGCGTCCGCGCTGTCGGCCGCGCTCAGCTATGGGCCCGAGCATGCCTGGGCCTGGCTGGATGTGCCGGTGCAGGCGGGGGTGGCGCTCGCGGCCCTGCTGGCAGTGGTGCTGCTGGCTGTGCCGCGCCGTGGCGCCGCGGCCTTTGCGCTGCTGGCGCTGGCAATTCAGCTGGGACTGCTGAACCAGGCGCCTGCCGACCCCTACTTTGCGCAGACCCTGCAGACCTGGGAGCAGGGCCGGTTTATCCGCTTTCATGGCCTGGTTCAGTGGCTGGGCTGGCTGTGGCCCTACGCGACCATGCTGCATGTGCTGGTGCGCCTTTCCAGCCGCGAACGCACACAGCCGGCTGAAAAGTAAAATCGGGCCATGACTGCACCCATTTCCCAAGACGCCGTGCCGGCGCCCGCCAAGGCCGCTTCCTATTACGAGCGGCATATTTTCTTTTGCCTGAACCAGCGCCCCCCCGGCGAAGACAGTTGCGCCAATCACCAGGCGCAGGAAGGTTTTGACCGCTGCAAGTCGCAGGTCAAGGCGGCCGGGCTGGCGGGGCCGGGCAAGGTACGGGTCAACAAGGCCGGCTGCCTGGACCGCTGTGCCGGCGGCCCGGTGGCGGTGGTGTATCCCGAAGCGGTCTGGTACAGCTATGTGGATGCCCACGATATCGACGAAATCGTCGAATCTCACCTCAAAAACGGCCAGGTGGTCGAGCGCCTCCTGATGCCCGCGCATCTGGGGCGTTGAGGTGAGGCCGGGCGAGCCGGTGCGGCGCTTCAGGCCCGATGGAACGGGCTTCTTGGTGGGTGCGTTATTTTCGTCTGCGGCCCAATAATAGACCGGCCAGGTCGCTCCTCTTTTTGTAGCGTCTCAACTGAGCAGAAAGTTTTCCTGTGAATTCCCACACCCGCAAATCAAGCATCGAGGGTCCGGCTGGCGCCCTGGAAATTGCGCTGGACGCACCCGCCGGTATTTCCCGGGGCATGGCCATCATTGCCCATCCGCACCCGCTGTTCGGCGGCACGATGGACAACAAGGTGGTGCAGACCCTGGCGCGAGCTTTTCTTCACTGCGGCTGGACAGCCGTGCGCTTCAACTTCCGGGGCGTGGGCGGCAGCGCCGGCAGCCATGACGAGGGCCGGGGCGAGCTCGACGACCTGCTGGCCGTCGTGCAGCATGTGTCGCCGGTGGCGGAGGGTGATGCGGGTGCGAGCGCGGGCGCGCTGGCACTGGCCGGGTTTTCCTTTGGCGCTTTTGTCACCACGCATGCTTTTGCCCGCCTCAACCCCGTTCGACCTGTTGAAAAGCTCGTGCTGGTTGGCACCAGCGTCAGCCGGGCGCCCGCTGCACCGATTGATGCGGCCGCGCACCTGAAGACCCTGGTGGTGCATGGCGAGCAGGACGACACGGTGCTGCTGCCGGCCGTGCTCGATTGGGCCCGGCCGCAGGCACTTCCTGTTACGGTTGTGCCCGGAGGCGGTCATTTCTTTCATGGACAATTGCCGCTGCTGAAGAATCTGGTGATCCGCCACCTGTCGTCGCCCCCGATCTGAGCTTGCCGGATCCCTCGCGGTTGCCCGCCTCCCGTTCTGCTGGCTCCTTCTTCCTCTCCTTTTCCTTTTCCCCTAACGAATTTCCCGACATGTACTGTTCACTCAAGGTCCCACGCGGCCTGCGCGCCGCCGCCCTGCTGCTGCTTGTTTCCGCTTTCCTTCCCGTCGCGCACGCACAGGCCCCCCAGGCGCCTGAGATCGCCGCACGTTCGTATTTGCTGCTGGATGTCACGGCCAACCAGATCCTGGCCGCCAAGGACATTGATTCCCCGGTCGAGCCGGCATCGCTGACCAAGCTGATGACCGAGTACCTGGTGTTTGACGCGCTCAAGTCCAAAAAAATCGACCTGAAGCAGACCTTTGGCGTGAGCGAGCGGGCCTGGAAGATGCCAGGCTCCCGCATGTTCATCGACCCCAAGATGCAGGTGCCGGTGGAAGACCTGATCAAGGGCATGGTGGTCCAGTCGGGCAACGACGCCACCATGGCGCTTGCCGAGGGTGTGGGCGGGACGGCCGAGCATTTTGTGCGGCTGATGAACGAGCAGGCCAAGGCCCTGGGAATGAAATCCACCGCGTACAAGAATCCGGAAGGCCTGACCGAGCCGGGGCATACCACCACCGCGCGCGACCTGAGCATCCTGGCGACCCGCCTGATGCGTGATTTCCCCGACTACATCGGCTATTCGGCGATCAAGAAGTATCGCTATCCCGGCACGCCTGCGGCCAATGACACCAACCGCAACACCCTGCTGTTCCGCGACCCGACCGTGGACGGTCTGAAAACCGGGCACACAGAGGCGGCGGGTTACTGCATGATCGCCACGGCCAGGCGCGACTTCCCGAATCTGGGTGTCGGCGGTGCCCCCGGCGGCCGTCGCCTGCTGGCCATTGTGCTGGGCACCAGCAGCGACAGCGCCCGCGCCAACGAGTCGCAAAAACTGCTGAACTGGGGCTACACCGCCTTTGAAGCCGTGAAGCTGTTCGATGCGGGCCAGCCGGTGGTGGCGCCTTCTGTCTGGAAAGGCGCGGCCTCGACGGTGAAGCTGGGCCGGCCCGAGGCCATTGTGGTCGCCGTGGCGGCCGGCAGTGCCCCCAAGGTCAAAACCCAGGTCGCCCGGCCGGACCCCCTGGTGGCGCCCTTTGTGAAGGGCCAGCAGCTGGGAACCCTCAAGGTCATGCTGGGTGAGAATCCCACGCCGGTGGCCGAGGTGCAGCTGGTGGCGCTGGAGGCGGTGGAAGAGGCCGGCATTCTCGGGCGCGCCTGGGACTCCATCCGGCTCTGGATCAAGTAACTCGCGGCATCAAATGCGGTGGATCCTTTGCGCCGCAAGGTAAATATCTCAGAATTTAAGGTGCTTTAGCGGAAGTGTGTGCTAACGTTCATATATTGAGATTGCTCGCCCTGCAGTCGGGAGTCCGCTGTCCTGGGCGGTGATTGCATGGCATGCGGACGCCGATCATTGCGGCACTGGCCGCGTTTTACTTGAGCGTTTTCACGATCCGGTTTATACTAGAAGGCTTTTCCGCTTTTGCAGCGGGAAATATTTGTGGCCGCGCATCAACCGCGGTAATCAGTTTTCAGACGTTTAGGGACGTTTTTCAATGCCAACCATCAATCAGTTAGTCCGTCAGGGGCGCGAGGTCGAAAAGATCAAGTCCAAGAGCCCTGCGATGGAGAATTCTCCGCAGCGCCGCGGTGTGTGCACCCGTGTGTACACCACGACGCCTAAAAAGCCAAACTCCGCTCTGCGTAAGGTTGCCAAGGTGCGCCTGACCAACGGGTTTGAAATCATTTCCTACATCGGCGGCGAAGGCCACAACCTGCAGGAGCACAGCGTGGTGCTGGTTCGTGGCGGTCGTGTCAAGGACTTGCCTGGTGTGCGTTACCACATCGTGCGTGGCTCGCTCGATCTGCAAGGCGTGAAAGACCGCAAGCAGTCGCGTTCCAAGTACGGCGCCAAGCGCCCCAAGAAGGCTTAATTGCCAAAACCGGCTCAGGCTTTCTCTCTTTAATTTGAGGGTCTGCGCCAGAAGAGGTTGTCATGACGTCTTCAAAAACAGGTGTTTCACTCGCCCTGGCAGGTGTTTGAAACGAAGTGACCCAAGTGCAAATTGGTTGCGCCGGTCGAGTAAGTGAGGGTTTTGATAACTCTCGCGGTGCTGCCAAAAGCGGTGCCAACTGAAGCAAAGAGGTGAAAAAATGCCACGTCGTCGCGAAGTCCCTAAACGTGAAATTCTTCCTGATCCAAAATTTGGCGATGTTGATCTCGCCAAATTCATGAACGTGATCATGCAAGGCGGCAAGAAAGCCGTCGCAGAGCGCATCATTTATGGCGCGCTCGACTTTATCGAGAAAAAGAACCCCGGCAAAGATCCGCTGGAGGCTTTCCACATGGCCATCGGCAACATCAAGCCCATGGTCGAGGTGAAGTCCCGCCGTGTCGGCGGCGCCAACTACCAGGTGCCTGTCGAGGTGCGTCCTGTGCGTCGTATGGCCCTGGCCATGCGCTGGCTGAAGGAGGCCGCCAAGAAGCGCGGCGAGAAGTCCATGTCCCTGCGTCTGGCCAACGAGCTGATGGAAGCCACCGAAGGCCGTGGCGGCGCCATGAAGAAGCGTGACGAAGTTCACCGCATGGCAGAAGCCAACAAGGCGTTCAGCCACTTCCGCTTCTAAGTTTTCGACTGCAGCGTTTGCTGCACTGATTTGACGGGTTGCCGGGCGGTCTCAAGGTGGTCAACGCCTTGAGACCGGACGGTTCAACCCCAACTTCTGTAAGTTGGGTGCACAACGCCCGGCCGGCAGACGCTTCAAAAACAATAAGAGCTGTTTTTGGCAACGAGTCTTTGTTCGTCAACCCGAACTGAAAGTAATTTATGTCCCGCGCTACCCCCATTCAAAACTACCGCAACATCGGCATTTCCGCGCACATTGACGCCGGCAAGACCACCACCACCGAGCGGATCCTTTTTTACACCGGCGTGAACCACAAGATTGGTGAAGTTCACGACGGCGCGGCCACCATGGACTGGATGGAGCAAGAGCAGGAGCGCGGCATCACGATTACCTCCGCCGCCACCACCTGCTTCTGGAAAGGCATGGACACGTCCCTGCCCGAGCACCGCATCAACATCATCGACACCCCGGGCCACGTGGACTTCACCATCGAGGTGGAGCGTTCCATGCGCGTGCTCGACGGCGCCTGCATGGTGTACTGCGCCGTCGGCGGCGTGCAGCCCCAGTCCGAGACCGTCTGGCGCCAGGCCAACAAGTACAAGGTGCCCCGCCTCGCGTTCGTCAACAAGATGGACCGCACCGGCGCCAACTTCTTCAAGGTCGTGGAGCAGATGAAACTGCGCCTGAAGGCCAGCCCTGTGCCCATGGTGATCCCCATTGGTGCCGAAGAAAACTTCACCGGCGTGGTGGACCTGCTGAAAATGAAGGCCATCATCTGGGACGAAGCCTCGCAAGGCATGAAGTTTACCTACAGCGAAATCCCCGCCGAGCTCGTCGAGCTGGCCAAGGAGTGGCGCGAGAAGATGGTCGAGGCTGCTGCCGAGTCGTCTGAAGAGCTGATGAACAAATACCTTGAAGAAGGTGATTTGACCGAAGCTGAAATCAAGCTCGGCATCCGTACGCGTACCATCGCCAGCGAAATCCAGCCAATGTACTGCGGTTCCGCGTTCAAGAACAAGGGCGTGCAGCGCATGCTGGACGCCGTGATTGAATTCATGCCGTCGCCGATCGACATTCCACCCGTCAAGGGCATGGACGAAGACGAAGCGCCCGTAACCCGCAAGGCTGACGACGAAGAGAAATTCTCTGCGCTTGCATTCAAGCTGATGACTGACCCGTTTGTGGGCCAGCTCACCTTCGTGCGCGTTTACTCCGGCGTCCTGAAAAAAGGCGACAGCGTCTACAACCCGATCAAGGGCAAGAAAGAGCGTATCGGCCGTATCGTGCAGATGCACGCGAACAACCGTGAAGAAGTCAGCGAAATCCGCGCCGGCGACATCGCCGCCTGCGTGGGCCTCAAAGACGTGACCACGGGCGAAACCCTGTGCGATCCCGATGCCATCGTCATGCTCGAGCGCATGGTGTTCCCCGAGCCCGTGATTACGCAGGCCGTGGAACCCAAGACCAAGGCTGACCAGGAAAAAATGGGCATTGCCTTGCAGCGCCTGGCCCAGGAAGATCCGTCTTTCCGCGTCAAGACCGACGAAGAGTCCGGCCAGACCCTGATTGCCGGCATGGGCGAGCTGCATCTGGAAATTATTGTCGACCGCATGAAGCGCGAATTCGGCGTGGAAGCCAACGTGGGCAAGCCGCAAGTGGCTTACCGCGAAACCATCCGCAAAACCGTGGAAGACGCGGAAGGCAAGTTTGTGCGCCAGTCCGGCGGCAAGGGCCAGTACGGCCACGTCGTGCTCAAGATTGAACCCAACGAAGCCGGCAAGGGCATCGAGTTTGTCGACGCCATCAAGGGCGGTGTGGTTCCTCGCGAATACATCCCGGCGGTGGAAAAGGGCATCAATGAAGCCGTCACGTCCGGCGTGCTGGCCGGTTACCCGGTGGTCGACGTCAAGGTCACGCTGCACTTCGGTTCGTACCACGATGTGGACTCGAACGAACTGGCCTTCAAGATGGCCGCCATCTTCGGTTTCAAGGAAGGCTGCCGCAAGGCCAGCCCGGTGATTCTGGAGCCCATGATGGCCGTGGAAGTGGAGACGCCTGAAGACTACGCCGGTAACGTGATGGGCGATCTGTCCTCACGCCGCGGCATGGTGCAGGGCATGGAAGACATGGTTGGTGGCGGCAAGGCCATCAAGGCCGAAGTGCCCCTGTCCGAAATGTTCGGTTATTCGACGACGTTGCGTTCGATGTCGCAGGGCCGTGCAACGTACTCCATGGAGTTCAAGCACTACTCTGAAGCACCGCGCAATGTGTCGGAAGCCATCATGGCTTCGCGCGCCAAGTAAGTAACGTCAGCTGCCGGCCCCCCGAGTGGGGCGGCAGCCTTTTTCCTTGTCTGCGATTGTGTGCCACTTTGTACCCGTGCGAAGTGAATCAGCAACACAGTGCAGACGTTAAACCGTACACGGGCATGTTCTTTATCTGGAGAGAAAAATGGCAAAAGGCAAATTTGAGCGGACCAAGCCGCACGTCAACGTCGGCACGATTGGCCACGTGGACCATGGCAAGACGACCCTGACGGCGGCGATCACGACCGTGCTGGCATCCAAGTTCGGCGGCGAAGCCAAAGGTTACGACCAGATTGATGCGGCCCCCGAAGAAAAGGCCCGCGGCATCACCATCAACACCGCCCACGTCGAGTACGAGACGGCCAACCGCCACTACGCCCACGTTGACTGCCCCGGCCACGCCGACTACGTCAAAAACATGATCACCGGCGCGGCCCAGATGGACGGCGCCATTCTCGTTTGTTCGGCTGCTGACGGCCCCATGCCCCAGACCCGCGAGCACATCCTGCTGGCCCGCCAGGTCGGCGTGCCTTACATCATCGTGTTCCTGAACAAGTGCGACATGGTCGACGACGCCGAACTGCTCGAACTCGTCGAGATGGAAGTGCGCGAGCTGCTCGACAAATACGACTTCCCCGGCGACAAGACCCCCATCATCCACGGCTCCGCCAAGCTCGCCATGGAAGGCGACAAGGGTCCCCTGGGCGAGCAGGCCATCATGAAGCTGGCCGACGCCCTGGACACCTATATTCCCCTGCCCGAGCGCGCAGTGGACGGCGCCTTCCTGATGCCTGTGGAAGACGTGTTCTCCATCTCCGGCCGCGGCACCGTCGTGACCGGCCGTGTCGAGCGCGGTGTGATCAAGGTCGGCGAAGAGATCGAGATCGTCGGTATTGCCGATACGCAAAAGACCACCTGCACCGGCGTCGAGATGTTCAGGAAGCTGCTCGACCAGGGCCAGGCCGGCGACAACGTCGGTATTTTGCTGCGCGGCACCAAGCGCGAAGACGTGCAGCGCGGCCAGGTGCTGTGCAAGCCCGGCTCGATCAAGCCGCATACCCACTTCACCGGCGAGATCTACGTGCTGAGCAAGGACGAAGGCGGCCGCCACACGCCCTTCTTCAACAACTACCGCCCCCAGTTCTACTTCCGCACGACGGACGTGACCGGTGCGATCGAGCTGCCAGAAGGCAAGGAAATGGTCATGCCAGGCGACAACGTGTCGATCACCGTCAAGCTGATCAACCCGATCGCCATGGAAGAAGGCCTGCGCTTTGCCATCCGCGAAGGCGGCAAGACCGTTGGTGCTGGCGTTGTGGCCAAGATCATTGCGTAATCCTGCAAACCTTTAAGGAATTACCATGGCCACCAAGCAAAAAATCCGTATCCGCCTGAAGGCGTTTGACTACAAGCTGATCGACCAGTCGGCAGCTGAAATCGTTGACACCGCCAAGCGCACCGGCGCGATTGTCAAGGGCCCCGTGCCCTTGCCAACCCGCATGAAGCGTTTCGACATCCTGCGTTCGCCCCACGTCAACAAGACGAGCCGCGACCAGCTGGAAATCCGCACGCACCAGCGCCTGATGGACATCGTTGACCCTACGGATAAAACCGTGGACGCGTTGATGAAGCTCGATCTGCCAGCTGGCGTGGACGTCGAAATCAAGCTGCAGTAAGTAAAAAATCGGGGTTTCGGCCACAAGCCAGATCCCAAATCGACAGGTTTTGGCCCGGGTTTGCCATTTTTGGCGACCTGGGCTATACTCTTGGGCTGTCCTTTGTATGTTGGCTTCTTGCCTGCATGGATCGGACGGTTTTATTAACAGTCTTTCACATTAAAACGTCTGCGGCCAATTGAAGTCGCAGCGGTGAAAGTTACGAAAGAACACATCATGAGTCTGAGCAACTCCCTCGGGTTGCTGGGCCGCAAAGTTGGCATGATGCGTCTGTTTACGGATGATGGGGACACAGTTCCTGTTACCGTGGTGGATGTATCGAACAACCGCGTGACCCAGGTTAAAACCGAAGCAAATGACGGCTACGATGCCCTCCAAGTGGCATTTGGCGCGCGCAAAGCATCGCGCGTGACCAAGCCGGCCGCCGGCCACCTTGCGAAAGCAGGCGTTGAAGCTGGTGAGATCCTGAAAGAATTCCGCGTGACGGCTGACGTCGCAGGCAAATATGCTGCGGGCACCGTTGTGCCTGCCGCTGATGTGTTTGCGGTGGGTCAGCTGGTGGACGTGCAGGGCACCTCCATTGGTAAAGGCTACGCCGGCACCATCAAGCGCCACAACATGAGCTCGCAGCGCGCGTCGCACGGTAACAGCCGTTCGCACAACGTGCCCGGCTCCATCGGTATGGCGCAGGATCCCGGTCGCGTGTTTCCTGGTAAACGCATGACGGGCCACCTGGGCGACGTCACCGTGACCACGCAAAACCTGAACATCGTGCGCATTGACGAAGCCCGTCAGCTGCTGATGATTCGCGGCGCTGTGCCTGGTTCCAAAGGCGGTTTTGTCACGGTTCGTGCCGCGATCAAAGCCAAGCCCACCACCGCTGCTAAAGGAGCGAACTGATGCAGGTCGAACTCCTGAATGACCAAGGTCTGGCTTCGTCCAAGGTGGACGTGCCTGATACCGTGTTTGGTCGCGAATACAACGAAAGCCTGATTCACCAGGTGGTCGTGGCCTTCCAGGCCAACGCCCGCCAGGGTACCCGGGCCCAGAAGGACCGTGAGCAGGTCCGTCACTCGACCAAGAAGCCTTTTAAACAAAAGGGAACTGGTCGTGCACGTGCTGGTATGACGTCTTCGCCACTGTGGCGCGGCGGCGGTCGTATCTTCCCGAACATGCCTGATGAAAACTTCACGCAGAAAATCAACAAGAAGATGTATCGCGCCGGCATGGCGTCGATCTTCTCGCAGCTGGCGCGCGAAGGCCGCCTGGCTGTGGTTGATTCCCTGGCTGTGGATTCACCCAAGACGAAAGTCCTGGCTGACAAGTTCAAGGCCATGAACCTCAACTCGGTGCTGGTCATCGCTGATGTGGTTGATGAAAACCTGTACCTGGCTTCCCGCAACCTGGTGAACATCCTCGTGGTTGAGCCCCGTTACGCCGATCCGGTGTCGCTGGTTCACTACAAGAAGGTTCTGGTCACCAAGGCTGCCATGGACCAACTCAAGGAGATGTTCGCATGAGCGCCGTGAACTCCAAAACCAAATTCGACGAAGGCCGCCTGATGCAGGTTCTGGTCGCTCCCATCGTGTCTGAAAAGGCCACGATGATTGCGGACAAGACCAATGCCGTGACCTTCAAGGTGCTGCAGGACGCTACCAAGTTTGAAATCAAGGCTGCTGTGCAGCTGATGTTCAAAGTGGACGTCCAGTCGGTTGCCGTCCTCAACATCAAAGGCAAGACCAAGCGCTTTGGCAAATCCGTGGGCCGCCGCGACAACATTCGCAAGGCCTACGTGACGCTCAAGCCAGGTCAAGAGCTCAACCTCGGTGGGGAGTCTGCGTAATGGCTGTCATTAAAATGAAACCCACCTCGCCGGGTATGCGCGGCATGGTGAAGATCTCCCGGGATCACCTGCACAAGGGTGAGCCTTACGCGCCGCTGCTGGAGCCACAATTCCAGAAGTCCGGCCGTAACAACAACGGGCACATCACGGTTCGCCACAAGGGTGGTGGTCACAAGCATCACTACCGTGTAGTGGACTTCAAGCGCAACAAGGACGCCATTCCGGCCAAGGTCGAGCGTATCGAGTACGACCCCAACCGCACGGCCCACATTGCATTGCTCTGCTACGCAGACGGCGAGCGCACCTACATCATTGCCCCTCGTGGCCTTGAAGTCGGCGCCACGCTGATCAGTGGTTCGGAAGCGCCGATTCGCGTGGGTAACACCCTGCCGATCCGCAACATTCCTGTCGGTTCGACGATTCACTGCATCGAGATGCAAATCGGCAAGGGCGCGCAAATCGCCCGTTCCGCCGGCACCTCTGCAACCTTGTTGGCCCGCGAAGGTACCTACGCCCAGGTGCGTATGCGCTCCGGTGAAGTTCGCAAGATCCACATCGAATGCCGCGCCACCATCGGTGAAGTCGCCAACGAAGAACACAGCCTGCGCCGTCTCGGCAAGGCCGGTGTGAAGCGCTGGATGGGTATTCGCCCGACCGTTCGCGGTGTGGTGATGAACCCGGTTGACCACCCGCACGGCGGTGGTGAAGGCAAGACCGGCGAAGGCCGTCATCCTGTCGACCCATGGGGTAACCTGACCAAGGGCTACCGCACCCGCAACAACAAGCGCACGCAAGTGATGATTGTTTCGCGTCGCAAGAAGTAAGGCTAACCCATGACACGTTCACTCAAAAAAGGTCCGTTTGTCGACCATCATTTGGTAGCCAAAGCCGACAAGGCCGTTACCAACAAGGACAAAAAGCCGATCAAGACCTGGTCGCGTCGCTCCATGATCCTGCCCGAGTTCATCGGCCTGACCATTGCCGTTCACAACGGCAAGCAGCACGTGCCTGTCTACATCACCGATCAGATGGTGGGCCACAAGCTGGGCGAGTTTGCATTGACTCGCACCTTCAAAGGCCATCCAGCTGATAAAAAAGTTGTGAAGAAATAAGGAAAGACCATGGAAACACGTGCAACCCTCCGGGGCGTTCGTCTGTCGGTCGACAAAGGCCGCCTGGTCGCTGACCTGATTCGCGGCAAGAAAGTGGATCAAGCACTCAACATCCTGAATTTCACGCAGAAAAAAGCTGCTGGAATCATCAAGAAGGTGGTTGAGTCCGCCATCGCCAACGCTGAACACAACGATGGTGCCGATATCGACGAGTTGAAGGTGAAAACCATTTACGTCGAACAAGGCGCCACGCTCAAGCGTTTTTCTGCGCGCGCAAAAGGCCGCGGTAACAGCATCAGCAAACCCACGTGCCATGTGTACGTGGTGGTTGGCAACTAAAGGCAGCAGGATATGGGACAAAAAATCAACCCAACCGGGTTTCGCCTCGCAGTTAGCCGCAACTGGGCCAGCCGCTGGTACGCAAGCAACCGTGATTTTGCCGGCATGCTGGCAGAAGACATCAAGGTGCGCGAGTACCTCAAGGCCAAGCTGAAGAACGCCGCGGTTTCGCGCGTTCTGATCGAGCGCCCCGCCAAGAATGCCCGCATCACGATTTTCTCGGCACGTCCGGGCGTCGTGATCGGCAAAAAAGGCGAGGACATCGAGAACCTCAAGAAAGAACTGAGCCGCCAGCTGGGCGTGCCGGTCGCCGTGAACATTGAAGAAGTCCGCAAGCCTGAAATTGATGCCAAGCTCATCGCTGACAGCATCACGCAACAGCTTGAAAAACGCATCATGTTCCGCCGTGCGATGAAGCGCGCCATGCAAAACGCCATGCGTCTGGGTGCCCTGGGCATCAAGATCATGTCGTCGGGCCGCCTCAATGGCATTGAAATCGCCCGTTGCGAGTGGTACCGCGAAGGTCGCGTGCCGCTTCACACCCTGCGCGCCGACATCGACTACGGCACCTCTGAAGCCAAGACCACTTATGGTGTGATCGGCGTCAAGGTCTGGGTCTACAAAGGCGACACGCTGGGCCGTGGCGAATCACCCGGCGCCAAACTGGATGCCGCTCCTTCTGACGAAGAGCGCAAGCCTCGCGGCCCGCGTCGTGACGCCCGTCCTGGTTCTGACCGTCCCGCTCCACGTGGTGCCCGTGCGCCGCGCGCACCGGCCGGCGGCACCAATACGGCGCCCGCCGATGGCAGCGACAAACCGGCCGAAGCTACCCCTGGTAGCGACGCCCCGAAAACCACCGTTAAGCGCGTACGCAAAGCCGCGCCAGCTGCAGCAGCTGACGGTACCAAGACCGAGTAATCGGTCGGAATAACGGAGAAAAACCATGCTGCAACCCGCTCGCAGAAAATACCGCAAAGAGCAAAAAGGCCGCAACACCGGCGTCGCAACCCGGGGTAACTCGGTCGCGTTCGGTGACTTCGGCCTGAAGTGCACCGACCGCGGTCGGCTCACTGCTCGTCAAATTGAAGCCGCACGCCGTGCGATTTCCCGTCACGTCAAACGTGGCGGCCGTATCTGGATCCGTGTCTTTCCGGACAAGCCGATTTCCCAAAAGCCTGCTGAAGTGCGTATGGGTAACGGTAAAGGTAACCCGGAGTACTACGTGGCTGAAATCCAGCCCGGCAAGATCGTTTTTGAAATCGTCGGTGTGCCTGAAGAGTTGGCCCGCGAAGCGTTCCGCCTGGCATCCGCCAAGCTGCCGCTGCGCACCACCTTCGTCAGCCGCATGATCGGCCAGTAAGGGGAAATGACAATGACCAAATCTACTGAACTGCGCCAAAAAGACGTTGCCGGCCTGAAAACCGAAGTCAAAGAGCTGCAAAAAGCCCACTTTGGCCTGCGTATGCAAAAAGCCACGCAGCAACTCACCAACACTTCCACGCTGCGTTCCACGCGTCGCAGCATCGCTCGCGCCAAGACCATCCTGGCCGAGACCATCGTCAAGCAAGGAGCCAAAAAATGACGGAAGCTAAAAAATCCCTCAAGCGCACCTTGATCGGCAAGGTGGTCAGCGACAAGCGCGCCAAAACCGTGACCGTTCTGGTTGAGCGCCGCGTCAAGCATGAGCTGTACGGCAAGATCGTGTCCCTGTCCAGCAAGTACCACGCCCATGACGAAAAGGGCGAGTACCACACGGGCGACGTGATCGAGATCACCGAAAGCCGTCCTATTTCCAAGACCAAAAACTGGGTTGTGACCCGTTTGGTGGAGAAGGCCGCTGCCGTCTAAGTCTGGACCCCTTCAGGCTTTGACTGCAAGTCATCAGAAACGGCTCACAATGTGAGCCGTTTTTGTTTCCGTCCTAGAATCACATCCGTTTTATACCCAACCAGGAGCACTCCATGATCAAAGTAGGCGACACCCTTCCGGCAGCGACGCTGATGGAATTTTCCGAAGTCGAAGGCAATGGTTGCAGCATTGGCCCCAACCCGGTCGATGTAGCCAAGGTCACCGCCGGCAAGACCATTGCATTGTTCGCACTGCCAGGTGCTTTCACCCCCACCTGCTCGGCCAAGCATGTGCCGGGTTATGTTGAGAAGGCGGCCGAGTTCAAGGCCGCTGGCGTCGATGAAATCTGGTGTGTGAGCGTGAACGACGCGTTTGTCATGGGCGCCTGGGCACGCGACCAGAAGACGGACGGCAAGGTTCGCATGCTGGCCGACGGCAGTGCAGATTTTGCCAAGGCGACCGGTCTGACGCTGGACCTCACGGCGCGCGGCATGGGCCTGCGCAGTAACCGCTACTCCATGCTGGTCAAAGACGGCAAGGTGATGAGCCTCAACGTTGAAGGTCCCGGCAAGTTTGAAGTCAGCGATGCAGCCACGCTGCTGGCGCAAGCCAAGGCCTGACGCTCGCTGATTCCAAAAAAAGCCGCCGTTCGCGAGAACGGCGGCTTTTTTTATGCCTCGCGGGTCGTCCGTGGCAGAGGGACACGGGTTACCGCGCGATACCGATGGCGGGCTACTTATTTGATGACAGTTGCCAGTCCGTGATTTATTGGGCTGGAAGCCGCTCCGCTCAGAGGTCGACCTTCAGGTAGTGCGCGCCGGCAATCGGGTTGTGGTAGTAGGGGGGGATCTCCACAAAGCCCACCTCCGCATACAGCGCCCGGGCCGATTCCATGTCGTCCAGCGTATCCAGCAGCACGCTGTGGTAGCCCGCCGCACGCGCCATATCCAGGACAGCCTCGGCCAGTTGGCGGCCCAGACCGAAGCGCCGGAACGCCTTGCGTACATACAGGCGCTTCATCTCGGCGGCGTTGGGGTAGTCCACGGCGTCAAGGGCGCGCAATGCGCAGCAGCCGACGACCTCCCCATCCACCATGGCCAGCAGCAGCGCGCCTTGCGGCGCGTCGTAGGCTCCCGGCAAATCAGCCAGCTCCGCCTCGAAACCCTGGAAGCACAAATCAATGCCCAACTGCTCCGCGTACTCGGTGAATATCAGCCGGGTAGCGGTCAGCTGGTCGGGTGTGGCCGGCGTGACGAACTGGATGGAAGGAGGTTGCACGGGATCGGCTGCGGAAAAATCGATAACCAGTGTAGCGTCGTTTGCCGATGGGGTCCGCTTTTGGGTCCGCTTTTTCCACCCGCGCCGGGCGGGCTCAGAACGCGGGCGCCGAGAGACCGGAGATCCAGTAGACCAGCGCGGTGCATAGCCCCAGAATCAGCAGGGCCGCCAGGCGTGAGGCAGTGTCATCGCGCGAGGAGGGTGCCGCCACCGGCAACTCCTTGTCTCCATGCAGCATGGCACCCACCAGCTTGTGCTGGCGGCTCAGGTAAAACGTGATGGCAGCAAGGTGCAGCAGCACCAGCGCGAGCAGCACCCACTTGCCGATGTTGGCGTGGTAGTTGGTTGCCAGGTTGACCGTGGCGCTGGACACAAAGCGGGTCAGTGGACCGGCAAAGGCGATCTCGTCGTCGCTGATGAGGCCCGTGACCAGTTGGGCCAGCAACAAAACCAGCATGGCAAAGACGGACCCTGCGCCGACGGGACTATGGCCAACGCTGTGCTCTGGCTTGCCTTGGCCCTTGAGGTAATTGATCACGCTTTGCGGCGCATAGATAAAGGCCGTAAAGCGCGACCAGTGCCCGCCGACCAGGCCCCATATCAGGCGAAACAGCAGCAGGGCGAGGACGGCGTAACCAAAACGGAAGTGCCAGACCATGGTGTTGCCGCCCGCGCTACCCGTGATGGCCAGGCCGGTCACGCAGGTGACCAGGGCCCAGTGAAACAGCCGCGTGGGTAAATCCCACACCCGCACCCTGCTAAGGCTTTTGTCATACATGCACATTTCCTCATTCATGTTGGCGGCATTCCATCCGCACTGCTTTCGGGCAAGCCGGCTGCCGGCGGTGGGACTGCTCCTTTGGTGCTTTCCCGCAGGGCAGAAGTTCCTGAGGAACTTCCCGGCCATCGCCCACTCAAGCTGCTGGCAGTGCGCCAAATGCATTGCCATTCATCCTGTCATAAAACCCCGAGGAAACACATGAGACTTTTCGCCTCTATCGCCGCGGCCGCCACCCTGATTGCCATAGCCGCACCGGCCTCCGCGCAGTTTGCCAAACCGGAAGATGCCATCAAATACCGCCAGGGCGCGCTGTTTGTGATGGGCCAGCATTTCAGCCGGCTGGGCGCCATGGCCAACGGCCGTGTACCTTTCGATGCCAAAGTCGCTGCAGACAATGCTGAAATCGTCGCGGACATGGCCAAAATCCCCTGGGCGGGTTTTGCACACACGACCGACAAAGGCGGCAACACCAAGGCCAAGCCGGAGATCTGGACTGAGCAGGCCAAGTTCAAGGAGAGCAGTGACAAGCTGGTCGCCGACACGGCGAAACTTGTCGTGGCCGCCAAAACCGGCAATCTGGATGCGCTGAAAACCGCTTTCGCTGCCACGGCCGGCAACTGCAAGTCGTGTCACGACGCGTTTCGAAATCAGTAAGGCCCCCACGCTTTTCACTGCGTGTAATGCGCTGCCTCCCGAGGGGGCCGCTGCGCCTGCGGTCTGGCAAAGCCAGCCCCGCGGCCCCTGCTTGAAAAAGCGAGGCCCTACGGTGATGAGTAGTTGAAAAAAGGCCGGTCCCCGCAAGGGGCCGGCCTTTTTGTTGGGGATGGCGTTGGGGCGGCGGGCTCAGGTCTCGGCCAGCAGCTTTTCAATGAGCTGGTGCAGCGCCGCAAAATCCGGCTCACCGACATAGCGCTTGACGATTTCCCCCCGCTTGTTGACCAGATAGGTCGTGGGCGTGAGCTGCACATCGCCCCAGGCCTTGGCCACCGCACCGGTGTTGTCTATCGCCACCTGGAAGGGCAGCTGGCGTGTCTGCGTGTAATTGACAACATAACTGGGCGGGTCATAACTCATGGCCACGGCCAGCGTGTCGTAGCCCTGGTTCTTGTATTTGTTGTAGGTCGAGATGACCTTGGGCATCTCGGCCACGCAGGTCACGCAACTGGTGGCCCAGAAATTGACCAGGGTGACCCTGCCCTTGAGGTCGGCTGTGGTTTTCTTGCTGCCGTCCAGCAACACGAAGGTGGACTCCGGCGCGGTTTGGGTGCCGCTGCAGCCGGCAAGTGCCGCGACAACAGCTGCGCCAGCCAGTGCCATGCGGCATACTGCCAGGACGGAAATACGTTTCATCAGGAAGGTTCTCACCATGTTGCGTCGTAATTTTAACCAGGCCGGCGTCAGCGCGCTGGGCGCACTGATACTGGCCACCTACCAGCAGGCCCATGCGCTTTCGCTGGGTGATCTGAGCAATGCCGAGGCCAGCAGCGGCCTGAAAACCGCCCTGGAAAGGGGCGCATTGGCAGCCGTTGCACTGCTGGGCAAGACGGATGGATTCCTCGGCAACCCAAAAGTTCGCATTCCTTTGCCCGGTTACCTTGAAGACGCGTCGAAACTGCTCAAAACCTTCGGCCAGGGCAAGCGCATTGACGAGCTGGTGGTTTCCATCAACCGCGCAGCCGAGGCCGCCGTGCCCATGGGCACGGACTTGCTGGTCGGCGCTGTCAAGGCGATGAGCGTCAATGACGCCAAAAACATTCTGCAGGGCGGTGAAACCTCGGTCACCAATTTCTTTGCCGAGAAAACCCGCGTCCCGCTGGGCGCGAAGTTTCTGCCCGTGGTCACCAAAGCCACCGAAAAGGTCGGGCTGGCCAACAAGTACAACGAAGTGGCCGGCAAAGCCGCCGGCTTTGGCCTGGTCAAAAAGGAAGACGCCAACATCCAGCAGTACGTCACCGGAAAGTCGCTGGACGGCCTGTACCTCATCATCGGCGAAGAGGAAAAGAAAATCCGCCAGGACCCGCTGGGAACTGGCAGCGACATTCTGAAGAAGGTGTTTGGCGCGTTGAAATAAGGACCGCGCGCCCCCGCCGTCCAGCGGCAGGGGGCGGATGCCCTTTATTTCCTTATTTTTTACGCGGGTCGTCGGCTGGATTCACGTAGGTCACTCCCCACGGCCCCACGCCATGGACCTGCACAATGGTCTCATCCCGGGTCCAGGCAAAGTGGGCAGTTTTGGGTTGCATGATGGCGACGGCGCCAGCGGACAGTGCCATTGTTTTGGTGGTGTCCAGCTTGTCTCCGGCCCCCATATTGAACGTGCCGGAAATTACCGTGACATGCTCGATTGCCGGATGCCAATGGGCGGCTATCTGGTAATTTGCCGGGAATTTCAGGCGAAAGGTAAACGGGACTGCCTCGCTGAGCGGGCCCTCCAGTACAGATATCTTGGCGCCCGCAGGCAGCGAAGGGATATCCGCCCATTTCATCTCGTCCGGCATCATCATCATGTGGCCACCCGATTGTGCCCAGACCGGAGGCGCCGCCAGGCCGGCCAGGACCAGTGTTGCAGACAATGCGGCAAACGTGTTTCTCATGAGGATCTCCTGCGATTTTTTTTGGAGCCCGTGAAACATGACACGGAGGGCGTCGGCTCCTTCACACCCCTCTATCCTGAGACCAACAACAACGAACAGCAAACGGGAGTGCATGGCGGCTGCTTGCGCGCCATTTCCCGAGGTTGTCTGCAAGTACATCACTTATAGCCGCGTCTGGCAATGGCCGCATCCCCCAAAAGGATGAGCGGAGGGGGCAAGCCCAGTCGCTGGTTTGCACCTTAAGCGGGTCAGGGCTACGATGTGTCAGGGGTGACGCGGATGAACAAGAACCAGGTGCTACGTCTGCATGTGCCGGAGCCTTCGGGGCGCCCCGGCCACGAGACCGACTTTTCCTATCTGCATCTGTCACCGGCCGGCGCGGTGCGGCGCCCGCCCGTGGAGGCCTCCCCCGCCGACACCAGCGACCTGGCCTACAGCCTGGTGCGGGTGCTGGATGACGACAACCGCGCCGTGGGGCCCTGGGTTCCGCCGGTGGAACCGCAGCGGCTGCGCCAGGGTCTGCGCGCCATGATGAAGACGCGCATCTATGACGCCCGCATGCTGATCGCGCAGCGGCAGAAAAAAATCTCGTTTTACATGCAGTGCCTGGGCGAGGAGGCGATTGCCACCGCGCATGCGCTGGCGCTGCAGCCCGGCGATATGTGTTTTCCCACCTACCGCCAGCAGGGGCTGCTGCTGGCGCGCGACGACGTCGACATGGTCGAGATGATCTGCCAGCTGATGTCCAACGAGCGCGATCCGCTCAAGGGGAGGCAGCTGCCGGTGATGTACTCGTACAAGCGGGCCGGATTTTTTACCATTTCGGGAAACCTGGCCACGCAGTTCATCCAGGCGGTGGGCTGGGGCATGGCGTCGGCGATCAAGGGCGACTCTAAAATAGCCTCGGCCTGGATTGGCGATGGCGCCACCGCCGAGGCCGACTTCCATACCGCGCTGACTTTCGCCCATGTGTACCGCGCGCCGGTCATTCTCAACGTGGTCAACAACCAGTGGGCGATCTCCACCTGCCAGGCGATTGCCGGCGGCGAGGCCACCACTTTTGCTGCGCGGGGTGTCGGCTGCGGTATTGCCTCCCTGCGCGTGGACGGCAATGACTTTCTCGCTGTCTACGCCGCTTCGCTGTGGGCCGCGGAGCGCGCGCGCAGCAACCTGGGGCCGACGCTGATCGAGTGGGTCACCTACCGCGGCGGGGCGCACTCGACCTCGGACGATCCCTCCCGCTACCGCCCCGTCGACGATTGGGCGCACTTTCCGCTGGGCGACCCGATCGCGCGGCTCAAGGCACACCTGATGCAGACAGGCGCATGGACCGAGCAGGAGCATGAAGCCACGCAGAAGGAGCTGGAGGCCCAGGTGAGCGCGGCGCTGAAGGAGGCCGAGCGCTACGGCTCGCTGGCCGACGGACACCTGGCCGGCGCGGCGGCGATGTTCGAGGATGTCTACAAGGACATGCCGGAGCATCTGCGCCGGCAGCGCGAACAACTGCTCAGGGGTGAAATGGACACCCCCAGGCGGGAGGCCTGACCATGCAGATGACCATGATCCAGGCACTGCGCTCGGCGATGGACGTGATGCTGGAACGTGACAGCAATGTCGTGGTGTTCGGCCAGGACGTCGGTTATTTTGGCGGCGTGTTCCGCTGCACCGACGGCCTGCAGGCCAAGTACGGCCGCTCGCGTGTGTTCGACGCGCCTATCTCCGAAGGCGGCATCGTCGGTGCGGCGGTCGGCATGGCCGCCTATGGCTTGCGCCCGGTGGTCGAGATCCAGTTCGCAGACTACTTTTATCCGGCCTCCGACCAGATCGTGTCCGAAGCGGCGCGGCTGCGTTACCGTTCGGCCGCTGACTTCACGGCGCCCATGACCATCCGCATGCCGTGCGGCGGCGGCATCTACGGCGGGCAGACGCACAGCCAAAGCCCGGAGGCCCTGTTCACCCATGTCTGCGGGCTGCGCACGGTGATGCCGTCCAACCCTTACGACGCCAAGGGTCTGCTGATTGCGTGCATCGAGAACGACGATCCGGTGATTTTTCTGGAGCCCAAGCGCCTGTACAACGGGCCTTTCGATGGCCACCATGACAGGCCGGCGGTACCCTGGACCGGCCACCCGCTGGGCGAGGTGCCCGAGGGTTACTACACCGTGCCGCTGGAGTCGGCCACGGTGTTCCGCCCCGGCGCCGACCTGACGGTGCTCACCTACGGCACCATGGTCTTCGTCTCGCAGGCGGCGGCGCAGGAGAGCGGCATTGACGCCGAGATCATCGACCTGCGCAGCCTCTGGCCGATGGATCTGCAGACCGTGGTGGACTCGGTGAAAAAGACCGGCCGCTGCGTGGTGGTGCATGAGGCCACGCGCACCAGCGGCTTCGGCGCCGAACTGGCGGCGCTGGTGCAGGAGCACTGCTTCTACCACCTCGAAGCGCCCATCGAACGCGTGACCGGCTGGGACACGCCTTACCCGCATGCGCAGGAATGGGCCTATTTCCCCGGCCCGGCGCGCGTGGGCGCGGCGTTCAAGCGCGCGATGGAGGCATGAAATGAGCCCCCACGCTCACATTCGTTCGCTGGACGAACCGCTGCGAGACGCCGCGGCTCTTCGGCCTGTCCAAGCCGGCGCCAGCCGGCTTGGAGCCGCAGGCCTCAGCCCCTCAGGGGCGCGCCTCCCTAGGGGCGGCCCGGCGGGAGGCATGGCATGAGCATTCACATCATCAAAATGCCCGACCTCGGCGAGGGCATCACCGAGGTCGAGCTGGTGGCCTGGCGCGTCAAGCCCGGCGACCGTGTGACCGAAGACCAGGTGCTGGCCGATGTGATGACCGACAAGGCCACCGTCGAGATCCCGTCGCCTGTGGTGGGCCAGGTGCTGGCCCTGGGCGGCGAGGTCGGCCAGGTGCTGGCAGTGGGGGCGGAGCTGATCCGCATTGAAGTGGAAGGAGCGGGTGCCGCCAGCGAGGCTGCTCCATCCGTTTTGACCGTGCCGCAAGACGCGACCGCATCCATGCCGGTGGTCCCTGCGCCCGCACCGGCATCGACCCTGACATCGATCCCGACTTCGATCCCGGACGCAATCGCTCCCCCAAGCCCCTCCGCTGACAAGCCTATTGCTTCGCCGGCCGTGCGTCGGCGCGCCTGGGAGCTTGGCATTGACTTGCAGCAGGTCGCCGCCAGCGGTGCGGGTGGCCGCATCATGCAGGCCGACCTCGATGCCCACGTGGCGGCGCATGGGACGGCCCCGCCGGCCGTTGCGGGTTCAACGGGTCTTGCGCAGCGCAACGACGAAGAAAAGGTGCCGGTGATTGGCCTGCGCCGCCGCATCGCGCAGAAGATGCAGGAGTCCAAGCGCCGCATCCCGCATTTCACCTATGTCGAAGAGGTCGACGTCACCGAGCTGGAGGCGTTGCGTGCGCGCCTGAACGCGAAGTGGGGCGCGCAGCGCGGCCACCTGACACTGCTGCCCCTGCTGGTGCGGGCCGTGGTGCTGGCCGTGCGCGAGTTTCCGCAGGTCAACGCACGTTTTGACGACGAAGCCGGCGTGGTCACGCGCCATGGCGCGGTGCACATTGGCATTGCCACCCAGACCGGGGCCGGTCTCATGGTGCCGGTGCTGCGCCATGCCGAGGCCAGAGACCTGTGGTCCAGCGCGGCAGAGGTCGTGCGCCTGGCCGAAGCCGCGCGCGCCGGCAAGGCCACACGCGACGAACTCACCGGTGCGACGCTGACCCTGACCAGCCTGGGCGCCCTGGGCGGCATCGTCTCGACACCGGTGATCAACCATCCCGAAGTGGCCATCGTCGGTGTCAACCGCATCGTGGAGCGGCCGGTGATGCGCGACGGCGCGGTGGTGGCGCGGCAGATGATGAACCTGTCGTCGTCGTTTGACCACCGCGTGGTCGATGGCGTGGATGCGGCTGGTTTCGTGCAGGCTGTGCGCGGTTACCTCGAATCCCCGGTCACGCTGTTCGTGGAGTAGGCCCTATTGGGAAGTGGGAAGTGGGAAGTCGCCCGATGACCTGCACATGATCATTGGTGAAGAAGAAAGGAAAGTCCGCCAGCACCCGGCGGACACCGGCGGCGCCGCGCGGCAGAAGGTGCTGGGGCGCTGTCATGGGACGGTTTGCAGTCGGGGACTGATGAAGTCGGCCTTCAGGGGCCTCCCTCTTTCTTGCCGTCCGGACGGTCGCGAGCCGGCAGGGCATCGCGAAAGGCATCAAACGTTTTCCACGCAGGGACTGGCGGCGTGTACCCCGACTTGGGTGCGTAGGCCGAGTAGTCGACCAGTTGCATCTTGTGGATGTAGCGAGGGCAGTTTGGAAAGATGCGCGTTGCCGTGACGCGAACGATGAACACCGAACCCGGGTACTCGGCGCGCAAGGGGTCATTTTCGCTGACCTGCGCTGTACCATTCACCCGAAGTCGCTTCGGGTTTTCGAAGTCCAGGAACAAAAGCCCGACATGGGGGTTGAGCAGAGCATTCCCCCAGGATCTGTACATTCCGTTGCCATCGTAATCAGGAATGGCAAGGGTGTGATCGTCCAGCACGTGCACGAATCCGGGCAAGCCGCCTTTATAGGAACAGTCGGGATGGCCGCTGGCGTCAGCTGTGGCGATGAAGAACATGGGGCAGCGCTCTATAAATGCCCGGTCTTCTCCGGTAAACGCCGCGCGAACAGTCACCTGCTCCAGGCGGTCCGCCAGAGGACGTGTTTCGCGCACGTCCTGAAGGCGCCGCATTCCCTCGTGATACATCGACATTGGATCGTCCGCCATGGTTCCTCCCGGCAGGTCAGTGGGACCGAACCCTGACGTTTTGTGATGGCGCCAGGGGGAAGACTACTGCGTGTAGTCAGCGCTCATTGCACAAGCCGTCCAGGTTTGAAACTGGCAGGATTCAAAGGTTCAAAGGCGGCCTGCAGCAACGATGTAATGAACATTCCCGCTCATTTGCGCGCATTGGCGCACGGTTTTCCGGGGGTGGGAATCAGCTCGTCAAACGAAAGAAGTCTGGGATCCATGCTACTACCGTTGCTGAAGATTTGGCAAAGTCTTTGTTCCCGCCAGCGGTGCCGTTGAGGCGCTTGCAGCACAATGCTGGCGAGGGCCGTTGGCATGTTTTTATGGTTGGGTTACTTGCGTAACCTAAGACGGTTCACCGTTCGGGCAGCGGCAGCCAAACCTCAAGCGCTCTTCGATACCTCAGGGCGAACGGGTAGGTAGGGGAAGGTCAGGACTTGTGCAAGCCTCAATACGCAAGCCTGAACTCACTGGCTCACGCATGGACTCACGGCTACCCGCGCGCAGCCAGCGTTTTGCGCGCAGCCGCCAGCCGCTGCTCCAGATAAGCCCCGTAAAAATCAGGCACGCCCACACCCACGAGCCGTTCGGCCAGTTCCTGCCCGCTGTCACCCAGAAACAGCACCGTTGGCGTGAACGTCGCCTTCCAGGCCTTGATTTGCGCAGCGGCGGTCGAGGCCTTGCCGTCAAACCCGATGAGCGGTGTCGTCTGGTCGGCGATGCTGAGCTGCCAGGCGTGCAGGCCGATGTCCTGGCGCGCGGGCAGCAGGTAGTTGCGCCGCACCAGCTCGCAATAGGGGCAACCGGGCAGGCTGACCAGCAGCACCACGGGTTGATCTTTGGCAGCGGCTGCCATCGCTATCCGGGGGAGTGATGCGGGGACGGGCAGAGCCGTGTCCGCGGCCAGTGCGCGCAGCGGCAGCAGCGCCGGGAGCGCAACACTGCTTGCCAGCGCCGCACAGAACTGGCGCCGCTGTGCTTGCCGCGGCGGCGTCAAGCGGCGCAGTCCAGCAGGATTTTCGTCAGCGCATGCGGGTCGCTGATCATCGGGTCGTGGCCGGTCTGGATCTCGACGAATTTCGAGTTGGGCAGCCAGGCACCGTCCCAGAATTTCGGGTCCCTGGCGCGCAGGCGGCTGGGGTCAATCGTGGCCAGTGCCGGCTGGGTGCAGCTCACGTAGGTGCGCGGCACGGCAGCGACGCGCTGCATGTCGAAATTCAGCGGCGCCTGGTAGGTGTTGCCGGGGTGCGGTGTCTGGCGGCGCTTGACCCATTCGCGGTCGGCGTCATGCAGGCCAAACACCTCCGGGTCGGGCGGCGGAAAGCTGAATCGGGTCGAGGCCTGCGCCGCCGTCAGGCGCTGCTGCTGCGTGGCCGCTGACTGCGTGCTGCTCCAGCTTTCGCCGGGCTTGGGCAGCACCGCATCGACATACACCAGATGCTTGATCCGCTTGGGCACGCGGTCGGCCACGGCCGTACCTATCATCCCGGCGTAGGAGTGCACGGCCAGAATCACCTCGCTGAGTTCTTCCACCTCGATCGCGCTGATCACGTCGTCGATGTGGGTATCCAGGTTGATCGACGGCGACAGCAGGTGGGCACGTTCCCCCAGCCCGGTCAGTGTCACTGGGTAGACCTTGTGGTGGTCGAGTTGCAGGGCCTGGGTAACGCGGCGCCAACACCAGCCACCATGCCAGGCGCCGTGGACGAAGACAAAATTGTGGCTCATCAGATCACCTCGCTTCTTCCAAGTTCAGACAACTTTTCGTCGGAGTAGTTCAGCATACCGCTTAGCACGTCTTCCGTGTGCTGGCCCAGCAGCGGCACCAGCACCGCCCGGTTGCGCACGCGGTCCTGGTTTTTGGCGTAGCGCGGGTCGTTGGCCAGCATGGCGACCTGGGTGTCCAGCAGCGCCATGTCCACCTGCTGGCTGACATGGAACAGGCATTGGCGGCGGTTTGAGATAAGGGTGGAATCGTTGCTTAATGGCAACGATTCCACCCTGGCAAGGCCAGGATTATTTGATCTGCCTCAAGCATTGAACGCGCCGGCGGGGTGGATGACAGACGTTTGAGCCACATCAGCTTGCTTTCGAGGGTGAAAGCATTCAATAAGAGCCAGGGAATGTTCCCTGCTCTTCATTCGCTGCTCATCATGAAAAAACAACTCGTCGCCGCCGCCGTTCTGTCCACCCTTTTGTCGGGTGCCGCTCTTGCACAGCAAGCCACGGAAGGCCCGTGGATGGTACGCGCCCGCGCCGTGCATCTGGACAGCTCCAATGGCGACAGCACCGGCCTGGGTCTCTCGGTGAACAACAAGTGGATGCCCGAAGTGGACGTCAGCTATTTCTTCAACAAGAACGTGGCGGTCGAGCTGGTCGTGACGGTGCCGCAGAAGCACACGCTGCGCTCCAGCGCCCTTGGCGTTGATGTCGGCACGCTCAAGCACCTGCCGCCCACGCTGCTGGGCCAGTACCACTTCCCCATGAATGGCTTCAAGCCTTATGTCGGCGCCGGCATCAACTACACGCGTTTCAGCTCGGTGAACCTGCTTCCAGGCGTTGATATTGACCGCAACAGCTGGGGCCCGGCGCTGCAAGTCGGTGTGGACATTCCGCTCAGCGGCAATATGTACCTCAACTTCGACGTGAAGAAGGTTTACATCCGCACGGATGTGTCGCTCAATGGCAGGAACGTGGGCGAGTTCAAGGTTGACCCCCTGCTGGTGGGTGTTGGCTTGGGCTGGCGTTTCTAAGTTCGGGTTTTTCTGGATATCAAGCCCTGCCGCGCAGCCGCGCGGCAGGGCTTTTTTCATGGCGGCAAGCTCCGTCAGCTGCTGCCAGACACCAGCCCCCTGTCAGATCACCTGCTTGTTTTTCAGGTCGGACAGTTGGGCGTCCGAGTAGTTCAGCATACCGCGTAGCACGTCTTCCGTGTGCTGGCCCAGCAGCGGCGGCGGCAGGTCGCAACGCACCGGCGTCGCGCTGAGCTTGATGGGGCTGGACACCAGCCGCAGGTCTTGTTTGACGGGGTGTTGCCAGTGCGTGACCATCTGGCGCGCCTCGATCTGCGGGTCGGCAAACACCTCGGCCAGGTTGTTGATGGCGCCGCAGGGCACCTTGGCGGCTTCCAGCGCAGCCAGCCAGTCGGCCTTGGTGCGTGTTTTCAGGATGGCCTCCAGCAACGGCACCAGCACCGCCCGGTTGCGCACGCGGTCCTGGTTTTTGGCGTAGCGCGGGTCACTGGCCAGTTCGGGGTGACCCGCCACCGCGCAAAACTTGGCGTACTGGCCATCGTTGCCCACGGCCAAAATCAGGTGATCCTTGTGGCCGTCGGCAGCCGGCGCCACCTCAAACACCTGGTAGGGCACGATGTTCTGGTGCGCATTGCCGGCGCGGCCCGGCGCCTTGCCGCTCACCAGGTAGTTGGCGCTCAGGTTGGCCAGCATGGCTACCTGGGTGTCGAGCAGCGCCATGTCGACCTGCTGGCCTTCGCCGGTTCTCTCGGCATGGCGGAGCGCGGCGAGGATGGCCACCGTGGCGTACATCCCGGTCATCAAATCGGCCACGGCCACGCCGACCTTTTGCGGGCCGCCGCCGATGTCATCGCGCTCGCCGGTTACGCTCATCAGGCCGCCCATGCCCTGGATGGCGTAATCGTAGCCGGCGCGCTCGGCATAGGGGCCGGTCTGGCCAAAGCCGGTGACCGAGCAGTACACCAGGCGCGGGTTGATGGCCTTGAGCGAGGCATAGTCCAGGCCGTAGCGCGCCATGTCGCCGACCTTGAAGTTCTCGACGAAGACGTCGCAATGCGCGGCCAGTTCGCGTATCAGCGCCTGTCCGGCCGGCCGGGCAATGTCGCAGGTCACCGAGCGCTTGTTGCGGTTGGTGCCCAGGTAGTAGGCGGCCTCCTGCGTCTCTGTGCCCTGGTCGTCCTTCAAAAACGGCGGACCCCAGGTTCGCGTGTCGTCGCCGGTGCCGGGACGCTCGATCTTGATGACGTCGGCGCCCAGGTCGGCCAGCGTCTGGGTACACCAGGGGCCCGCGAGCACGCGGGAAAGGTCGAGAATGCGGATGCCGTCAAGTGAGTTCATCCTGCTATTTTGCCTTGATGAAGGCTGACGAGCCCACACCCAAACCCTCTCCCAGCGGGAGAGGGAGAAAGTCGCCTGCTCAGTTCAACGGAGGAAGCGCTTTTTGGCTGTTACTCCTTCTCCCTTTGGGAGAAGGTTGGGATGAGGGTTGCCAGCGAGAGTAGTAGTATGCTTCTTCTCCTCCCGAATGCTCCAACACCCTACTATCCGTGCGATTCGACCTCACCACGCTAAGGCTCTTTGTCAGCGCGATCGAGCACGGCAGCATCGCAAGGGCCGCAGAGTGCGAGCACATCGTCGCTTCGGCGGCGAGCAAACGCATCGGTGACCTCGAGACCGGGCTCGGAGTCGCGCTACTCGTACGCCAGCACGCGGGAGTCGTCCCGACCGTGGCGGGCGAAGCGCTCGCCCGCCACGCGCGCGAGGTCATCAAGACGCTCGACCGAATTCCCGGGGCGGTCAGCACGCTTGCCGCGGACGATCAGCCCGATATCCGGGTGTTGGCAAATCAGACCGGCGTCGTCGTTGTGGCCGCGGACCTCGCGAGTCACCTCGCGCGGCGGCCCGGGGTGAAGATTCGTCTCGGGGAAGGCCAGAGCCTGCCTATCATCGAAAGCGTCGCGCAAGGCAGCGCCGACATAGGCATCATCGGCCACTTTCAGCCCACCGACCGGCTGCACGTCGTTCCCTATCGCAGCATTCCTCTCATGCTGGTCATGCCAGCGGCGCATCCGCTGGCCGGCCGCGGGGCGCTCTCATTCGCGGACGCGCTCGAGTTCGATCTGATCACGCTGATGCAAGGCACCGCCATCCGCGGCTGGGCCCTGGCAGCAGCAGCCCGCATCGCGCGCAAGCCGAAATTCACCATGCAGGTGCAGAGTTACGAGGCGATCCGCGCGATGGTGCAGGCGGGTCTCGGGATCGCGGTCATGCCCGCGGCCAACATTTTGCCGTACGAGGATCTCCTGCAGGTGCGCGCGCTGCCGCTCACCGACGATTGGGCGCGCATGCAGCTCTACCTGGTGTGCGACCGGGGTGCGGCCGGCATTCCTGCGATCGAGGAGCTGCTGGCGCATCTCGCCGCGGCTTGAGCCTTCACGGCCGGCGATGGCAAGCGTTCCGAAAGATCATTTGCGAACGAAGCCGGATGGGTCCAAGCTAAGAGCCTGTTCGCGATTTATTTGGGGACCTCAAATAAATCGCGAACAGGCTCTTGGACATAGTGCCGTTAACCCCGAGCGCAGCGATGCTCACCCTCATGCGTGTTGTGGCGGCCCTGGCGATCGTCGCCGTCGCTGAGCGACGGACCTCGCGCAGCCGGGATGTTCGCGTTCGTCCGGTCGGGGCCGGGTGAGCTGAATACGGGGTCTGCCAGAGAAAGGAGTCACCAGTGAACGAGATCGTAGCCCGGCCGAAATCCGAGTACGACGCGAAGTTTCGCGCCGATCTGGACAAATTCGTGCAGGTGAGCGGCTGGACGCTGCAGCAGAAGGTGGCGCTCGCGTGCCGCATTCTTGATCGCGATGGGCACGAATCCGCGCTCGCGGGCCAGGTTTCGACGCGCGGGGAGAAGCCCGGCACCTACTGGACGCTGCGCTTCGGGCTTGGCTTCGACGAGGCCCGCGAGAGCAACATCCTGCTGATCGACGACGACTTGAACGTCCTCGCGGGCGAGGGCATGGCCAACCCCGCGAATCGATTCCATCTGTGGATCTATCGCGCCCGTCCCGAGACCCACGCGATCGTGCACACCCATCCGCCGTACGCCTCGGCGCTGTCGATGATCGCGGAGGAACTCATCGTGTCGCACATGGACACCTGCGTGCTCTACGAGAATTGCGCTTATCTGCCCGAGTGGCCGGGCGTGCCGATCGGTGACGAGGAGGGCGAGATAATTTCGGCCGCGCTGGGCGACAAGCAGGCGGTGCTGCTCGCGCACCACGGCCTGCTGACCGCGGCGAAGACGATCGAGGAGGCGGCGGTGCTCGCGTTCTACGTGGAGCGCGCGGCCAAGCTGCAACTCATGGCGCGCGCGGTGGGGCCGATCAGGCGGGTGAAGCCGGAACTCGCGCGCGAGGCCCGTAGCTATCGCGGCAGTCCCAAGTACATCGCTGCGACCTTCAATTACCTCGCGCGTCGCGTGCTGCGCGAGGCGCCGGACTGCCTGACATGAACCACCCCCGAAGCGCCTTCGGTGCCTCCCCCTCGAGGGGGCGACACCAGCGGACCGGCAAAGCCGGATCCGCGGTGTCCGCTTGAAGCGCTCGTTTGACTCCAACCAAGGAACGAAAATGAAACCCCTTACAACCCATCGAATTTGCGCGGCCCTGCTTGCGCTTGCGGCCGCGACGGCGTTGGCGCAAAGCTACCCGAACAGGGCGATTCGCATCGTCGTGCCGTACCCGCCGGGCGGCGGCGCCGACATCACCGCGCGGCCGATCGCCCAGATGCTCAGCGAACGCTGGGGCCAACCGGTCGTCATCGAGAACCACGGCGGGGCGAGCGGCATGATAGGCGCGGACATCGTCGCCAAGGCGCCGCCCGACGGCTACACCATCATGGTCAGCGCCTCGGCGGAAGTCGCTCTCAATGTCGCGCTCTTCCCGAAGATGGCGTATGACCCGGTCAGGGACTTCGCGCCGATCACGCTGGCGACGGTGACCCCGATGGCGCTCGTCGTGCATCCTTCGGTGCCCATCACCTCGTTGAAGGAATACATTGCGCTCGCAAAAGCGAAGCCCGGATCGATGAAGTTCGGTTCGGTCGGCGCCGGTACCCCCCACCACTTCGCCGGCGAGTGGCTGAAGATGCTGACCCAGACCGATATCGTGCACGTGCCGTACAAGGGCTCCGGCCCGTTGATCATCGATCTGCTCGGCGGGCATTCACCCAGCGGGTTCGCTACGCTGCTGCCGGCGATGCAGCATGTCAAGAGCGGCAAGCTGCGCGCGCTGGCGGTGACGACGCAAAAGCGCGTGCCGCAGCTGCCGGACGTGCCGGCGCTCGCCGAGACGCTGCCCGGATTCGACATCACCCAGTGGAACGCCGTGTGGGCGCCGGCCGCGACGCCGAAAGACGTGCTTGACAAGCTGAGCGCGGAAATCGCGCGCATCGTGCAGTCGCCCGACTACAAGGCGCGCATGGCGGAGCAGGGCAGCGAGGCCATCGGCAATTCGCCATCAGAACTGGCGGCCTTTCAGAAGGCGGAAATCGACAAGTACCGCAAGATCGCGCAGCAGGCGAACATGAAGGCCGACCAGTAAAGGACAGAGGAAGGAACGCTCACTCCATGCGCGCCCCTCATGCTGGGCGCTAGAGACAATACGGTTCAGTTAAGCCCTTGCCCCTGGTTTGTCATCCAGGACCCCGGATCAAGTCCGGGGCAGGCCCGATCCGGGGTCCATGGATTGCGGGTCGGGCCCGCAATGACAAGTCAAGGTGTTGGTCATTCCGATTCAGGGTGAATAACTTGACTGAACAGTATTGGCGCCAGAGAGCAACCGTAACTTCAAAGGAGAACGCCATGCGAACGATTCATTGGCTGATGACCGGGATACTTGGGCTGGTGCTGGCGGGCTGTGCGGGCATCAGTACCGCCCCCACAGCGCAAGCGCGACAGGCTTTGGCTCCGACCGGCAAGCTTCGCGTTGGGCTCTTGCTTGGCAGCCCCACACACGTGATCAAGGATGCCGTGTCGGGTGAGATGAAAGGGGTGGGATTTGACCTCGGAAAAGAGTTGGCCCGGCGCATGGGGGTTCCGTTTGATCCGATCATTTACCCGTCGATCCCGGCCCTTCTCGACAGCGGAAAAGCCGGCCATTGGGACGTCACATTCATCGGGGTCACGCCCGGGCGCGCGAAGGATTTCGATTTCGCCCCGACGCACCTGGAAGTCGAATTCGGCTACCTCGTCCCCGGCGGTTCTTCCATCTCAACCATGGCTGATGTGGATCGCCCCGGCGTTCGAGTGGCCTTGCAGGAGAGGTCCGGCCCGGATGTCTTCTTTTCACCGCTGCTAAAAAATACCGTGCTGGTCCGGGCATCAAGCAATCCTGGCACATTGGATCTGCTGAAATCCGGGAGGGCAGACGTCATGGGCAGCATCAAGCCCATCCTGTTCGAATTGTCGAAGGAGTTGCCTGGTTCCCGGGTTCTCGACGGTCGGCCTGGCATCGATCCGCACGCCATGGCGATGCCGAAGGGACGGGACCCCGGCGTGACCTATGCGCGCAAATTCATTGAGAACGCAAAGTCAGAGGGGCTGGTCAAGGCGGCGATCGAGAGGGTCGGAATGCGCGGCGCCCTTGTGAGCACCACGCAATAACGCAGAACCGGCCGGAGCCTCGCGTGGCGCGGGGGAAAACTGGTGGAGCGACCGGATGCGGGTGCTCGACTGAGGCGACACCGGCCGTCGTGGAGCAGGGCAGCGAAGGCAGCCTGTCAGATGAGCGTGGTCGGCGCTTGAAGTGCTGGGGAGCCTTGTGTTCGGGTCGTGTTCGGATGAAAATATATACACTGTATAAATAATGAGCATCCAATGATCACCACACATGTATTCATCGCCATCAGTTTGGATGGCTTCATCGCTCGGCCCGATGGCGACATCGGCTGGCTTCTGCAGCGCGATGACCCAACCGAGGATCACGGCTACTCAGATTTCATCGCCGACAAAGACATGATCGTGATGGGTCGGGGGAGCTATGAAAAGGTTGTGACCTTCGACAAGTGGCCCTACGACCGACCCATCCTCGTGCTGTCTAAACAACTTGCCGGCACGCTGGTGCCCGAGGCGCTGAAAGGAAAGGTCCGCTTCTCCAATCTCGCGCCAAAGGACGCGTTGGAGGAACTGACTCGGCAAAACGTGCACCGGGTTTATGTCGATGGCGGGCGGCTGGTGCAGTCGTTCCTGCGCGATGGGCTGATCAATGACATGGTAATTACAACTGTTCCTGTTCTGATTGGGTCTGGACGGCCGCTGTTTGGGCCACTGCCGCAGGACATTGATCTGGCACTGGTATCTAGCCGCAGCTTCCCTTCAGGTCTGGTGCAATCCACCTATCGGCTGGTCCCATGACCCGACCGCGTGGTCGTCCAGCCCGAGGGAAGGGAGTGGAGCGCGACGACATCCTGACCGCCGCGCTGACTCTGTTGGATGAAGGTGGGGGGCAAGGGTTGACAATGCGCGCGCTTGCCACTCGGCTGGGCGTCACTCCGATGAGTCTTTATCACCACGTGGAAGATCGCACCGGGTTGCTGCGGGCGCTATCGGACCGGGTGTATGCCGAGGTGCTGGAGACAACAGGCAGGCCAGCAGACCATCGGGCGGAAATTCGGGCGATTCTGACCCGCTATCACAACGCCGTCGGGAGGCATCCGCAGCTAACGCTGGCTATCTTTGCCGAACCGGAGGCGTTTGCCGGGGTGAGCCGCCAGATCACCGACCGCCTGACCTCGCTGCTGGCAGAGATCACGGCCGAGCACATCCTTTGGCGCGACGTTCTGGTTGACCATGCACATGGCAGTGGTCTGGCCCTCACCACGGCCCGAGGTGATCAGAAGCAGGCCGAATCCGTGCGAGAACAATATCAGCATGCGCTGGATCGCTTGCTAGACCAATTGGTGGAACCCTGAAGGCAAGGAACCGAACAGGGGGCAGCATCGAACGTTTTCTCGTCTTCGCGCTCTGGTCGCCTCCGCTACAGCAGCTCCCAACTACAACCCGGACGCCTCTAAACCCGCACCAGCAAAGGAACTGGCCTCAAGAACGCTCGCGAGACCACCGGAGAAAACGGAGAACAGAGAGGCGTCGGAGGGGTAGAGATGCGGGGTTCGCAGGGACAGCGCTCGCGAGGCAAAGCCCGAAATCCGCGCCAACACTGGCGCTTTGGGAAAAAAATCCCAACCGATAAGGGTTGGATTTCAAATATTGGTGGAGCGGATGAGGATCGAACTCACGACCTCTGCATTGCGAACGCAGCGCTCTCCCAGCTGAGCTACCGCCCCACGTCATTTTGATAATAATCCGAATCGCTCACCGGCGCTCGTAAAGCGTCATGCCGCCATTTTGCAATTACATGCCCAACGGGCGACATCGACATAAGATGCTCAAAATCCACGAACACGACGCGAAAACTTGCCATGATGAAGAAGACTATTCCCGCCACAAGCCCTGACGCATATGTTGCCGCCCTGTCCGGCTGGCAGCGCGCCACGGTGGAGCAATTGCGGGCGGCCGTCCTGGGCAGCGGCACGCTGGCTGAAGTCATCAAGTGGAGCCACCTGGTTTACCTGTCAAACGGGCCTGTGCTGCTCATCCGCGCCGAGGAGAGTCGCGTGCTGTTCGGTTTTTGGCGAGGAAAGCGCCTCGCAGGCATGGACCTGCTTTTAAAGCCCGGCGGCAAGTACGAAATGGCCACCAGAGAACTGCGCGAAGGCGATGAAGTCAACGCTGCCCTGTCGCGCCGCCTCGCCAAAGAAGCGGTGCGGCTCAACAAGACGCTTGGTGACCCCACGAAGCTTTAGCTCACTGGCCCCCACGCTTTTCACTGCGTGCAAACGCTGCCCCCGAGGGGGCTAATTTTTCTTGGGAGCGGCCCGTCGGAAAATTGCAACGCGCCGGCTGCGGCTCCGCTGACAGGGTCAATAGGTCTTGTACGGCAAAAACTTTCCCGACAGCACCACGTTGACACGGTCGCCCTTTGGGTCGGGCTGGCGCACGATGTCCATGCTGAAGTCGATGGCGCTCATGATGCCGTCGCCGAACTCTTCGTGAATCAGTTCCTTGATGGTGGTGCCATAGACGCTGACGATCTCGTACCAGCGGTAGATCAGCGGGTCGGTGGGCACGGGCGTTGGCAGCGAGCCCTTGTACGGCACGACCTGCAGCCACTTTTGCTCCTCGGCTGTTAGGCCAAAAATCTTGCCGACGACTTTGGCCTGTTTCTCGTCAAAGGTCATCTGGCCCAGGCAGCCGGCGGTGACCCATTCCTTGCTGAGGCCCACCTTTTTGGCGACCGATTCCCAGGTGATGCCCTTGGCAACCTTGGTGGTGATGATTTTTTCGGTGATGTCGTTGCGGTTCATGTCTATGGCTCCTGTGTTTGAAGTGGTTTTGAGGCGGTTGTGAAGGGTGGTGTTCGGGTCGGGCGTCAATGCGCCTTGGCGCGCATGACGAGAAAATCGACGATGTGGTTGCGCAACTCGTAGTAGCCCGGCAGATGGTGCAAGCCGGCGCGGGTGCGTTCGCGCGGCAGCGGGTTCTGCACTTCCTCGGCGATGCGGCCGGGCGCATAGCCTTCCGCGTTTTCCGTGCCGTTGCTCATCAGCAGAATGCGGTCGGCCAGCAGGATGGCTTCGTCCACGTCGTGGGTGATCATGAACACCGTCTGGTGCGTTTCGCGCACGATGGTCATGAGCTCGTCCTGGATCGTGCCGCGTGTCAACGCATCCAGTGCGCCAAAGGGTTCGTCCAGCAGCAGCATCTTGGGCTGGATGGCGAAGGCGCGCGCAATGCCCACGCGCTGCTTCATGCCGCCCGAGAGCTGCGACGGTTTTTTGTCGATGGCGGCACTCAGGCCCACCATGGCCACAAACTTTTCGACGTGGGCGTTGACCTCGGCCTTGCTCCAGTCGGGCCAGCGCGACACCACCGCAAACGCAATGTTTTTGCGCACCGTGAGCCAGGGCATCAGGGCATGGCTTTGAAACACCACGCCGCGCTCCAGGCTGGGCCCGGCAATCTCGCGGTTGTCCATGAAGACGTGGCCGGCAGTGGCGCTGTCCAGGCCGGCCAGCACATTGAGGATGGTGGTCTTGCCGCAGCCCGAGTGGCCGATGATGCAGACGAACTCGCCCTTGTCGATGGTGAAGCTGACATTGGCAAACACCGGCTTGGCCGGGACAAAGGCTTTGCTTAAAGCCTCTATTTTGAGGAATCCCTGCATGCTGTGTTCTTTCCGGGAGAGGCTGGGTGCTGCGTGAGGGCCCTGAAGGCCCGTCGTGTCGGTGTGCAAGGCGGGGCGCATGGCGGCTTCACTCCACATACGTCACCATCTTCTGCAACTGGGCAAAGCTGAGGTCCAGCAGCATGCCGACGATGCCGATCACGAGAATGGCAAAGATCACGTTGGTCAGCGACAGGTTGTTCCACTCGTTCCAGACAAAGTAGCCAATGCCGGTGCCGCCCACCAGCATCTCGGCGGCCACAATCACCAGCCAGGCGATGCCCATGGAAATGCGCATGCCGGTAAAAATGGTGGGCGCTGCCGCTGGCAGGATCACCAGGAAGGCCTTGCGCAGCGGGCTGACTTCCAGCGTGCTGGCCACATTGAGCCACTCGCGCTTGACGGCTGACACGCCAAAGGCCGTGTTGATCAGCATGGGCCAGACCGAGCAGATGAAAATCACAAAGATGCCCGAGATGGACGAGTCCTTGATGGTGTAAAGCGCCAGCGGCATCCAGGCCAGCGGCGAGATCGGCTTGAGCACCTGGATGAAGGGGTCAAACGCACGCCGCAGCAGGGGCGACATGCCGATCACAAAGCCTAGCGGCACGGCCACCGCGCAGGCCAGCAAAAAGCCCAGGCCCACGCGCGCCAGCGAATGGCCGAGCTGGATCAAAATGCCCTTGTCATTGGGGCCGTTGTCATACAGCGGGTTGGAGACCTGCTTCCAGATCGCCGCGCCCATCTGGCCCAGCGTCGGAAATCCGGTGGTCTTGGTACTGCCCGGGTCCTTGCCCATCATCTTCTGGTATTCGATCTGTTCGGCGCTCAGTCCCGCGGTGCTGGCTACGGGCGTGCCGGGCGAAGGCAGCGTGGCGGTGTACCAGATGCCCAGGAAGGCCAGGAAGATGAGCAGCGAGACCAGGCCCGCCTTGAGATTTAATGATTTCATGGAGCTACAAGAAGTGAGCGAGCGTGGGATTTCAATGAGAACCAAGCAGGGGCCGCGGAACCGGCTTTGCCGGGCCGCAGGCGCAGCGGCCCCTTGAGGGGGCAGGGAACTACACGAAGTGAGTGACCGTGGGGGCTCATAGCTTATTGATGGCAAAGCTCTTCACATAGTCCTCGGGCTTGGCGGGGTCAAACTCCTTGCCCATGACCTTGAACTTTTTGTAGGCACCTTCCGGCGGCTTGAAGCCGGCGAGCGACATCTGTTTCTTGGCTTCGGTCAGCAGGAACACCTTTTCGGCAATCTGCCGGTAGTTGACGTCGCCCTTCACATAGCCCCAGCGTTTCATCTGGGTCAGCATCCAGACCGCCATGCTTTGCCACGGCACCGGGTCGAAGTTGGCACGATCGGGCACATTTTTGATGTTGCCCAGGCCATCGGCAAACTTGCCGGTCAGCACCTGCTGCAGCACCGCCTCGGGCTGGTTGAGGTATTGCGTCGGCGCGATCACCTTGGCAATCAGGTCGCGGTCCTTGGGCTGGCTGGCCATGAAGGAGGCGCCCAGCACCGCGCGGTAGAGGGCCGCAAAGGTGTTGGGATTTTTCTGGATGAACTCGTCGCTCACGCCAAAGGCGCAGCAGGGGTGGCCGTCCCAGATGTCCTTGGACAGGATGTGGATGAAGCCCACTTCGTCGTAGACCGCGCGCTGGTTGAAAGGGTCGGGGCCGAGGAAGCCGTCGATGTTGCCGGCGCGCAGGTTGGCCACCATCTCCGGCGGCGGCACCACGCGCAGCTGCACGTCGGTGTCGGGGTTCAGCCCGTTCTCGGCCAGGTAATAGCGCAGCAAAAAGTTGTGCATGCTGTACTCGAACGGAATCGCGAACTTGAAGCCTTTCCAGTTCTTCGGGTCGCGGTTGTTCTTGTGCTTGACGTGCAGGGTGATGGCCTGGCCGTTGGTGTTCTGGATGCTCGCTACATTCATGTTGACCTGGTTGGACCCGAGGCCCATGGTCATGGCCAGCGGCATGGGCGACAGGAAGTGCGACGCGTCATGCTCCTTGTTGATCATCTTGTCGCGAATCAACGCCCAGCCGGCGGTCTTGTTGAGCTGGACGTGGAGGCCTTCTTTTTTATAGAAGCCCAGCGGGTCGGCCATGATCAGCGGGCTGGCGCAGGTGATGGCGATGAAGCCGATCTTGAGGTCTTTCTTTTCCAGCGGGCCGCGGTCCTGCGCCATCGCCTGCAGCGCACCCATGGGAAAGACGGAGGCAATCGCCGCGCGCGCGGTGTTGGCGCCCACCGCCCGCAGGAAGCTGCGACGTACGCTGTCGACCGGGAACAGCGCCTTGACCAGGCTGGCCTCCATGAAGCTGTGCGACAGCTCCTGCGCGCTGGCCGCTGCCGCGTCATGTTCGCCCGGTGCATGGTCCTGTCCGCAGGCGCAGCGCAGCATCAGTGGTCGGTCGGCATCATAGGCATCGAAGCGATTGGACATCGGGTTCCCCTTTGGTAAAGATGCCAAGCTCCATGCAAGGGCCGGGCCCATCGGGGTGGTTTGGCCTGCTGCACCCGCAAAACGCGGTGCAGTCTTCGAGGCCGTGTAGGGCCGCCCCTACAAATGGGCGGTTTTGGCGTGGCGCTCGGCATACAAAGCCAGCTCCACGTCATTGCGGGTGCCGGTTTTTTCAAGGATGCGCGCACGGTAAGTGCTGACGGTGTTGGGTGCCAGATTCAGCTGTGCACCAATTTCGCCCACGGACTTGCCGGCCGTGAGCAGGCGGAACACCTGGTGCTCGCGGTGCGACAGCGACTCGGTGCCACCACCGCCACCGGTTTTGGTGGCGCTGTTGCCGACGGCGCTGGCCAGCGCCTCGGCGGCAATGGCCGACACATAGACGCCGCCGGTGGCTACCTTGCGCACCGCGGCAATCATGTCGTCGGGATGGGCGCTTTTGTTCAGGTAACCCGCGGCGCCCAGCTTGATGCAGCGCACCGCGTACTGCTTTTCCGGGTAGGTGCTGAGCATCAGCACCGCCAGCCGGGGCCAGCTTTTCTTCAGTGCCTGCAACACGTCCAGGCCGTCGCGCTCGGGCAGCGCAATATCGAGCAGCACCGCATCCAGGCCGCTGTCACCGCCCAAGGCATCGACGCGCTGCAGGATGTCCGGGCCGGTTTCCGCTTCGGCCACCACTTCGATCTCGGGCGCATCGGCCAGCACCTGTTTCAGGCCTTCGCGCACGATGCGGTGGTCGTCGCCGATCAGGATTTTCACGGTGTTCATGGTGGGCAAGCAGCTTTGTTAAGGTTACTGATTTGAGAGCGGAATGCGGAGGTTAAACAGGGCGCCATGGCCGATCTGGCTTGAGATGTCCAGCGTGCCGCCGAGGTGGCGCGCCCGCTCGCGCATGCCCATCACGCCGTACGCGTTGGCCGCTTCAAAGGCGGCGGCCTCGGCACCCTTGCCGTTGTCCCGCACCGCGATGCTGATGTCCCGGGGCGTGGCCTGGATGGTGATGGCGACGCGGCTGGCCTGCGCGTGGCGGCCCACATTGCTGAGCATTTCCTGGAAGATGCGGAAGATGCCGATGGCCGCCTGCTCCGGCAGCGGCGCGGCGCCGGCCACGTCCATCTGCCAGTCCAGGGCCAGTTCGGCAGACAGCACGAATTCATGCGCCTGCCAGTCCAGCGCGGCCCACAGGCCCTGGTGGTCCAGAATGCTGGGGCGCAGGTCGGTGATGATGCGGCCCACGTTGTCGACGGCGGCCTCAATCAGGCGGCCCATGTTCTGGCATTTGCTGCGCATGCGCTCGCGCATGGACTGGGCTTCGTCCAGGCTGCGCTGCTGTTGCTCGCCCAGGCGCTTGTCGAGCCAGCCCACGTCCATCTTCAGCGCGACCAGCAGGCTGCCCAGCTCGTCATGCACCTCGCGTGCGATGCGGGTGCGCTCGTCTTCGCGCACGCTGTGGGTGTAGGCCGTGAGTTCGCGCAGCTGCTCCAGGGCTTCCGACAAAGCCTGGGTGCGCTCACTGACGCGCTGCTCCAGTACGGCATGGGCCTGCCGCAGCGCGTCTTCCGCCTGCCGCCGCGCCGAGATGTCCACGAACGTGACGACTGCGCCCTGGACCACGCCGCCTTCGACGATCGGGTAGGAGGAATATTCCACCGCAAACGCACTGCCGTTTTTGCGCCAGAACAGCTCGGTGTCAATGCGGCAGGGCAGGGCCTTGCGGAAGGCGTTGAAGATGGGGCACAGATGCTCGGGGTAGTGCGCGCCGCCGGCATGGGAGTGGTGCGCCAGTTCGTGCATGTTGTGGCCCAGCACCTCGGCAGGCAGCCAGCCCAGCTGTTCGGCCCCGGCCCGGTTGATGAAGGTACAGCGGCCGTCCATGTCGATGCCAAAAATCCCTTCTCCGGTGGATTCCAGCAACTGCGAGAGCTTGTCGCGCCAGACCACCTGCCCGGCGGCCGGAAGGTGGGCCGGCACGGCTTGCCCAAGAGCGAGGCCACGCATGTCGGGCAGGAGGGTGTCTTCAACCATGCACTCCTAATAGCAAGCATCGTGCCCAGATTGGTGCAAAAACAGGCCCTGTATTGGTGCCATAGTGGTGCATTGACCCGCCCGTATGGCCGAGGCCACCCACCGCCCGGCCCCAGGATGGCGCGCGAATGGCTGTAAAGTGCGATGCTTGCTGACCTACCTCCCACCACGACCTGACCCAAGAGAGCTGAGAGCGCCTGATGCCACGACAGACCCGGACCTTTTCAATTGTTGCCATGACGGCGTTGCTGGCGCTGGCCCTCACGGCCTGCAGCCCCGCCTTCAACTGGCGCGAGGTACGCCCCGACAACACCCGCCTCAGCCTGTTGTTGCCCTGCAAGCCGGACAAGGCGCAAAAAACCGTGCCGCTGGGCGGCCAGCCGACCGTGCTGGCCATGCTGGGCTGCGATGCCGGCGGCGCGACTTTTGCCGTGGCAGTGGCCGACCTGGGGGATGCGGCCAAGGTTGGCCCCGTTCTGGCCCAGTGGCAGAGCCTGACACTGGCCAACATGAAAGCCGGGCCGCGGGCTGCCGGCCCCGGGCCGGGGGGCACACAGGTTGTGCCGCTCAAGCTTCCCGGCGCATCGGCGGAGCCCGCACCCCTGCTGGTGAGCGCCCAGGGGCAGCGCGCTGACGGAACGGCCGTGATGGGCCGGGCCGCCTACTTCGCCCAGGGATCGCAGGTCTTTCAGGTGGTGATGTATGCGGGGGCAACCAAGCGGGACGCAGCGCCCCAGGCGGTCGAAGTGGCCGAGACTTTTTTCGCAAGCCTCAAGTTCGAATAAATCCGACACACGCCCCAAACACGCATCCCCACGCGCACATTCCTAAACACAAGTCCATAAGATAAAGACGTAAAGATGCGGACGAGACCCCCTGCTTTATGACAAAGGCCCAGAACGCCTCGCCAGCGATGCCGGTGGCAACAGCTTGCCCGGCCTCGTCTCTCCCGCTGGACAGGAAAACCGCCGCCATCGTGTTCCTGGCCTTTGCGGCTGCCTATTTCTGTTCTGCGCTGGTGCGGGCCATCACGGCCACGCTGTCGCCCGTGTTGAGTCAGGACTTTGCCCTGCAGGCACGTGACTTGGGGCTGCTGGGGGCGGGCTATTTCCTGGGGTTTGCGTCCACTCAGTTGCCGCTGGGAGCCTGGCTGGACCGCCATGGCCCCAAGCGGGTGATCCTGTGTTTCCTGAGCCTGGCCGTGCTGGGTTGCCTGGCGTTTTCGCTGGCGGGTACCTTTGCCTGGCTGCTTGCCGCCCGCGTGCTGGTGGGCATGGGCGTCAGCGCCTGTCTGATGGCCCCTCTGACGGGCTATCGCCGCTGGTTTGACGGGCCTGCCGTTTTGCGCGCCAATTCCTGGATGCTGATGACGGGCTCGCTCGGCATGCTGGCTTCCACCCTGCCGGTGCAATGGCTGATGCCGTTGACGGGCTGGCGTCCGCTGTTCTGGATTCTGGCGGCGATGATTTTGCTGTCGATGGGCGTGATCGCCTGGGTGGTGCCTGCATGGCAGAAGAATGCCGACGCAACCCCCGGAGCTCCCGGGACGGCGGGCGCAGAGGCAAGCTACGCAATGGTCTGGCGCAGCCGGTATTTCCAGAAAATGTCGCCGCTGGCTTTCTTCAATTACGGCGGCCTGGTGGCCGTGCAGACGCTGTGGGCCGGCCCGTGGATGGTCAAGGTGGCGGGCTATACCCCGCTGGAAGCGGCCACCGGTCTTTTCTACATCAACGCCGCCATGCTGGTGACTTTCTGGGCCTGGGGCATGGTCAACCCCTGGCTGGTCGGACGAGGCTGGAGCGCCAACCGGCTGATCGGCTGGGGCGTGCCCGTCAGCCTGCTGGTGCTGGCCGCCAACATCTTCGCCGGCAGCGCCACCGGGTGGCTGGGCTGGGCTCTTTTTTGCATGAGTTCCAGCGCCCTGGGCCTGGCCCAGCCGGCGGTGGGCATGGCGTTCAGCCCTTCACTGGCCGGGCGCGCCATGTCGGCCTACAACCTGATGATCTTTGGCGGCGTGTTTGTGGTGCAATGGGGCATTGGGCTGGCTGTCGACGCATTCAGGGCCGCCGGGCTGACCGAAGTGGCCAGCTTTCAGGCGGCCATGGGCGTGTTTTTATGTTGCTGTATCGCCTCATATGGGTATTTCCTCAGTGTGAACGCTGATAATTCACCGCAATGAACGGCATTTTCATCATCGCCCATGCCCCGCTGGCTTCCGCCCTGCGCCACTGCATGCTGCATGTGTTTCCCGACAACGCAGCGGGCGTTGCGGCGCTGGATGTGCAGCCCAACATGCCGCCCGAAGAAACACTGGCCCAGGCGCGCGTCATGCTGGAGCAGCTGGGCACCTCGCACGTCCTGGTGCTGGTGGATGTTTTTGGCGCCACCCCCTGCAATGTGGCGCAAAAACTGGTCGATGGCGTCCATTCCAAGCTGATCACTGGCGTGAATTTGCCCATGCTGCTGCGAACCGTGTCGTATCGGCACGAGTCGCTCGATGCACTGGTGGCGCGCGCGCTGGTCGGCGCCACACAGGGGGTGATGCAGGTGGCCATCACCGCGCCGCAAAATCAGGTACGCAGAACTCATGATCAAGACCAGCACGAACATCAACAATAAGCTGGGGCTGCATGCCCGGGCATCCGCAAAACTCACCAAACTCGCCGGCAGCTTTCCCTGTGAGGTCTGGATGAGCCGGGGCGAGCGCCGAGTCAACGCCAAGAGCATCATGGGGGTGATGATGCTCGCGGCCGGGCTGGGAAGCGTTGTGGAGGTTGAAACCAACGGAGATCAGGAACAGGCTGCGATGGATGCCATTCTGGCGCTCATTGCCGACAAGTTCGGCGAAGGGGAATGAGCATGTGCCCCCCAAGGGCTGCTTGCTGCGAGTCGTCACCCGCCTTCCGGGTGCTGACCTTCGCTGGGGCTGCCCCGCGGAAAATGATGTTGCCCTTCTTCGTGCCTGCCACACGTATTGACGTATTGAGCATGGCATCTGTTAATTGGAATAGGGGAATTTGAATGACGTTCTCAGTCCACGGTCTGGCGGTCTCGCGGGGTATTGCGATTGGCCGTGCCGTGCTCGTGGCGTCCAGCCGTGCCGATGTGGCGCACTACTTCGTCGACCCCGCCAGGGTCGTTGAAGAGATCACGCGCGCCCGGGTGGCCCGCAATGCCGTGGCGGAAGAAATTACCCGCCTGCAGCAGGAGCTGCCGCCGGATGCGCCGCACGAACTGGCTGCCCTGCTGGACGTTCACCTGATGCTGCTGCAGGACGAGCAGCTGATCAGCGGCGTGAAGCACTGGATCACCGAACGCCATTACAACGCCGAGTGGGCATTGGCCACGCAGTACGAAATCATTGCCCGCCAGTTCGATGACATGGAAGACGAGTACCTGCGTGAGCGCAAGGCCGACCTGGAGCAGGTGGTGGAACGCATCCTGCGGTACATGAAAGGCGTGGCCTCACCGGTGCAGCCGGTGGGGCCTGCCGGCGCCGGCCGCAAGCTCTCGCAGGGGCTGCTGCTGGACGACACCATGGATGTGCCCCTGGTGCTGATCGCGCACGACATCTCCCCGGCCGACATGCTGCAGTTCAAGAAGAGCCTGTTTGCCGGTTTTGCGACCGACGTTGGCGGCAAGACCTCGCACACGGCGATCGTGGCGCGCAGCATGGACATCCCGGCGGTGGTGGGCGCGCGCAGCGCCAGCCAGCTGATCGAGCAGGACGACTGGGTCATCATCGACGGCGACGCCGGTGTGCTGATTGTCGACCCTTCACCCATCATCCTGGCCGAGTACGGTTTCAAGCAGCGCCAGGGTGAGCTGGAGCGCGAGCGGCTGAACCGGCTCAAGCACACCCCCGCCGTGACGATAGACGGACAGAGGGTGGAGCTGCTGGCCAATATTGAAATGCCCGAGGACACCGTGGGCGCGGTCAATGCGGGTGCCGTCGGCGTCGGGCTGTTCCGCAGCGAGTTCCTGTTCATGGGGCGCAGTGGCGACCTCCCCGATGAGGAGGAGCAGTACCAGGCTTACCGCAAAGCTGTTGAGGGCATGCACGGCCTGCCGGTGACCATTCGCACCGTTGATGTGGGCTCGGACAAACCGCTGGACCGGATCGACAAGGCGCAGGACAGCCACCTCAATCCGGCGCTGGGCCTGCGCGCCATCCGCTGGAGCCTGGCCGACCCGCCGATGTTTTTGACGCAGCTGCGTGCCATCCTGCGCGCGGCGGCGCATGGCCAGGTCAATTTGCTGGTGCCCATGCTGGCCCACGGCACCGAGATTCGCCAGACCATGGCGATGATTGATCACGCACGCGCCACGCTGGACAACAAGGGCACGCCCTATGGCCCGGTGCGTCTGGGCGCCATGATCGAAATTCCGGCGGCTGCGCTCTCGCTCAAGCTTTTCCTCAAATACTTCGACTTTCTGTCCATAGGCACCAATGACCTCATCCAGTACACACTGGCGATTGACCGGGCGGACGAGTCCGTGGCGCATTTGTACGACCCTTGCCATCCGGCGGTGCTGCGTCTGGTGGCCGACACGATCGCCGAATGCAATGCGCAGGGCAAAGGGGTCAGCGTGTGCGGGGAAATGGCTGGCGATGTGAGCATGACGCGGCTGCTGCTGGGGCTGGGATTGCGCAGCTTTTCCATGCATCCGTCGCGCATCCTGGCGGTCAAGCAGCAAATTTTGCGGGCTGATGCCGGCAAGCTCAGCGTCTGGGCCGCGCAGGTGCTGGATGCCGAGGATCCGGCCGCCCTGATAAACCCTGCCTCAGCGCCCATGCCATCGCCTGTGCCAGCCAACGCCTAGCCGGTCGGGCCGGGGGATCGCCGGTTGAAAATCGACCGCAGCGGTAATATTCCCGTTTTCCCCGTTTTTTTGCCCCATGGCGAGGCTACGAAACCGGGTCTACAAATCCGGCAAAAACTGCCCTTTTCAGAGGCGATTTTCGCTTTCCACGCACCAAGCCCGAGGGCTCCTGGCCACCTTGTTCCAAGGGATCACGACTCTGGATGCTTCAGACATATCTTGTTACACTGAAACTGGAACTAGGTGTGTCGGTGAGCGGGAGGACAAATGTCCATTGGTCAGATCTCAGGAGATGGAAAATCGGCCGCGGTGCTTTCCGCGCACGATGAGTTGCTCGCTTGCTTGCTGATTGTCGCGCGGGCCCATGGCGAAGTTTTGACGCGGGACGCCATCATGGCGGGTCTTCCGGCCGAACACCAGCGCCTGACGCCCAGCCTGTTTGTCCGCGCGGCCCGGCGGGCCCGGCTCAGCAGCCAGCTGGTCCGAAAAAACCTCGACCGGCTCAAGGATGCCTTGCTGCCCGCCATTGTGCTGCTGCATGGCCAGAAGGCGTGCGTGCTGCTGGGCTTCAATGAAGACCGCAGCGCCGCCCGCATGGTCTATCCCGAGCTCGGCGATGCGCCCGTGATGGTTCCCCTGGCGAATCTGCAGGCAGATTACACGGGCGTCTCCATCTATGTACGGCCCAGCCTGCGCTTTGACGCACGCGCCCCCGAAGTGCGCGCCGGCCGTCATGGCCACTGGTTCTGGAGCGTCATGGCCGAGAGCCGGCCGCTCTACCGCGACGTGCTGCTGGCCGCCTTGCTGGCCAACCTGTTTGCGCTCGGCCTGCCCCTGTTCGTCATGAATGTGTACGACCGGGTGGTGCCCAACCACGCGTTTGAAACCCTGTGGGTGCTGGCCATCGGGCTGATGCTGATGCTGGTGAGCGACCTGGTGCTGCGCACGCTGCGCAGCCGGTTTGTCGACCTCGCCAGCAGCCGCGCCGATGTCAAGTTGTCGGCCTTCATCATGGAGCGTGTGCTCGGCATGCGCATGGAGCAGCGGCCGGTTTCCGCCGGCTCGTTTGCCTCCAACCTGCGGGCGTTTGAGTCTGTGCGCGATTTCATCGGCTCGGCCACCGTGGTGGCCTTCATTGACCTGCCGTTCGCGCTCATTTTCATGATCGTGATTGGCTGGATCTCCTGGCCCATGCTGATTCCCCTTGGCGTGGGCGCGCTCATCATGCTGCTGTACGCGCTGGCTGTGCAGGGGCGGATGCACGAACTGGCAGAAACCACCTACCGCGCGGCCGCGCAGCGCAACGCCACACTGATCGAAGGCCTGGTGGGCTTCGAAACCCTCAAGGCGCTGGGCGCCGAGTCAGCCATCCAGCACAAATGGGAAAAAAGCGCGGCGCTGCTGGCGCGGGTGGGCGCGCAGTTGCGTTTGCTGTCGTCCACCTCCAGCAATACCTCGGCATTTGTGCAGCAACTCATCAGCCTGGTCATCGTCATCATCGGCGTCTACGTGATTGCCGAGCGCGAGCTGACCGTCGGTGGCCTGATTGCCTGCACCATGCTGGCCTCGCGCGCCATGGCGCCGGTGGGGCAGGTGGCGGGCCTGCTGGTCCAGTACCACACGGCCGCCACCGCGTTGACGTCACTCAATGAAATGATGGCGCGCGACGTGGAGCGCCCCGACGACACCACCTTCATCAGCCGTGGCCACCTCAAGGGAGCCATCGACTTTCGCGATGTGAGCTTCAACTACCCGGGCCAGGATACGCCGTCACTGCGCAACCTGACGTTCAGCATCAAGCCGGGGGAAAAGGTGGCCATCCTGGGGCGCATCGGCTCGGGCAAGACCACGCTGGAAAAACTCATTCTGGGCCTGTACCGGCCTACGGCCGGGGCTGTGTTGGTCGATGGCGTTGACCTGCGCCAGCTCGACCCCGCCGAACTGCGGCGCCAGATTGGCTACGTGCAGCAGGACGTGATGCTGTTCTACGGCAGCCTGAGGGACAACATCACCCTGGGCTCCCCGCTGGCAGAAGATGCCGACATCGTGAAGGCGGCCGAAATCGGCGGCATCATCGGGCTGGTGAACCAGCATCCGCAGGGCTTCGACATGCTGGTCGGCGAGCGCGGCGAGTCGCTGTCTGGCGGGCAGCGCCAGGGCGTGGCCATCGCGCGTGCGGTCATCAACGACCCCCCCATCCTGTTGCTGGACGAGCCCACCTCGTCGATGGACTACTCCAGCGAAGAAGACATCAAGCGCCGCCTGAAGGAGTTTTCGGTCGGCAAGACCGTGCTGCTGATCAGCCACCGCACCTCGGTGCTGGAGCTGGCGGATCGCATCATTGTCATGGACGGCGGCCGCATCGTCGCGGACGGACCCAAGGACCAGGTGGTCACTGCACTGCGCCAGGGGCGCATTGGAAAGGCTGCGTGATGGCCTGGCTTAGCGAAAAAGCTTTTGAACGTCTGGGCAGCTGGGTCAACCGGTCGGCAGAATCCAGCCCGAGGGCTTTCGATCCGCTGGTCAAGCGGCTCACGCCGGTGGAGGAGCAGGACTCGCTCGACTGGGCCGGTGATGCCGACTGGGCCCGCCTGCAGCAGGAACCCCTGCGCGCCAGGCGGCTGCTGCGCCTGGCCGCCGGCGTCCTGGTTCTGCTGGTGATCTGGGCCTACTTTGCCGAGCTCGATGAAGTCACCCGGGGTGAGGCCCGCGTGGTGCCGACCAGCCAGGTGCAGATCATCCAGAGTGTTGACGGCGGTGTCGTGGAGGCCCTGCTCGTCAGGGAGGGGCAGATCGTCGACGCCGGCCAGCTGCTGATGCGCGTGGACCCGACACGCTTTGTCTCCACCATGCAGGAAAGCCGCGCCGCCCAGCTGTCTTACCAGGCCAAGGCTTTGCGGCTGGAGGCACTGACGCGGGGCACGCCGTTCAATCCGCCTGCGGACCTGGTGCGTGAAGCGCCCGATGTCGTTGCGCAGGAGTTGCGCCTGTAT